>JAGDWA010000093.1:8650-9226 GCA_023269735.1 Thermofilum sp.
GCGGCTGCAGCAGCCGCGGTGGCCAGGGGCGAGGGGCGGGGCGACTCCGGTGTGCTCGAGGCCCTCAGGCACCCCCTCAGGTCGCTGGGCCCCCTCCTCCCCCTCGCGGCGGCCTCCTCAGCCCTCCACACGGTGGGGATGAGCGCCTACGGCGTCGAGCTGGACAGGGCCCTCGCGCGCCTCGCGGGCAGCTGCAGGAGCGGGCGCCTCCTCTACGGCGCCCTCCGCGGCGGCCTCCCCACGCTCGTCGAGGCGGCGCTGAGGCTGAGGCTCCCGGGCCTCGTCGAGAGGCTCGGCAGCGCCCGGCTCCTCCTCGCCAGCCTGTGGCTGAGCGCCCTCCTCTACTCCTCGCTCCCGCTGCTCCCGGCGCCCCACGTCGTTGCGGCCTGGTTCGGGGTCGTGGCTGCCTTCGCCGCCTACGACGTGGCCCTCTACTCCCTGCTCGCCGAGGTGGCGGAGGGGCCCGAGGCGGCCGCGGTCGGCGCCCTCAGCCTCGCGTCGGGCGCAGGCAACCTGGCCGTAGCCCTCTTCGGCGGCGCAGCCGGCCTCGGGGCGGCGCACTACCTGTCGGTCACC
>JAGDWA010000130.1:0-6093 GCA_023269735.1 Thermofilum sp.
CCTCGGCCCTCGCGCTCGCGCTCCCCGCCGCCCTCGCGCTCGCCAGCGGGCCCCCCTCGCCGGTCGGGGCCCTCCAGGGCTACCTCAGCTGGTACCCCTACGGCGCCCTCGCCGCGTCGGCCCTGACCCTGCTCGCCGTCGAGGCGCGGCGGCGCTCGTACAGCTACGAGCTGACGGACGCCGGCGTGACGATAAGGGCGGGGATCTGGCGGAGGCAGGAGCAGACGATCCCCTACGCCTCGATCGGTAGGATCATCCTCGAGCAGAGCCTGCTCGGGCGCCTGCTCGGCTACGGGACGGTGATCATCGTGAGCCCCGCGGAGTGGGGCGCTGAGTACTACACGAGGGGCGTGGAGGCGAGCATCGGCAGGGGGGGCGCCGCCGCCGGCGTCTTCTACGCGAGGACGCTGAAGGAGGTGAGCAGGGACCCGGGGAAGTGCCTCTACGGGGTGCGGAGGCCGCGGGAGGTCAAGGAGGCGATAGAGGCGATGCTGAGGAGGCAGCGGGCCTGAGCCTGCAGCGCCGCGGCTCAGGGGGCGCTCACTGCCCCGCTCCGGGCTGCCCGCGTAGGAACCTGAGCTCCACGCCCCTCTCCGAGGCGAACCTCACGACCTCCTCGAGCCTCGGCAGGCCCGCCTGGGCCCCCCTCTTGGTCACTTTCAGAGACGCGGCGAGGTTCCCGAAGGTGACGGCCTCGTCCAGCGTGGCGCCCATCGCCAGCGCGACCGCCAGCGCTCCGTTGAACGCGTCGCCTGCGCCCACCGTGTCCACCACCGGCACGTCGAACGTGGGGACCAGCCTGGGGCCCGCGCCATCGACGATGAGCGCACCCCGCTTGCCCATGGTCACGACCACCGCCCCCGCGCCCTCCTCGAGCAGCTTGCGCGCCGCCCTCTCCGCGTCCTCCACCGACCTCACCTCCACGCCCGCCAGGGCCTCGAGCTCGCGCAGGTTCGGCGTCAGCACGTCGACGCAGGCCAGGGCGCCGGGGGGCATCGGCTTGGCCGGCGCCGGGTTGAGCACCGTCAGCCTGCCCCAGTCCTTGGCGAGCTTCATGGCCCTCAGGGCGGTCTCCAGCGGCACCTCGAGCTGGGCGAGCACGACGCTCGAAGAGCGGATGGCCGGCAGCGCGTCCTCGACGTCCGCCGGGGAGATTCGAAGGTCGACACCGGGCGCCACGGCGATCACGTTCTCGCCCCCCTCGCCCACGATGATGAGCGCCACGCCGCTGTGGGCCTCCGGGTCGATCTTGACGCAGGTCACGTCGACCCCGTTGGCGACCGCGTTCTCGAGGAGGAGCTTGCCGACGTAGTCGCTGCCGACCCTGCTGACCAGGTAGCTCGCGGCCCCCAGCCTGGCGGCGGCCACGGCCTGGTTGGCCCCCTTGCCGCCCGGCTGCATCTCGAAGCCCCCTCCGATCACCGTCTCGCCGGGCTTCGGAAGGCGGTCGACGTAGACGATGAAGTCCATGTGCATGGTTCCGACTACGCAGACCCGCGGCTTCACCACGGGTCGCCGCTGCAGCGGCGGTAAATAACCTTGGCTACTTGCGGGCTCTGGCGTAGTAGTCGTCCAGGACCCGCTCGTAGAGCGTGTCGTTCCTGATCCGCTCGATCACCTCGGCGACCCTCCTGACCCACTCCTCGAAGAGCCTGGCGCCCTTCTCGGGCCTCGCCTTCGTGGGGTCGCCGAGGTAGCCCTCCACCGCGTAGGAGACCCAATCGGCCATCGTCTGGACCCCCTCCACCACGCGCGGCGGCCCCAGCTTGGCGGGCCCCTTCACGCGCTCCATCCTGCACAGGTGGGGGAAGAGGTGGAGAGCGAGGCTCGTCTCCACCTCGCACGCGTGGCCGACCGGCTCGCTCTCCCTGATCTCCTCGATGATATCCTCGAGGCCCTGGAGGGGCTCGACCCAGACGTAGAGGAGGTAGCGCTTACCCTTCTCCTGCATCTCCCTCACGAAGAGGGGGAGGGGCCGCCTGTTGCCCCCGTGGCCGTTGAGGATGAAGATCCTCCGGAAGCCGTTCCGGTAGACCTCGTCGCAGATCTCCTCGAGCACCCTGAGGAACGTGGAGCCGCTGAGCGAGATCGCGCCGGCGAAGTGGCGGCTCTCCGGCACGTAGGTGTAGAAGAGCGGGGGCAGCACGATCGCCGGCGGGGAGCGGCGGGCGGCCTCGACCGCGACCCTGTGGATCACGAGCGTGTCGAGGCCCAGCGGCAGGTGGGGCCCGTGGACCTCGAGCGAGCCCAGGGGCAGGATGACCACCGTCCTCTCCTTGTCGGCCGAAGCCACGTCCGGGCTAGCGAGCTCGGCCCACTCCATCGGCGGGGGCGACCGGGTGGTCGGCTTAAATCCCTTTATGCAATCAGCCTCCACAGCTCGTCGCCGGCGTAGTGGAGGTTGCGCACGGCCCTCCCCCTCCTCACCCTCATGAGCTCCTCACTGCCCATGAGCGCCTGCCCGACGGCGAAGACCCTCCTCTTCTCGACGTCCGCCACGTACACTAGCGAGCCCGGCTCGAAGGGCTCCGCCTCCACGATGCCGGGTGCCATCACGTCGGCCCCGTTCAGGATGTGGGGGACGGCGCCCATGTCGACGACGACGAGCGGGAGCCTCAGGCCGAGCCTGTGAGCGGCGAGGAGCGTGGGGAAGGTGAGCCCGCCGCTGACTACGAGCGCGGGGACGCCGTCGACGATCACGAGCTCCGCGTCCTCGAGCCTGGCGACCTCCACCCTCTCTGCCCTCTCGACGACCTCTGCCGCCTGCGGGAGCTTGGCCCTCAGCTCCTCGACCAACCTCTTCTTCGCGCTCTTGCTCAGCGCGTGGCGCGACTTGAAGTGCGGCACGGCGCTCACCCCAGGCTCCTCTCGACCAGGTAGTACGAGACGTTGCCCTCCTTGTCGACTATGGCCAGCGCCGGCTCCCTCCTCGACTCCAGCGCCCTCCTGATGAAGGCGTCGAGCTCCTTGAAGCCGATCCTCACCCCCTCCTCCAGGCAGAGGATCATGAACCTCCTCTCGCCCTCCCCCGACTTCTTGCCGGCGAGGATCACGCGGGTGCCCTCGACCACCTGCGCCCGCAGGCCCCTGTTCCTCAGGTCCGAGTACACGTTCAGCTTCACCCAGAAGTCGGGGTCCTGCGAGGAGCCGGCCTCCACGAGCTCCCTGAAGCCCAGCTGGCGCCCGTCGCTGCCCACCACTGTGAGCTCGCCCCTGTCGACCAGGTAGGCGGCCTCCACCAGGTTCAGCTCCAGCTCGCCGTCCCTCGGGATGCCGTAGCCCTTCTCGACCAGCTCCCCCACTAGCGGGGCGACCACGCGCGGGCCCTTGAGCACTCCCTGGACGGTGGCTGGGGGCACGCGGCACCGGCGCCCCGGCTCTTAAAGGGATCGGAGCCCTTATAGCGGCCCGCCCGAGCTCAGGTCGATGCGCTGGCTCCACGCCGCCGCGGCCCTCTCGGCCCTGGCGCTCGCACTGCTCTGGGGCCAGCGGGCCTTCGACGTCCTGCACAGCCGCGCGGAGATACTGGCGGCGGCCGACAGCGTCGAGAGCGTGCTGGGGGCCGGCAGCAGGGTCGTCTTCTTCGAGCTGCGCCCCCAGAGCGTCTGCACCGCGTTCATCGACGGGGCGCCCAGCCTCAACGGCTACAGGGGCAAGGAGTGGGTCGTGAGGGGCTACAGGGGCGGCCTCCTGTACGAGCTGAGGGTCGACGCGACGCTCGGCTTCAGCGCCCTGGTGGTCAACCTCACGCTGGCCCCCCTGCCCGCAGCCCTGGCTGCCGCGGCCGAGCTGCTGAAGACCTCGGGCGGCGGCGTCTACACGCTGAGCGTCAGGGGGGGCCTGCTGGCGCTCAGCGCGTGGGAGCCGAGCCGCGAGGCCTGCAGCGCGATGGTGGCGGAGGCGGAGAGGGCTAGGGGCGTCGCGATCTTCGCCTACGCGGTCGTGCAGGCCTTGATGCTCACCGCCCTCCTGCTAGCGGCCGCGCTCCCCCTGCCCGGCGTCAGGAAGGGCAGGCTGGCGGCGGTCGTGCTCCCGCCCCTGCTGGCGCTCGGCGTCGCCTCGACGCTCCTCCAGCTCCCCTACATCCTGGGGAGGGGCGGGCTGGCCCCGACCCTGCGCACCCTCCTGCAGCTCGTCCACCAGTCGCTGCTGACGTCCATGATGACCCTCTTCTCCCTGGTGGCCGGCGGGGCCCTCCTCGGCCGCGCGCGTCGCCTCTCCTTGCCGGGCCCGCGGGAGGTGGCCTCGAGGTGGCTCACCGGGGTCGAGGCGGGCGTCGTGATCGCCCTGGCCTCGTACGCGCTGCTCTCGCTTCTGGAGCGGCTGGGCGCCGTGGTGCCCCTCAAGCTCCCCACGGTCGAGAACGCCCTCAGCGTCGGCCAGCCGTGGATCGCCGCCGCGCTCTGGATCGCCTTCATCACGGCCTTCAACGCGACGGTGTTCAGGTTCCTGCTGCCCCTGACCCTGGCGGAGGTCCTGAGGGGGCCCTGGCAGGCGGCGGTCCTGAGCTCGGCCATCTACGCGCTGCTGTTCACGGGCTACACCGTCTACCCGCCCTACGCGGGCTTCCTCGTCGCGCTCCTCGTTTCGGCGACGCTCTGCCTCGTCGGCATGGGCGAGAGCTTCCTCGCGGCGGCCGCCGCCGAGTACACGCTCAACGCCGTCTCCTACGCGATGGGCGTGTCCGGCATCATGCCCTTCGACTCGCTCGCGCTGACGCTGACGCCGCTGCAGGCCCTCCCGCTCGCCGCCCTGCTGTCGTTGCTCGTCTCGCGTGCGGCCGCCCACTAGCGCCGCTCACCAGCCGGCCGGGTAGCGCCTGACGGTGACCCTCAGCCGCAGGCCCTTGTAAACCGCGATGAGCCCCACGATGAGGAAGCCGGTGGCGCTCACCAGCGAGAACGCGGGGGCCCTGTCGACGGCGGCCAGGGTGGCAAGCGCGGCCAGCAGCGAGAGGGAGCCCGCGGCCAGGGTCACGGCCCTGAACCTCAGCTCGATGGGGACCTCCGCGTACAGCACGCTCGAGTCGCTGGCGTCGGCCATGAAGCGGTAGGAGCGGTCGCGGTAGGAGTAGGTGCACACGTACACGGGGGCGTGGACGAGCGCGCGGGACGCGATGCGGAGGTCAAGGCTCTCGACCCTGGGCCTCGACCCCAGCCTCCGGCGCAGGCTGTCCATCACGGCCTTCCGGCCCAGCGAGAGGGCGAGCCTGTCGGCCTCCTCGGGGCCCACGTCCGGGTTCAGGAGCCGCCCCCCGGTCTCCACGACGTGCCTGTGGCTGTAGTAGACCTTCCCCACCGGGCTCATCAGCAGGTTCTCGAGGGGGGTGCCGGTCATCGACCTGTGCGCGGGCAACGAGACCTCCACCGCCTCCTCCATCACCCCTCCCCCCGCCCTGACCCTTCCCACCACCTCGTAGATCCAGAAGGGGTAGAAGACGAGCTGGTAGTCCCTCAGGTGGGCGGCCCCGAGGAAGTCGTTGGGCGTCTCCGGCATCCTGAGGGCCCACGATTTGAAGGCCTCGAGGACCTGCTGGATCGTGAAGTTGACGCGGCCCATCAGGTGCCTGCCGACCTCGCCCCCTCCCACGGCGAAGGCGGTGCCGCAGTAGGGGCAGGTCAAGACGACCTCGCCGGGCTGCTGCTCGACGGCGGCGCCGCAGTAGGGGCAGTTGGGCACCTACTCCACCTTCGCCGGCTCGTAGGCCGAGAGGGCCAGCTTCGCGGCCGCGAAGAGCCCCATCGCCGCCACCATCAGCAGTAGGGCTAAGCTCTGCGCCACCCTCACGACGAGCTCGGCCGCCAGCCCTGCGACCAGCGACACCAGCAGCGCCCCGACCAGCCTCAGCGCCCTCTCGGCGTTCGAGAGGGGGAGCTCCAGCCTCAGCGTCGACAGCTGGGGGCCCACTGCCGACCCGGAGTAGAGGCTGCCGCCCCTGGTGTAGGAGAAGAGCCAGTAGGGGGCGAAGACCAGCTCGCCGCGCTTGAACGTGATCCGGGGCCTGAAGCTGAGGAGGCGCACGTCGACCACTGTGCCGGGCACCCGCCTGCCGGCGTCCCGCCGGGCCCTCGAGGCGGCGCTGTCCTCGAGCTC
>JAGDWA010000130.1:6103-9139 GCA_023269735.1 Thermofilum sp.
GCGCGTCCTCGGCGCGGACGCGCGCGACCCCCTCGTCCAGCTCCGGCGCCAGCATGCTCGAGGCGAAAGCCTTCGCCTCCTCCTCGCTCAGCGGGGAGGGCGGCTGCATGACCCACGCGCTCTCGACCCAGGTCTTCAGCTCCCCGCCGCCCAGCAGGCCGGGCCTGAGGCGCGCCAGAACAGCCCGCGTGGCGCTGAAGCTGACCCGGCCGGCCACCCTCCTGCGCCTCGTCACGACCCGCGTCCTAACGCGGGGTCGGCCGTGGTAGTCGTCGTAGTACTGGAACTCCTCGTACTCGTAGGTCACGAGGGCGACGTAGTCTGCCGTCACGTCGGCCTCGAAGACCCAAAAGGGTAGGTAGCGGAGCTCGATCGAGACCGGCGTGCAGCCGTGCCTCCTGATCAGCGCCTCGACGTCCTCACGCCTCCCGGCCGGCCACGCGAGCAGCCTGACGCTCTTACCGAACACCGTCCCGGCCCAGCCGCAGTAGGGGCAGACGTAGACGACGATCTCGGGGCTCAGCTGTATCGAGGCGGCGCACTGGGGGCACCTGTAGCTGACCGCGATCGACAGCTCCTCCACGGCGAAGCCCATGCTCCGCAGCATCCTCATCGCGTCGACGCGTGCCCTGTCGCCGGGGAGCTCGGCGTAGCTGCGCTTGGCGAGCTCGTGGAGCACCTCGGTCAGCGCCTGCTCCAGGCCGGGCTGGGCCGGGCTGGCGGTCGCCGACAGGTAGACGAGGCGCCCGTCGCCCGTGGTGGCTGCCACATAGGCGCTCGATGAGCTCCTCATCCGGGTCCCCAGCGGAGCCCTGCCCCTGCTCCACCATCACCCTTTTAAGCGTGCTCAGCGCGCGTAGGTGGGGATGATGTAGCGACGGTCTCGGGAGCGGTGACAGGTCTTTTCGCCCCTGACCTCATTTCCTGCCCGCCACGGCCTCCTTCATCAGGAGGGTGAGGATCCCGCCGAGGGCTTCGGCGAGGGCGTCGACGTCCTCCTTGACGTTGTAGACGTAGAAGCTGGCGCGCACGGTCCCCTCCCTCAGCCCCAGGTACTCGTGGAGGGGCTGGGCGCAGTGGAAGCCGCTCCGCACCGCGATGCCCCTCTGGTCCAGGAGGGCGGCCACCGTGTGGGGGTCCAGCCCCCTGACATTGAACGGGACCACGCCGCCCCTCAGCTCCGGCGGGGGCCCGTAGAGCTCCAAGCCCTCCAGCTCGGACAGCCTCTTCAGAGCGTACCTGGTCAGCTCCAGCTCGTGCAGGCGCACGCTCTCCATGCCCAGCCTCTGCAGGTACCTGACCGCCTCGGCGAGGCCCACGCCCCCAGCGATGTTCGGGGTCCCCGCCTCGAACTTCCACGGCAGCTCGTTCCAGGAGGGCTCCAGTGCCCCGCCGGCGTACCTCACCTCCCTCACCATGTCGCCGCCGTAGAGGAAGGGCTCCATCTCCTCCAGCACGTCCTCCCTGCCCCAGAGGACGCCGATGCCGCTGGGGCCGAGCATCTTGTGCCCGCTGAACGCCAGGAAGTCGCACTCCAGCTCCCTCACGTTGACCGGCATGTGCGGGACGCTCTGCGCCCCGTCGACCAGGCAGAGGGCGCCCACGCTGTGGGCCAGCCTAGCCACCCTCCTCACGTCCACGACCGTCCCCAGCACGTTGGACACCTGGGTGATCGCGACGAGCTTCGTCCTCTCCGTCACCGCGCGCTCCAGCTCCTCGTAGTCCAGCGTGTAGTCCCCCCTGAGCCCCACGATCCTCAGCCTAGCCCCCGCCCTCCGCGCCACGCTGTGCCAGGGGAGCAGGTTGCTGTGGTGCTCCATCACGCTGACGACGATCTCGTCGCCCCTCCCGAGGTTGCTCAGCCCCCAGGAGTACGCGACCAGGTTGATCGCCTCGGTCGCGTTCCTCACGAAGATCACCTCCCGCCAGCTCCTCGCCCCGATGAAACCCGCCACCACCTCGTGCGCCCCCTCGTAGGCTTCGCTGGCCTCCATGCTCAGCCTGTGCACCCCCCTGTGGATGTTCGCGTACCTGCTCTCGTAGAAGCGGGCGACCGCCTCGATCACCTGCCTGGGCTTCTGGGAGGTGGCGGCGTTGTCGAGGTACACGATGCCCCTCGATAGCAGCGGGAAGTCGCCCCTGATCTCGTAGGGGTTGAACACGTGCAACTGGGAGGCCCCCGCTGAAAAGCGTTGTGGCCCCCGGCGCCCTGGCGCGGGGCGATTCAGCAAAAGGTATAAAGGCTCCCGCTCGCCGCAGTAGCGATGAGCTTCCTGAAGAAGGTCTTCAAGAGGAAGAAGGAGGAGAAGAAAGAGGAGAAGAAGGAGGAGGTCAAGCAGTAGGCCTTTTTCCCCACCAGGTTTAATACGCTGGGGCTCTGGCCGCCATCCCGGTGGGTGGGGTGGGGAGGGCGACAAGGGGGAGGCAGGGCTCGCAGCTGGTCAAGCTGGTGATACTGCTGATCATCGCGCTGCTGCTCTCATCGAGCCTGCTGATCCTGCTGCGCTAGCCTCCTCCGGTAGATCACGGCAGCCCCCTTGACGCCCTGGAAGCTGGTGCCCAGCAGTACGCTCGCCGAGACGAAGCCCACGTTCGGCACCACGGCCACGACCTCGCCGAGGTTCCGCTCCACGTAATCGAGGAGCGCCCCCAGCTGGGGCAGCCTCTCCTCGAAGGGGTCCAGCTCGACGTAGAGGATGCCGAAGGCCTCGCCCTCGTAGGCCCGCCGCGCCCCAGCGGGGAGCGTGGGGGGCTGGATCGCCTCGAGGACCCTGTAGTCGCCGATTTTCTCCTCGAAGAGCCTTCTGATCGCCTCCTCCCTGCTCACGCCCTGCTCCGTGAGCCTCCTGATGTCCTCCTCGAGCTTGGCGCGCGGGTCGCTCCACGGGAGCCAGGAGCTGCTCCTGTAGTACCTCAGCAGGGCCTCGTAGAGCCTCTCCACGTCCACGCCCGAAGGGCCCGCGCCGCCATTTAAAGCTCCCTCACCTTCGCACCTAACGCCGGCCCTCGCACCGGGGGCCGGCTCCCGTTAGCCCC
>JAGDWA010000126.1 GCA_023269735.1 Thermofilum sp.
CTCGCGGCGGCGGGCGGCTGCTTAGCTTCCGGGATCTGACGAGACCGGGCGTTTCCAGCCGCCCTATGGCCGGCTCGGCGCCCCGGGTACCCCTCGGTGGGAGGTATTTATGCGTTTATCCGCCGGCGAGGGGCGGCCAGGCTCTCGGCTAGCGTGGCGCCGGGGCCGGGATTCGAACCCGGGACTTCGGTGCGGGTTGGCCCCGCCCTCCCGGTTAACAGCCGGGCGCTCCACCGGGCTGAGCTACCCCGGCCTCTCCACGCCACTCTCTGTCGCCCTTATAAGAGTTTCCGTCTCGCCGATCCCGCTCGCGAATCCCCTTTTTGCGACTCCGAGAGGTGCGCAGCCAAGGCTTAACAACCCTGTTCGACCTGGAGCGCCGTGGAAGTAAAGTACACAGACGCTCATTGCCACGCGCACGAGTTCGAAGAGAGCGAGCTTGCCAGGTACGCCGAGACGTTCGCCGCCATCGTGGCCGTCTCCGACGACTTGGAGTCATCGATCAGGACGGTGAGGCTGGCCGAGAGGTTCGGGTACCTGGTCCCCTGCGTGGGCATCCACCCCTGGTCCCTGAAGGCCCTCGGCAGAGTGGACGAAGAGCTCAGGGAGCTGGAGCGGCTGGTGGTCGAGAGGGGGGTGAGGTGCTTGGGCGAGGTGGGGCTCGACCTGGCCTTCACCCCGGAGACCTACGATGCCCAGCTCAGTCTGTTCAGGAGGCTCCTGGAGATCGCCAGGGACCACGACCTGGCGCTCAACCTCCACACCGCCAAGGCGTGGCGGCAGGCTCTGGAGGAGGTTTCGCGCTACGGGATCAGGCGGGCTCTGTTCCACTGGTACACGGGCCCGCCCGACGTCCTCTCGGAGATCGTGGCGCGCGGCTACCTGGTGTCGATAAACCCCACGGTCAGGGTGAGCGAGAAGCACAGGGAGGTCGCTAGAAGGGTAGCTTTGGCGTGCCTGGCGTTTGAGAGCGACGGCCCCTACCAGTACAGGGGGCTCTACCTGACGCCCGACCTGATACCGGAGACCGTGAGGTTCGTGGCGGAGGTGCGGGGGGTGGAGCCCGCCGAGCTTGTAGCGGCAGCGCAGGAGAACCTCGAGCGCCTCCTCGGCTGAAGCCGCGCGCTACCAGGTGACCTCCTCCGTCGCGACGACCCCCACGTAGAAGTCGTTAACGTTGGTGCGCGTGGGCCCTGTTACTATGTGGCCGCCCACGATCCTGAAGAACGTGTAGCTGTCGTTATCCCTCAGGTAGGCAGCGGGGTCGATCCCGAGCTGCTTGGCCCGGGGGATGGTGTGGCCGTCGACCACGGCGCCCGCCGCGTCCGTCGGCCCGTCCACGCCGTCGCTGCCCATGGCCGCCACCGCCACCCCCTCCTCGCCAGCGATCTCGATTGCCGCCGCCAGCGCGAACTCCTGGTTGCGGCCGCCCCTGCCCTTGCCCCTGACGGTCACCGTGGTCTCGCCCCCGCAGAGGATGACGGCGGGCGGGTCGAGGGGGTTGCCGCTCCGCTTAGCCTCCAGCACGACGGAGGCCAGCACCCTGCCGGCCTCCCTCGCCTCGCCCCCGATTGAGCTGCTGAGGATGAGCGCGCGGAAGCCCAGCCCCTCCGCGTAGGCCTTCATCGCCCTCAGAGCGGTCATGTTGTTCCCGATCACCACGGCTAGGGAGTTGTCGAGCTCGCCGGGCTTCGGGGTCTCCGGGGCCTCGCCCCTGCACCCCCTTTCCAGGTACGCGACCACGGGCTTTGGCGCCTCGCCGAGCACGCCGTACGCCTGGAGCACCCTCAGCGCGTCGCTGTAGGTGGTGGGGTCGGGCACTGTGGGGCCCGAGGCGATGACGTCAAGGCGGTCGCCCACCACGTCCGACAGCACCAGCGTCAGCACCGGGGACGGCCTAGCGGTGGCAGCGAGCCTGCCGCCCTTGAGCAGGGACAGGTGCTTCCTGACGGCGTTGATCTCCCCTATCGACGCGCCGCTCCTGAGCAGGAGGTCGGTGAGCGCCTGCAGGTCCCCGAGGGAGACGCCGGGGACCGGCAGCTCAGCCATGGCGGACCCCCCTCCGGACAGCAGGACGATGAGCGGCACCCCCTCCTCCCTCGCCCTCTCCGCGGTCCTGAGCGCGAGCTCACCGGCCCTCAGGCTGCCCTCGTCCGGGCGGGGGTGGCCGGCTACCACCGGCACGACCCTCTTCAGCCTCACCCGCTCGGCGCCCCTGAGCAGGGTCGCAATACCGCCGCGCACCGCGTCGCCCAGGATCTGCTCCACCGCCTCCGCCATGGGGCCCGCGGCCTTACCCAGGGCGACGATGTAGGCTCCGCCGCCCACGTCGACCTCGTAGCCCGCGACCCTCAGCCTGCGCCCGTCGAACGCGACCCGCTCCCTCAGTAGCCTGGCGGGGTCTGCGGCCCTGACCCCCTCAAGGAGCAGGGCGAGGGCTACCTTGCGCGCGTACTCGCAGAGGTGCATGCCGACAGCGATATTAGTGCGGGGTTGTTAACGCTTTCCGTGGGCGAGATTCGCTTCAGGGGGGTTAGGATCGAGCGTATCGCCCATGCTGCCTTCAGACTGGAGGGCGGGGGCGTCGTCGTCTACGTAGACCCCTTCTCGGTGCCAGCTGGGCGCGCCGACGGCGACGTGGGCGTCTGCACCCACGACCATTACGACCACTGCAGCCCCGACGACCTGAGGAAGGTCCTCAAGCGCGACGCAGTGATCGTGGCTTCCGTCAACTGCGAGAGGAGGCTGCGGGGGTTGAGGTGGGAGGCGAAGCTCCTGAGGCCGGGTGAGGAGGTCTCCGTGAAAGGCGTCAGGATCCGCGCCGTGCCTGCGTACAATGTCGGCAAGCCCTACCACCCGCGCCATTACAACGGCATCGGCGCTATCATCGAGATTAGCGGAGTCCGCATCTACCACGCTGGCGACACCGACCTCATACCCGAGATGGACCAGCTGGCGGGGGCCGTTGACGTGGCGCTGCTCCCTGTGAGCGGCGTGTACGTGATGACGGCTGAGGAGGCTGCGGAAGCCGCGCGCAGGATAAGGCCCGCGCTGGCGGTACCCATGCACTACGGGGCGATCGTGGGATCGGCGTCCGACGCTGAGAGGTTCAGGAGGCTCGTGGAGGGAGTCTGCGAGGTAGCGGTAATATAGGCCGCGCGCTAGTGGCCTGGAGCTGACAGCTGATGAAGGTCTGGAGCCCTGATGGGAGGCATGATGAGGGCGGAGACGGTTCGCGTTTCGATCAGGCTGACGGCGGAGCAGTACAGGCTGCTCAAGCTGCTCGTCGATGCGGGGGCCTACTCGTCGATGTCCGACGCGCTGAGGGAGGCAGTCGTTAGGCTGGTCAGGGACTACGCGCCCCTCCTACGGCACGCCTATACGTAGAACTGCGGCAGATCGAACCTCCGGGCTCTCATGCTCTCCTTTATCGCTTCGACGATCTCCGCCTCGCGCCGCCTCACCTCCTCTATCAGCATGTCCAGGTTCCTCGTATCGATTGCCACCCCGAGTATCTTGCTTAGGGCCTGGACCAGCTGCTTAGCGGCCATCGGATCGAGCTCCGGCTGGCTGACGTAGCCCATCAGGACGTAGGCCTTCAGGCCGCGCAGGGCAGCCAGGGCTGGGAGCAGCCCGCAAGCGCCCGTGATCACGCCGCCCGGCGAGGGCTTGAAGCCCATCGCGGCCAGCTCCTCCCTGACCCTTTCGTCGGCGGCCGCGAAGTAGACCCCCTCACCCTCCCCCATCGTCGTCCCGCAGACCCCTACGACCTCGGAGCCGCCGACCATCTGGAAGTAATCGAGGACGTACTCGGCCACCTCGTACTGCATCCACGCGACGGGCTGCGTGGGGGCGGTGACGAACAAGGTATCCCGGGGGCCCTCGAGCAGGTAGAACTCGTAGGCGGGAAGGTGGATGACGGAGCCCTCGTCCACGAGCACGGCCACGTTGGAGTGCAGGAGCAAGCCGTCGGTGACCAGCTCAGCGACCTTAGGCAGCTTCATCTCCCTCACTATGTAGTCTACCGCCAGCTTCCCAGCGTACCCGATGCCCGGCAGCCCCTGCACGAGCAGCCCCTCCCTCAGCTTGACGCGCTGCACCTCGCGGAGCCTGATCATCAGCGGATGCCGGCGGGCGAGGCTTTTTAACCTCTCAGTGGCCGCAACCGACTAGTACCACCGGCGGGCCCCAGGGAGCGTGGCCAGTCCCGTCTTCCTCGGCATCGACGTTGGCACAGGCGGCTGCAAGGTGGTGGCCTTCGACCCCGACGGCAACCCGGTGGCCTCGGCCTACAGGGAGTACCCGGTCCTCCACCCCCGCGTGGGGTGGGCGGAGCAGGATCCGGACAGGTGGTGGAAGGCAGCGGTCGAGGCCCTGAAGGAGATCACGAAGGTGGTGCCCCCCGACAGCATCGCGGCGGTGGGCCTGACATCGCAGAGGGAGGCCTTCGCGCCTCTCGACAGGGAGGGCAGGGTCCTCCACAACGCCATAATATGGCTGGACTCGCGCGCGTCGAGGCAGGAGCAGTGGGTCCGCGAGCGCTTGGGCCCCCGCCGCGTGCTCGAGATCACCGGGCTGCCGGTAGACCAGATGTTCTCCGCCGTGAAGCTGCTGTGGCTGAAGGAGGAGCGGAGGGACGTCTTCGAGAGGATAGACAAGATCGCCTTCGCGAAGGACTACCTCGCCCTCAGGCTGACGGGGGAGCTGTGCACGGACTACAGCATGGCCTCGAGGACCATGCTCCTCGACGTCAGGAGGCTGGTGTGGTCCGAGGAGCTGTGCGAGGAGATGGGGATCCCGCTGGACATCCTGCCGCCCCTTAGGGGCTCCTGGGAGGTCGTAGGCGAGGTCACCGGTGGGGCGGCCGAGGCCACTGGCCTCAGGAAGGGGACGCCGGTCGTCTGCGGCGGGGGCGACAGGCCCTGCGAAGCCCTGGGCGCCGGCGCCCTCGAGGAGGGCGACGTCAACATCGGGACTGGCACGGGCACGTGCTTCGAAGCCCCCCTGAGCGAGCCGAGGCCGGACCCCAAGATGCGGATCGACACCTGCGTCCACGTGGTCCCGGCGAGGTGGGAGTACGAGATCGTCGTGAACGCTACGGGGGAGTCGCTGCGGTGGTTCCGCGACCAGCTCGGACACCGCGAGGTTGAGGAGGCGAAGAGGCGCGGGGCCTCGCCCTACGACATCCTCTTGGAGGAGGCCGAGGGGATCCCGCCGGGGAGCGACGGCCTGTTCTACTTCCCCTACCTGTGGGGGGCCAAAGCCCCCTTCTTCAACGCAAAGGCCAAGGCCGCTTTCGTTGGCCTCACCCACGCGCACACGAGGGCCCACATGGTGCGCGCGATTTTGGAGGGTGTCGCCTACCACTACAGGGGGGTCTTCGAGCTCCTAGAGGAGCTCGGGGTGAGGGTCAGGAGGGTCACCATGACGGGAGGAGAGGTGAGGGGCAAGCTCTGGAACAGGATCAAGGCCTCCACCCTGGGCCTGAAGATACTCTTGCCCAGGGTCAGCGACGCCGCGAGCTTGGGAGCGGCGATCCTGGCGGCTGTCGGCTCCAAGCACTACGCGAGCTTCGAGCGCGCGGTGAGCTCGATGGTGAGCGTGGAGCAGGAGGTGGAACCGGTGCCCGAGCTCGAGGCGGCGTACAGGGGGCTTTACGGCAGGTACGTAGCCCTCTACAGACGCTTGGAGGCCACCTTCGACCTGCTTTAGAGCAAGATTAAAAAGCGGAGCGAGCGCGTGGAGCGCTGAGCCCGGTGGTGTAGCGGCAAGCATGCGGGGCTTTGGCCCCCGAGCCGCGGTTCGCCGCGCGGGAAGCCCGGGTTCGAATCCCGGCCGGGCTACCACCAACGTTAAATGGGCTGGTGCGCCCTTCTCCCGTGACCGAAAGGGGGGTTCGCCCCGCGAAGTGGTACGAGAAGCTTGAGGGCAAGCGGGTGAGGTGCCTTCTTTGCCCCTGGAAGTGCGTCCTCGAGCCCGGTCGGGTCGGGCTGTGCGGGGTCCGAGCGAACAAGGACGGGGAGCTGTTCACGCTCGTCTACGGCCTCGCCTCGTCCATCGCGATCGACCCCATCGAGAAGAAGCCACTGTACCACTTCTACCCCGGCGCACCGATCCTGAGCATAAGCACCGTCGGCTGCAACTTCAGGTGCCCCTGGTGCCAGAACTGGACGATCACGCGCGCCAGCCCAGAGAAGGCGTGGCTGGAGTACCTGGACCCCGAGGGCGTGGTCAAGCTGATGAAGCGGTACGACGTCCCCTTTGTGGCGTACACTTACAACGAGCCGCTGATATGGTACGAGTACGTCGAGGACGTGGCTAAGCTCGTGAAGGAGGCGGGCGGCTTCAACGTGCTGGTCACCAACGGCTACGTGAACAGCGAGCCGCTGGAGGAGCTCGCGAGGTACATCGACGCCGCGAACGTCGACGTCAAGGCGTTCAACCCGCTGACGTACCTGAAGGTCATCGGGGGCAAGCTTGAGCCGGTGCTGCAGAACGTCAAGGCCCTGAGGGAGAGGGGCGTGCACGTGGAGCTCACCTACCTAGTGGTGCCGGGCGTCAACGACTCGGCTGAGGAGTTCGGCAAGCTGGTGCGCTGGGTGCTCGACGAGCTGGGGCCCGAGGTGCCCCTCCACATTACCAGGTTCTTCCCAGCCTACAAATTCGTCGACCGGCCGCCGACTCCCGTGGAGACCCTCCTCAGGTTCTGGGAGCTCGCTAGGCGGGAAGGGCTCCACTACGTCTACGTGGGGAACGTGCCGGGCCAGAGCGGCGAGTACACCTACTGCCCCCGCTGCGGCAAGGCCGTGATAAAGCGCTTCGGCTTCGATATCGTGGAGTGGAACCTGACCAACGACAACCGATGCAAGTTCTGTGGAGCGCCCGTCCACGTGGTCGGAGGTAGGTGGCGCTGGACCTCGCGGCTCTAGCGCGGGAGCGTGACCCCGCGCTGGCCCTGGTACCTCCCGCGGTAGGGGACGGGCTCCCCCTCGACCCTGTAGAACACCACGTGAGCGAACCTCAGCCCCCTCTTCAGGACGACGGGGAAGGCCCCGCCGTGGACTTCTAGGGTTATCTGCCCTTCGAAGCCCGCGTCGATGACGGTGGGGGGTATGGAGAGCCCCAGCCTGGCGAAGGTGCTCCTTAGCTCTATGAGGCCGGCCACGTCCTCCGGCATCTTGACGTACTCGAGCGTGGAGACCAGGACCTTCATGTAGGGCTGCAGGATGAACGCCGAGTCGACCTTCATGACCTTGTAGTACTCGCTCAGGTCGACCTCCCCCAGCCTCTCCGGGTCGAGGGGAGCGGGGTTGTTAAGCAGCACGGCGACCTCATCCCCTATGCGCAGGTCGATGCCGTTCTCCCTGATGCAGTCGTCGGAGAAGGGCTCCACCCTCAGCAGGCCCAGCTCTATCAGCCGCCGGATCTCGGCGCCCGAGAGCACGCTCGGTTAGCGCTGGGGAGCTTTTGCATGTAACGTTTCCCTCACTGCTATGACCCCCTCACCCACCTTGACGCCGGCGGCCGAGGCGACCGGGAGGCACTTGGCGAGCAGCACGTGGACGACGGGCTTCGGGGGCGCCCACTCCTCGAAGGCCTCGAAGTTGGCCATCCCCTTCGCGATGATGACGTCGGCGGAGGCCAGCGCCTCAAGTGCCTCCCCCGAGAGCTCCCCTGGCAGGGGGGCCGCGCTGTCGCTTCCTGTGCCCACCACCTTCGCGTACTCGCCGAAGCCCATCGCCACGGCCTCGTCCACCGTCACGTCGTTCTGGTAGGCGCCGCTCTTCGCCAGCACGTAGACCTCGAGGTCCATTCCCCTCAGGGCCTTGACGACCTCGAGGTCCACCACGGCCTCCCCCGCGTTGTCGAGGATGTAGGCGATCCGCCTGGCCCTGGAGATCAGGTAGCACGCGCGCTCACGCTCGTCCCTGCCCAGCTTGACCGAGAGGTCGACGCCCATGGACTCGTAGCCGGGGACTCCGGGGTCGAGGGCGTTAGCGGCGATGGAAGCCGCGAGGAGCTCGCCCACTAGCTCGCACCCCCTCAGGTCGGCGAGCCGCTGCAGGAGGAGGGGCAGGACCCTCTCCCTCACGAGCTTGTTGCTCTCCTCCTTGTACCTTGAGTAGGGGTCGCTAGCCCTCACTGACAGCTTGACGAACCTGAACGTCTCCGTTGCCAGCCTGATCGTGGAGGAGTAGGGGTTGGAGGACGACAGGATCCCCGCGAGCCTGGCGAGGGCCTGGACCTTGCTGGCATCGTCTAGCTGGGACGCCAGCAACTCTCGCGACCTCGCCGAGTAGATGCAGGGGATGCACTGCGGCCAGATTCTCACGGGCCCCCCGCGCGGGGGGCCCGGAAAAGCGTGGCGGGCCGGCCGGGATTCGAACCCGGGTCCTCCGCCGCGCAGCAGCGCGCCTACGGGTTAAAAGCCTCGACCGGCACGCGCCCGTCGCTCTTCCTGGCTGAGCTACCGGCCCGCAGCGTGTGGGCTTCGCGCCTTAAAGCCTTTTTCCGGCCCCCGGGGCAGTGTGGCAGGCCCTCACGCCCGCGGGGGTCAGCCCGACAGTCCTCGTCACCGCTCGCTCGGCAGGCCACTCACCATGTTGGTGGAGCCCCGGCCGGGATTCGAACCCGGGTCCCCCGGCTCCCCTGGCTCGGGGCGCCCCCGCGCTTACAAGGCCGATGCTCCGACCAGGCTGAGCTACCGGGGCCTGGGGCCTCGCCGCCCCCCAGACCTTAAAGCCTTCGCTAGCCACATCAGGTTTAAAAGAGTCGTCGGGGGGACGGCCCGTGCCCAGGTGGCACTTCTCCGTGCAGTTGGACCCCGCGAGGACGGCGATCGCGGCAGGCCGCGAGCTCAGGGTGTCGTACAAGGACGCGGTCGAGGTGCTCAACGCCATAAGGGGGATGAGGCTGGAGGACGCCAAGCGCTTCCTCGAGGAGGTCGTGGAGATGAAGCGGCCCGTGCCCTACCGGAGGTTCCATGGGAAGGTGGGGCACAAGACCGCCGTGGGCCCGGGGAGGTACCCCGTGAAGGCGGCGAAGGCCGTGCTGAGCGTGCTGAGGAGTGCGGAAGCCAACGCGGCCTACAAAGGGCTCGACGTGAGCAAGCTCTGGGTCGTCCACGCGGCCGCCCATAAGGGTGCGAAGATCCGCTCCTACATGCCCAGGGCGTTCGGCAGAGCAACTCCCTGGTTCGAGCAGCTGGTCCACATCGAGGTAGGCCTCGAGGAGCGCGAGCAGTAGGCGCGAGCCGAAAGCTTAAAGAAGTCTCTCGGCGGCCGCCGGCCGAGAGGGGAGCTGGGATGCCGACGCTCGCGAGAGTGTTCCTGGAGAGGGGGATGCAGTACATGGAGCTGAACGCCTTCCTGGCCAGGAGGCTGGCGCACGCCGGCTACGTCGACGTCCAGTTGTTTCGAACGCCGATAGGCACGCGTGTGATCGTCCTTGCCGAGAGGCCCGCCATGGTCATCGGCCGCAAGGGCGCCAACATAAAGGAGCTCCAGGAGCTCCTCGAGAAGAAGTTCGGCGTAGAGAGGCCCCAGATCGACGTGGTGGAGGTGGTCAACCCCGACCTAAACGCGAAGATCGTGGCCTACGGCATAGCGCGGGCGATGGTGCGCGGCATCAAGTTCAGGCGGGCCGCCTACGTGGCCCTCAGGCGTGTGATGGAGGCAGGCGCTAGGGGCGTGGAGGTGGTCATCAGCGGGAAGCTCACCTCGGAGAGGGCTAGGTTCGAGAAGTACAGCGCCGGCGTGCTCTACAAGTCGGGGAAGCCCAGCGAGTACGTCGACGAGGCCGCGATACAGGTCCTCCTCAAGCCCGGGGTCTACGGGGTGAAGGTTAGGATACTGCCCCCCGTCGAGATCCCAGGAACGTTGAAGGCCACGGCCGGGTGAGGCCGATGCCCCTGCTCAGGGTCGACGACATTAGGAAGATGAGCAGGAAGGAGAGGAGGGCCAAGCTCGAGGAGCTGAGAGCCGAGCTGCTCAGGCTGAGGACCCAGGCGGCGCGCGGCACCCTCGAGAACCCGGCGAGGATCAGGGAGATCCGCAGGGCCATCGCCAGGATACTGACCGTGGAGAGGGAAGAGGAGCTCGGCCGCGCCCGATGAGGGGCAGGAGGCCCCGCATTACGCCCGAGAACGTCCTCCTCCACGAGCTGATAGGGCTGGAGGCGGTGGTTGCCGAGAGCTCCAACAAGCTGCAGGTCGGGCTCTCGGGGAGGATAGTCGACGAGACCATGAAGACCCTGGTCATCGAGACCCCCCGCGGCAGGAAGAGGGTTCTCAAGCGCGAGGTCAAGCTGCTGCTGAAGCTGCCGGACGGCACGCTGGTACTGGTGGACGGAAGGGAGCTCGTGGGCAGGCCCGAGGACAGGCTGAAGAAGAGGGTTCGCGACTGGTGAAGCGGAGCCCTCATGAATAGGAATGCCGGCGACATAGCAGTGCATGCCGGAGGCATTCCACCGCCGTGCCCCCGCGGGCGCGATCCATGCCCTGGGCATACGCGAAAATGCCCGGGGCATGGCAGCAGGCTGCTGGCCGAGGTCAGCCGTGGATGAAGGCTTATAAACCGCGCACCCGGCCCCGCGGTCGGGTCGAATGCCCAAGAGGCACGTCGGCATACCGGGCTTAGAGCCACCGGAGAGGACGTGCGACGACCCGCTGTGCCCGTGGCACGGGCAGCTGTCGGTGAGGGGGACGATCATGGAGGTCACGGTGGAGAAGGTCAAGATGAAGAGGACGGCAGTCGTGGTGCACGAGTACCTCCATTACGTCCCGAAGTACATGAGGTATGAGAGGCGCCGGAAGAAGAAGCACGTCAGGGTTCCGCCCTGCATCGACGTTCAGCCGGGCGATAGGGTCGTCATCGGCGAGTGCAGACCCCTCGCCAAGTCCGTCTCCTTCGTGGTTCTGGCCAAGGTGAAGAAGCAGTAGGCCGCCCTGCGCTTGGTGCGCTGGGCTTAAAAACCCGCTGAGGGTAACGGGCCAGGGGTGTATGGCTAAGCGCGGTGCGAAGGTATCGGGGGTATCCTACAGGTTCCACAAGACACCCGGGGTCTTCATAGAGAGCCTCGTAAGGGTCACCGACAATTCGGGCGCGCGGGTAGCGCGCGTGATAGGCGTGAAGGGCGCGAAGACTGTGCGGAGGAGGATCCCTGGGGCGGCGGTGGGTGACGTCGTCATCGTCTCGGTGCGTGAGGGCAAGCCTGAGCTGCGCAAGCAGATATTCCACGGCATCGTGGTGCGCCAGCGCAGGCCATACAGGAGGCCCGACGGAACGTGGATAGCCTTCGAAGACAACGCCATCGTCCTGATTACGCCGGAGGGCGACCCGAAGGGCAGCGAGGTGCACGGCCCGGTGGCGAAGGAAGCCGTGGAGAGGCACCCGAAGCTCGCCACGATGGTCACGATGGTCGTCTAGGCGCCGGGGCCGCCGAGGGCCTCGGAGCGCCCCTCAACCGGGATCGCGAGTAGGTCGCCCTCGTAGGCCTCCAGCTCCTCTATGAAGGAGCTGAGCTTGCGCAGGGGGACTATCGGCACCCCCTCGAAGACCTTCAAGCTGACCTCGTGGAGGTCTACTATCGCTGGGACGACCCTGGCGCTGCGCCACCTGGCGACCTCGGCAGCCACCCTGGGGATCGCTGGAGCCGCCTGTGCGAATGCCGCACACCGCTCTTTGTGAGCGCGAACGGTCCTCCTCAGTGCGCTTTCCCGCGCTCGCCGCCAGAGCTTGCAGTCGACGGCTAGGATCCTGGGCTCCCGCAGGGCCACCACGTCGAGCTCGCGCAGCGCGCCTCCCGAGCTAAAGCGGACGTTCGTCAGGGCGCGGAAGCCATGCTCCTCGAAGACCCTGGCGCAGAGCCTCTCGAACTCCCTCCACCCGGCCCGAAGGGCCAGCTCTACCGGGTCGAAGCCCCTCCTCCAGCAGGCGAGGATCAGCTCGACGGCATCGCTGGCAACCAGCGAGTCGCCCTCGAGCCTGACGGGCAGACCCCGCGTCAGCTCGACGGCTAGCTGCAGGGGCAAGCCGACGCCCTCCTCCACCTCGCGCGCTTCCAACCTCCCCCTGCGGATCAGCGATGCGATGAGCACGCGGAGCCTCTCTTCCATGAGCTGCGGTGCCGCGGCGCGCCGGCTTAAAAGGCTCCTGGATCCGCCGGGCCAGCGCCCATCCCTCGGAAAAGCTTAAGAGAGCGCCTCGAGCGCCCATACGGGGCCCGTGGCGTAGCCCGGTGGCGCGCCCACGGCGCGAGCCGCGCGCAGGGCTGATAACCGGGAGAGCGGCGGCGTCGCCGCCCGGAAGTCCCGGGTTCGAATCCCGGCGGGCCCACCACCCGTCGCCCTCCCCCAATCGCGCAACTCTAATAGCGGCGGGTAGGCGGGATCCTGTGGGGAAGCTGGCGGCTTTCGTAAGGCTGACCCGCATCGAGCACGGCGCCATGGCGGCCTTCGCGGCCCTGGTGGGCTACGCCGTCGCCTCGGGCGGGTGGGATCACCTCGACCCCCCCTCCTCCCTGGTGGCGGTGGCGGTGGTCGTAGCCGTGGAGGCTGGACTCTTCGCCTTCAACGACATCTTCAACCTGGAGGAGGACAGGGTTAACGCGCCCCACAGGCCTCTCGTGCGCGGCGAGGTCAGCTTCCGGGAGGCGTGGTCTCTGGCTCTCTCGGCGCTGGCGGCAGGGGTGGCGCTGTCTGCGTGGCTGGGGGCGGCCCCCTTCGTGATCGCGCTGCTCGCCGCCCTCTCGGGCATGGCGTACAACGTCGCGCTGAAGAAGAGGGGGTTCTGGGGCAACCTCATCGTGGCTGCGGACACGGCCCTCCCCTTCCCCTTCGGAGCCTCGATAGCCAGCGGCTTCCGCGTGCCCTGGACGGTCTCCCTCCTGACGGCGATGGCGTTCCTCGCGGCGCTGGGCAGGGAAGCACTGAAGGGCGTGGTCGACGTTGAGGGCGACCGCAGGGCCGGGGTCAGGACGCTCGCAGTGACCAGGGGTCCGCGCTTCGCCGCCGCGCTCTCCAGCGCGCTGACGCTCGCGGCGGTCGTCCTCAGCACCCCCCTCTTCCTCCTCCTGCCGCCGGGGAAGCTCCCGATGTACGCGGCGCTGGTGCTCCCCGCCGATGCCCTCTTCACTTACGTGGCCCTCTCCATGCTGAGGGACGCCGGCTTCGCGAGGAGGGGGAGGCAGTTGACGCTAGCGGCAATGCTGCTGGGCATTTTCGCATTTGCGGCAGTGGCGTGACCCTCGCGCACAATTACGAACTGATCAAGTCCTGATGAGTCGCGGCGCGGGTAGGCTTTCGAGCTGGAGCAAGCGGACGAGCTCAAGGTTTAAAACGCGCGGGCACGGGAGAGCTGTGCCCGGGGCGGTGGCTCGCTTAGTGAGGAGGGTTCTAGAGCCCGAGCTCCTTGCGCCCCTCGTCGTCGCAGCCGCTCTCTTCATCCTCTCGGGGGTCTTCAACGTGCTGTACACGTGCCTTCACGACGCTGAGCAGTGCGCAGCTGTCCACTCCAGAGTGGGGCCAGTGCCTTCCGACAGCCTCCAGAACACGACCGAAATCATCCTTTCCTTCATGGCCTACGCTATGATGACTTACGGCATCTACAGCCTGAGGAACGCGCTCGCCCGCACTAGGAGGAGCTCGCTGGCGATAGCGACGGGGCTCGCGCTAGTAATCATGGGCGCCCTGCTGCTGGCCGTGATGTTCGCGGCGAAGAGATGAGGCCCCCCCTCAGGGACCTGCTGAACTTCCTTGGAAGGCGCCTGGAGGGGGGCGCGCTGGTCGTATACGGTGAGGCCGGCTCGCTGAGGACGAGGATCGCCCTCCTGCTGTGCGCCGAGCACCGGCCCGCCCTCTACATAGGGGCAGGGAGGCACTCCCGCGTCGGGAGGGGGCCTGAGGGCGTCACGATCTACCCCACCCGCTCCTTCTACGAAGAACTGCTCAAGGTGACCGAGGTCGTTGGGCTGTGCCGAGCGGGTGCCGTGAGGCTCGTGGCGATCGACGAGTTCCTGGCCAACCTAGTGCCGTACAGGGCCTCGCTCAGCGAGGCTTACATCGGCAGGATGGCCCTGGCCGAGGTAGAGCTCCTGGGCATGGCGCGAGATGGCGGGTGCAAGGTGGTACTGGTGTGCGCGGAGGACCGCAGGAGGGGCGCCCCCCTGGCGTTGCGAGTGATCAGGCAGCTGAAGCCCAGGCTCGTCAGAGTGGAGGCGGAGGAGGGGGTGCTCGTGGCCGAGGAGCGTGAGTTGGGGGACCCCTCGGTCTCGCTCGGCAGGTACGAAGCGCCGCTCGACGATGTCGTGTCCGTCATCAGTGAGGCGCTGGGCTATGCGTAGCCTGGCCGCGCTGCTGCAGAGGGAGAGGCCCTCGGTCGCGGTCCGCAACCCCCGCGAGGCTCAGCTACTCTTCCGCCTGCTAGGTGAGCTGGGGTTGGAGGGCGTAGTCAGCGTGGGCTCCCACGGCGTGGAGGTGCCGCACCGCGTGCTCGAGACGGGCGACCCGGCGGCGCTCGCCTGCTGGCTGGCGTCCCTCGTGGAGAGGGGGGAGGTCGTCGTCGGCGTGGACATGGGGGCGGCGAACATCGGCGTGGCTGTGATCGTCGGGGGCGTGCTCGCCTACACGGACGTGATGAGGAGCGCGGAGCTGCTCTCGCAGAGGCTGCTCAACCTCGCTGAGCTGGGGTTCAGGGTGCGGGTGAGGATAGGCTGCCCTGCGCACTTGAGCGAGACCGCCCGCTCCCTCGTGGAGGCGCTTGAGCGCACCGGCATCGGCGTAGACGTGATACGCGACGAAAGGGTCAAGGACGCCGTCATCTTGGGTGACTTCACGATCCTTGAGAAGTTGTCCAAGCACGAGGTCGACGCCATTAAGATAGCCCTGGCGGGTGCCGGAGGCAATAGGCATTAATCCCCCGCCCACTCGATGCCCCGTTATGTACTACGTGGTTTGCAGCCGGTGCTCCTACGTGCTCTACTCCGGCGAGAAGCCCGTCGAGATCATTAGGGTGCTGGCTAAGTACGGGGACAAGTGCCCCCGCTGCCTGAAGAAGCTCTCCCTCGAGCCCAAGAAGGTAGTGGTCAAGGTCCACAAGCAGAAGCGGAGTGGTCCCTGAACTCGGGCTCCAAAACCATTTAAGGCCGCAGGCGCCGAGCCCGACGATGGGTCGGGAAGTTGGCCAGCTCTCGCCGAAGGCTCTGGCGATTCGCGCGCTCGCTGAGTTCCTAGACATCGTATCGAGCCCCTCGTTCATCGCGGCGGCTACAGTGGCCTCCAGCGTGGTGGTAGCGCTGCTCCTCAGGCTAGCTCCGATGAGGTGGGGGATCTACCTGAACGAGTTCGACCCCTTCTACGAGTACTACCTGGCGAAGACCCTGCTGGAGAAGGGCAACGGCAACCTGATCGGGGGCATCGCATGGTGGTTCAGCTGGTGGTTCAACAGGGGGGAGGTGGACAAGCTCTTCTGGGCTCCCCACGGGAGGGACCTGAGGGCGAGCAGCCAGCTGGGGGCCCCCCTCTTCTCAGCGGCCGCGTACGAGCTCCTGCGCCTCTTCGGCTTCAACGCCAGGCTGTACGTCGTCCACGCCTTCGTGCCGGCGGTGGGCGCGGCCAGCGCCAGCCTCTTCGCCTACCTGCTGGCAAAGGAGGTCTGGGATTCCAGCGCAGGAGTGCTAGCGTCGGTATTCCTAGCCTGCAGCTGGCCCTTCATCTACAGGACCAACCTGGGGGCCAAGCACGAGGGGCTTGCCATACCCTTCGCCTTAGCGTCCATCACGCTTCTGGTTCAGGCGGCGCGGAGGGGCTCGATGCTCCGTGGCGCGCTGGCGGGGCTAGTGATGGGCCTCGTGGTGCTCTCATGGGGGGGCTTCCTGTACTTCTGGAACCTCATCCCCCTGGCTGTCATGCTGTGGCTGCTGCTGAACCCTAGAGCGACTAACGTGGCCCGTGCCTTCCTGCCCTTCATCGCGGTGGTGGACGCCTTCATAGCGGCCATGCCGCGCTTCGGGCCCCGCTACGCATTCGCGTCGTCCGCAGCGGTGGTGCCGTGGCTGGCGACGGGTGCCTCCGCCCTGGTGCTGCTCCACAGGATGCCGGGGGCAGCGCCCAACGTGCGCCTTACCGCGAGGCGCGTCGTCGTCCTGGTGGTAGCGGCCGCGGCGCTGCTCGCGGCCGCTTGGTGGACGAGGCTACTGGCCGCCCTGCCGGGGAGGATCCTAGCGGTCATCCTGCCGGTGCTCAGGGAGGTGGGGGTGACGACGGTCGCTGAGCACGCGGTTCCGACGTGGAGCTCAGTCTTCAGGGATTACGGCTTCCTCGTACCCTTCTCGGCGGTGGGAGCGCTCCTCAGCGGGCTCAGGTACAGGAAGAGGTTCGAAGACCTGCTCATGCTAGTGTTCTGGGCATCAGCGGCTTACGCCGTCGCCTCGATGGCTAGGCTCACGCTGCTGTTCTCCCCCGCTGTAGCGCTGTTGGCAGGCTACGCCGTCAGCGAGCTCGCAGGGGGGCTCGCCCCCCTCGCGGAGGAGAAAGCTAGGGCCAGGAGGGCTCAGCAGCCCAGCGAGCTCCCCGCGATCGCCGTAGCGGTGGTGCTAGCGCTGCCGCTCACGGCCGTAGCCAACGTGAGCGCGATCTCGGCGACCCACCAGCCAGCGCTGATACTCTCCTCCTCCGTCCCGGTGCTGGACTACAACTACGAGTACACGGACTGGCTGTCAGCGCTCGAGTGGATAAAGGCGAACGTCCCGCAGAACGCGGTGATAGCGACCTGGTGGGACTACGGCTACTGGATCTCCGTGAACACTGGAAGGAACACGACGTGCGACAACGCCACGATAGATTCCAACCAGATACGGAAGATCGCGACCGCCTTCCTGTCCAGCGAGGAGGTGGCGCTGCGCATCTTTAAGGAGCTCGACGTCTCCTACGTCGTGGTCTTCGAGCCCTTCCTGAAGGCCCAGCTCCCGGGGGTCGGCTACGTTTACTTCTCCCCCGCTTACGGGGGGCTAGGCGGGGATCTGGCGAAGAGCTACCAGATGGCGCGCTGGATCGGGGCCGACCCAAACAAGTACGTCAGCGTGGGTTACATCGACAGCTTCCCCGTGCTAGTGCCGGCCGATACCCCCGAGGCCAGGAACGCCACTCTCTACCACCTGCTCTTCGTGAAGACCCCGAGCAGGCAGCTCTTCGTGTTCGAGAAGCTGCCCTTCTACGGCATGACCGTAGCCAACTACAGAGGGCCCAGCCCCGAGATACCGCCGCCGCGCTACTTCAAGCTTGTGTACGCGTCGCAGCCGAATGAGTGGGTCCTCGTGTTCAAGGTGGAGTACCCCGAGAGCTAGCTCCGCACCTTTTCAGCATCCTTCGGTACTTGCCGTACTTGTCCTCGGGCGAGAACCTGGGCGGGTGAGGCACCCGCACGGGTCCACCGCACCGGGGGCAGCTTTGCTTGTTAAGCGTGTAGGCGCCGCAGAGTGTGCACTTCCTGAGCAGCCAGCGCGAAACCATCTCACTCCGCCTTTAGCCGCTCGAAGGAGGCCTGGCAGCCCAGCTCGCCGGCCCTCGATAGTATCGCCTTGGCGACCTCGCTGGCGAAAGCCTCGGCCAGCCTCGGGTCGTACGACTCGACATCGAGCTTGTACCTGGGCGAGCCAACGACGTAGAAGCGGGCGCTGATGCGGGGGAAGCGATCCTTCACCTCGCGCCACGAGGCCAGGATCGCCCGCAGCTTCTCCACGCCGTCGCCGTGGGTGCAGCTCACCTGGAAGAGCAGGCTGATCTTAACCTTCGGGATCCTAACGTAGCTTTTCGCCAGTTCGTAGAACGTAGAGAGCCACGGCTCGTTGATTCCGGCCTTCGCTAGGGCCGCTTCACCAGCCCTTACGGCCTCCTCGAAGCCGGAGAGCATGTCGCCGTAGACGCTCTCCAGCTTGAGCGCCTCCTCCAGGCCCTCCTCGAAGTCCCTGTTGAGCTTGCTGGCCGCCATCTCGATGAGTTTCATCGCCCTCTGGAACCTCCTCCACTCCAGCATCTTGCTCCTCCTCTCCGAGTCTGTGACGCGCTTCAGCGACACGTCGATGAGCGCGCGCCTGGGATCCACTCGGATCACTTTGAAGACCCTCTTCTGGCCCACCTTCAGTACCTCCCTGATGCTTTTGAACCAGGAGTGCGACACCTCGTTCAGGGGGACGTAGGCCTCCAGCCCGCCGTACTCGTCCAGCCTGACGAACGCCCCGTGCTCCTCGATTCTGACTACCGTGCCCACAACGAGCTCGTGGAGGTGCGGCAGCCTCCTGCGCTCAGGCACGGCCCACCCCCAGCTCGTACTTCGCCCACTTGCCCTCGTCGAGCACCTTGACTATCTGGCCGTTTATCACCGCTTTGCCGCCCGTGGGTCTGGTGAGCTGACGCCCGCAGATCCTGCAGGTTACCGCGAGCGTCGAGTGGCTGAAGACCACCTGCTCGTTCCCGCAGTCCGGGCACCTCACCACCAGGAACCTGCTCCTCGGCACTGGGATCAGGACTTTGCTGAACCTGGGCATCGCTCACACCCTCTCGACTATCTCCAGCTTCTTCATCCTGCCCAGGCTCCTGTGGAGCACGTAACCGCAGGCTGTGCACTTCAGCTTTACGACCTGCCTCTCAGTGGTCTTGGCGAACTCCTTCTGCTCCGGCTTCCTCTTGGAGCCGTAACCCCTCATCTTCCTCAGGTACCTGCGCTGTCCCTGCGCCAGCGTCCTCCTCCTCCCCGCCTTGTAGAGCACTGCCTGGTGCACGGTGTGGGCCCTGCAGCGCGGGCAGTAGGTCCTAACCTCCTTGGGGAACCTCATCGCCGCCCTCAGCGGCTGTGCCCTCACCCTTTAAAGTGTTTACCCCGGATCCAACCGCGATGCTCGCCACCACGTCGGCTGCCCCCAGCCGCTCCAGCTCCCTGGCGTCCCTAAGGGGGATCACTGCGAGGTCCCCCGGGGCGAAGGGGCCCAGCAGCTTCCCGTCGGAGAGGATGAGCCTGGCGTGACTCTTCTTGAACAGGGCGAGCGCCGAGAGCGTGCCGGCGCGTCTGCGCGCCGCAGCAGGCTCTGCCCTCGCCGGAGGCTCACTGGTGCTCGCACCAGCCTCACTGGCGATGCGCTCCATGGCGGATAGAACGGCGTTTAAGATCGAAGCCTCCTGCCTCGGCAGGCTCACGGCGGGCAAACTCCCCTTGAGCCAGACGTGGTAGAGCCCCTTCACCAGCCTGAGCAGGAAGAGCTTCTTCAGGGTCTCCCTGGCGAGCTCGATGGACGCGAGCACCGCCTCGTTCTCCGCCCCTTCCGCTCGCGCGCTGACCTCGGCCAGCCGAGCGCTGACGGTGTCGTAGAAGTCGCCCTCCAGGTTCAGCAGTTCCATCGACTCGAGCTCCCTCTTCAGGGTGCTCTGGAGCTCGGCGAGAAGCTCCCTCATCGCCGCATCGGGCGCTCGCGGGCTATATCTCGCTTTCTTGCATCACTTCAGTTCGAACTTCGACAGCTTCGCGCCGTTGAGGAGCAAGTAGAGGGCTGCGTAGAGCGGCAGAACCCTGGTGGAGTACCCTACCTCCAAGTCCAGGATCCTCCTCGGCGGCTCCCCCTCGAACTCGACGACAGCTTCACCCCTGATGAACACCTTGACCTTGTCCAGTACGGACCCGCCCTCTAGGTCCTGCACTGACAGGCGGGCGACCCTGAGCCCGCTCTTACCGTGGAGGCTGCCCGGCAGGCGTATCAACCGCCTCGTATCGATCGTAACCCTCTCGTCCACCGCGACGGCCTCCCGCTTGACGCACTCCCTCAGCAGGTCCTCCCACTCCCTCTTGCTCAGGGTGGGGTTCTCGACGCCAGCCTTCACGATCGCCCAGCGGGCGCACCTCCCGTACCAGCCGTACGTCTCTGCGCGCAGCCTGTAGCCGCCCCTGGCCTTTACGAGCATGTAGTCCGGCTCGAGCCCAACCCCCCTGATGTAGTCCACTATCTCGCGCCTCGCGTCCTGGTTCAGCTCCCTGACGGCGGGCGCCTCCACGTGGACGTGGAACCCCCTGTGGCCCGAGAACGTCACGAGCATCTCGTCGCCAGAGAGCCCGAAGTCACTCTCGAGGAGCTCGATGAGCCTCAGCACTTCGTCGCTAGCGACGCTGAGGCAGGTCTCGCACACCCACGCGTGCCTCTCGATGCTCTCGCTGCCGCAGCGGGGGCACGCGAGGGGGGCCCCCCAGCCGCTCGCGCCGCAGCTCTTGCATACCCACCTGTCGTGGAGTTCCTTGCAGGGGGTTTCCACGTGGTCTATGTCGATATCGAAGACCAGGTCGCTGCCCTCCCAGCCCTTCTCGTCCATGTTCTTAGCCGCGGGATCGCGGTAGTACGCAGTCGAGTAGAAGGCGTGCCGAGGAGCCCTTTCGGCCAGGTGCGCGAGGAGCTGTACCGTGCTGCCGAAGGCGATGTGCCGGTGCATCCCCTCCTCCCCAAAGTACGAGAAGGCAAACTCCCTCCTGCTGAGCTCCGTGACGTTCACCTCGTCGGCTTTCAGGCTCCTGTAATAGCTCCTGAAGAGCCGGAGCGCCACTTCACTGCTGGGCGGCCTGCCCACCCTGCGCACCCCGCCGAGCTGACCGCCAGTAGTACTGGAGCGGGTGCTTCACCCCGCACTCAGCCACGCATAGGCCCAGGGTCCTCATGTTGTCGCACTTGTAGGGCGAGTAACGCTTACCGGAGCCCCTCATGCCAGCGATGTGCTCGACCTGGTAGCGCGCTACCCTCTCGTTGAAGTCGGGGGCCGACTTGAACACCTCCAGGACCTCGTCGACCGACATGCCCACGTTCAGCAGGAACGCCGCCAGCGCGAACCTAGCGCTGTGCGGTATGTTCTTTCCGGCCTTCAGGTCGTCGATGATCGCCCTTATGCAGGGCGGGAACTCTCCGCCTCGCGGCGCCTCCGAAGCCCACGCCTCCCTGATCTCCCTGAGCTTGATGCTCCACTTCCTGCTGATGACCTCCGCCAGCGAGTAGATGGCGTCCGGTATCCTGACACCGTCTACCCGCAGCCCCTCCACCCTCTCCTCCACGGCCTTCTTCAGCGCCTCCTCGCCCAGCCGGACTGCCTCAACCTTGCTGGCCAGGACCCAGCCGGCCTCAACGAGCCTGTGGGCGAGCTTCCATTGGCCCCTCCTCTCGGGGATGTTCTCGATATAATCGAATACGTTTATGGCAAACGTGTAGCCAGAAGGCGCGGCACCCAGCAGCTTGACCCGTAGCCCCAGCTGGGAGAGCACGTAGGCTACCTTAGAGTTGTCTTCGCTGAGCAGGAGCCGGAAAACCCTCTTCGAAAACGCTACCGAAAACCTTCTGATGAGCATCTTGTCAGAGATGATCTTCAGTATGAGCAGTGAGACCAAGTACGCTAGCGCCTCTTCGTCACAGTCCTCTGAGGGCGGGGGAAGCTCGAGGGAGTCGATAGCGGCTTCCAAGTACTTTGCAGCCCGCTCGACCACGCTGCGGAGCAGGGGCGCCGCTATGTCCTCGATGGTCAGCCCTAGGTACCTCACCCTCTCCAAGGCCTCGGGGAGGAACGGGTACTTCCTGACGTCCTCTGCGCTCAAAACGACGTGGAGCTTGTCAACCGCCATCTAGGACTCCAGCCTAGGCGCCAGGTAGAACTTGAGAACTCCTCCGCCCGCTATGTCGAAGGTGAGGCACAGCGGCTTGTTGGTCGAGAACTCGATCGTTACCAGGTCGCTGAGTCGGTAGGCCTTGCCAATTATCTCCTCCAGGTACGTGAGACTGTAGCTGGACTGTGCCGGCTGCCTCACCTCGTACTCTATCAGCGAGCCCTTCTCGAGCGAGAAGATGGCCTCCCACTCCCCCTTGTCGCTGCGGGCTTGCAACTTGAGCTCTTTCTCATCGCCGATCATCTTCACGCTGTCGCTGATCAGAGCGGCCTCCTTCAGGGCGTCGCGCAGGCTGTCCGAGACCATCTTGGCCATCACGTCGAAGGTCACCTTGGGCACTGGGAGCTCCTCGCCCACGATGTCCAGGATCGGCAGGGAGAACGTCCTCTCCGCCTTGCCAGCCAGCGTGACCCTCAGCCTCCCCCCCTCGACGGTGCAGATTATCTTGTCCTGAGCCTTGGCCCTCTTCAGTATCTTGTCGAAATCGTCGAAGTTCACGCCGATCTTCACCTGCTCCTCCTCGATCTCGTACGCTCCAAAGCTCTCCCTGGGGAGGTAGAGGTCGACCATCGCGATGCGGGAGGGGTCGAGCGCCCTCAGCCTGAGACCCTCGCCGTCGGCCACGAAGCTGGCCTCCTCGATTATCTCCTTCAAGCTCTCTATCAGGTACCTCCAGTCCCGAGCGTCCGGGAACTCGAAGCGGAGCGACATACCAACCCTAGGAGGGCGCGGAGCTGTTATATTTGTACCGCTCGCTGCCTCCTCACTGGTACTCGCGCCACGTATGCCCACACTTGGTGCACCTGAAGAAGCGCGTCGCCGGCTCGTCGCCCGCCCTGGTCTGGACCTCCCAGTAGTAAGCTTCGAGGTGCCCGCAGCGCGGGCACTCAACTCGAGCCTTGGGCAGCGTTTCCACCACTACTTCGCGGTCAATGACGATGAGGGCGTCCTCCTGCTCGTGCCTCCTTCGCCTCGTCAGCCTGTAGGCCAGCGGGTTGCTGAGGTCCTTCTCGTAGCCGCACTTGGGGCAGGACAGCACCGCGTGCCCGTCCCTCCTCCTCGGGAGCATCAGCGTGCCGCATCTCGGGCAGTACTCCACCCCATGACCCCCCTGGAGGGGCTCCGCCCCCTCGCCAGGCTTAATTTATGCCTTCCCCGCCGGATGCGGCGGCAGCGATAAAACCCCTGCGGCGCGCCCCCTGGCGATGGTGAGCTCGCTAGAGTACGAGAGCTTGCTGGAGCGCGCCTTCAAGCTCCTGCCGTCGAGGGGGGTGAGGAGGGAGAGGCTCGAGGTGGAGGAGCCGGAGGTCGTCGTGTCCGGCAAGAGGACGTTCATCATGAACTTCAAGCGCATATGCGACACGCTCAACAGGGATCCGCGCCTCGTGCTCAGGTTCCTGCTGAAGGAGCTGGGGGCCTCAGGAAACGTGGAGGGCGACGTCGCAGTGGTGTACAGCGTGACCACGCCCAAGATGGTCGCCTCCCTGATAAACGTCTTCGTGAGGGACTACGTCCGCTGCCCCGTGTGCGGGAGCCCTGACACGATCCTGAAGAGGGAGGAGCGCAAGCTGATGGTGCTCAGATGCCTGGCGTGCGGCGCGGTAAGCCCCGTCAAGCCTTTCTAGCCGCTTGCACGCCCCGTTGCAGGATGTGCCCGGCGGGGAGGCCGGGTCGAGCGTTTTCAAGCTCCACCTAGTCTGCAACCACGCCGTCGCCTGGGGGCGCGATTTGCGCGGGGCGGAGAGGCGGCGGAGTAAAGCTTTAACGTTGGTGCCGCGCGTGAGCCCACAATGAACGGGGAGGGCGCCGGCATGATCTCCAAGGCCGCGTGGCTTCTGCAGGAGGGGCGCGTCGTGAGGATCAGCGACGTCATGTACTACGTGAAGGGGAGGAAGAACCGGCACATAGTTAGGGTGGAGGGCGACAAGCTGACCTGCACGTGCCCTGGGTTCAAGGAACGCGGCGTCTGCTCCCACGTCATAGCCGTTTCGACGCTGATCAAGCTGGAGGGCCGCAGGGAACTGCTCGACGAGCTGCTACGGGCTAGGATCGAGAGGGAGCTCAGGGCTTACATGAAGAGAGCGTAGCGGGGGGTGCAAAAGCTCTATAAGCGCTGCCCTTCTCCCCACCCCGACAGCTATGACGAAGGATAAGGCGACCGCGTTGATATTGTGGTTCGAGGAGCTGACCAAGGACGACGTCCCGCTCGTCGGCGGGAAGAACGCGAACCTCGGCGAGATGCTCCGGGCTGGGATACCGGTTCCGCCTGGCTTCGCCGTTACGGCATATGCCTACAGGAAGTTCATCGAGGAGACCGGGATCAAGGAGAAGATCTACAAGATACTGAGGGAGCGCGTCAAGCCGGGGGCCTCCGCGCCCGAGGACTACATCGAGGCGAGCCGCGAGATCCGCGAGCTGATAGAGAGGACCCCTATGCCCAAGGAGATCGAGGAGGCCATACGCGCCGCGTATAGGGAGCTCTGCAGGAGGGTCGGCAAGGCCGAGGAGTTCGTCGCCGTGCGCAGCAGCGCGACTGCTGAGGACCTGCCCGACGCCAGCTTCGCCGGGCAACAGGAGACGTACCTCAACGTCAGGGGCGAGAACGAGGTGGTCGAGAAGGTCAAGAAGTGCTGGTCCAGCCTCTTCACTCCGAGGGCGATATTCTATAGGGAGAGCAAAGGCTTCGAGCACGAGAGGGTGCTCATAAGCGTCGCAGTGCAGAAGATGGTCAACTCGAGGTCCGCTGGTGTGATGTTCACGATACACCCCGTCACCGGCGAGAAGGACAAGATCGTGATAGAGGGGTCGTGGGGGCTCGGAGAGGCGGTGGTGGCTGGCAAGGTGACACCCGACGAGTGGGTTGTCGACAAGAGCACGCTGAACATAATCGAGAGGAGGATCTCGCAGAAGACCATAGAGATCGTTAGGGACCCTGCGACGGGGCGCAACGTAGAGAAGGAGGTGGAGCCCCAGAGGAGGGAGGCCCCGAGCCTCAGCGACGACGAGGTCCGCAGGCTGGCTGAGCTGGGCGTAGCCATCGAGAAGCACTACGGCAGGGCCATGGACATCGAGTGGGCTGTCGACAGGGATCTGCCCTTCCCCGACAACGTCTTCATCGTGCAGGCTAGGCCGGAGACCGTCTGGAGCGTGAAGGCAGCCGAGGCCAAGCCGGCCGAGGCGAAGGTGAGCCTCGCCCAGGCCAAGCCGGTGGTCAAAGGCCTGCCCGCCAGCCCCGGCGTCGCCTATGGCGTCGCCAAAGTCTGCCTGACCCTCGAGGACGCCAAGAAGCTGATGCAGAAGGGCGACATCCTCGTGACGAGGATGACGGACCCAGACTGGGTGCCGTACATGCGGTTGGCGGCGGCGATCGTCACCGACGAGGGCGGGATGACGGCCCACGCTGCAATCGTCAGCCGCGAGCTCGGCATCCCCTGCATCGTCGGCACTAGGGAGGCTACGAAGGCCATGAGGACGGGGCAGGCGTATACCGTTGACGCGCGCTCCGGCGTCGTTTACGAGGGCTACGTGGAGGAGCTGCTCGGCAAGAAGGAGGAGAAGCCGGCCGCTGCCGCGCCCATGGAGATTGTGCTCAAGCCCGTGACTGCCACCAAGATCTACATGAACCTCGGCGTGCCCGACAAGATCTACGAGTACAAGAACCTGCCCTTCGACGGCATCGGCCTGATGAGGGTGGAGTTCATAATGGCCAGCTGGGTGAAGGAGCACCCGCTCTACCTGCTGGAGACGGGCAGGGGCGACATCCTCGTCGACAGGATGGCTGAGGGCATCGCTATGGTGGCGAGGGAGATCTACCCGAGGCCCGTCGTCGTCAGGTTCAGCGATTTCAAGACCAACGAGTACAGGCAGCTGACCGGGGGCGAGAAGTACGAGCCCCACGAGGACAACCCGATGCTTGGCTGGCGCGGGGTGAGCAGGTACATCAGCCCGCAGTACGAGAAGGCGTTCAGGCTGGAGGTGCGTGCCATCAAGAGGGTGCGCGATGAGATGGGCCTCAGCAACGTGTGGGTCATGGCGCCTTTCGTGAGGACGCTGTGGGAGGCCGAGAGGTTCATCAAGCTCCTGGCGGAGGAGGGTCTCGAGAGCAGCAGGGACTTCAAGATCTGGGCGATGGCCGAGGTTCCCAGCGTGATCTTCCTCGCTGAGGAGTTCTCCAGGTACTTCGACGGGTTCAGCATCGGCAGCAACGACCTCACGCAGCTGACGCTGGGCACCGACAGGGACAGCGCGATACTGCCGAAGATAGACCCGAGGTACTTCGACGAGAGGGATCCCGCGGTCAAGACCGCCATAGCGATGCTGATCGAGAAGGCCCACAACTCGCCTTACGGGTACAGGACGGTGAGCATTTGCGGCCAGGCCCCCTCCGTGTACCCAGAGTTCACCGAGTTCCTGGTGAGGCTCGGCATCGACAGCGTCAGCGTGAACCCTGATGTGGTGGAGAGGACGAGGGAGCTGGTCGCGTCGATCGAGCGGAGGATCCTCCTCGAGCGGATGCTGGGCATCGAGAGGTACGACGAGGAGCTCGGCTGGCCGATGCGTAGGAGGCGCAAGGGGCTGCCAGACGTGTGGGCCAGGCGCGCGGACGAGGTCTAACGGTACTGGGGCCCCCAGCACCTCTTTCCATCCTGTTTCTCCAACGGAAATGCTTAAATAGGGTATCGAGGCTCTCGCCGGAGCTATGGGCGCTCGAGAGGTCAACATTCTAGAGCACGAGCTAGTGCCCCAGCACGTCCTCCTGAGCAAGGAGGAGGCAGCCAGGCTCCTCAAGAGGATGGGCATCTCGAAGCGCCAGCTCCCGTGGATCTTCTCGTCCGACCCCGTCGCTAAGGCCATAGGCGCCAAGCCCGGCGACGTGGTCATGGTCGTGAGGAGGAGCCCCACGGCCGGCGTATCGGTGGCCTTCAGGGTCGTGGTGAGGGGGTAGCCTTGGGAGGCGAATGGAAGTACGGCAAGGACGATGCGTGGGTCCTGATAGAGAAGTTCATCGAGGAGCACGGGCTCGTCCGTCAGCACCTGGACTCCTACAACGCCTTCGTGGAGAAGACCCTTCAGGAGGTAGTCGACGAGGTGGGCGCGGTAGAGTCGGGGATACCGGGGCTCAAGGTGGTTCTCGGCAGGATCCAGGTGGGCAACCCCCGCGTGAAGGAGGCTGACGGCTCTGAGAGCCCCATCCTACCCATGGAGGCGCGCTTGAGGAACTTGACGTACGCGGCGCCGCTGTTCCTAGAGATGGCGCTGGTCGAGGAGGGCGAGGAGAAGGATCGGGCGACCGTGTACATCGGCGACCTGCCGATAATGGTCAAGTCGGTGAAGTGCCCTCTATCCAGGATGACTGCGGAGGAGCAGGTCAAGGTGGGGGAGGACCCCAAGGACCCCGGCGGCTACTTCATCGTGAACGGGTCGGAGAGAGTGCTGATCATCCAGGAGGATCTCGCCGTGAACAGAGTGCTGGTCGATTACGGGCCCAGCGGGAGCTCCGTGACGCACGTGGCGAAGGTGTTCTCTTCCACTGCGTCCTACAGGATCCCGGTCACCGTGGAGAGGACGAAGGACGGGCAGATCTACGTGAGCTTCCCCTCTGTCCCCTCGAGGATCCCGCTCGTGGTGATGATGAGGGCCCTCGGCCTCGAGAGCGACAGGGACATCGTCAACGCGATCACCAACGACCCTGAGATACTCAGCGAGCTCTACCCAACCCTACTGGAGCAGAGCCGCATCGCGATGAGCGTCGAGGAGGCTCTCGACTACATAGGGGCCCGAGTCGCAGTGGGCCAGCCGAAGAGCGTCAGGCTGGAGAGGGCGCAGCAGGTTCTGGACCAGTACTTCCTCCCCCACATAGGCACGAAGCCGGAGAGCAGGATCGAGAAGGCCTACTTCCTCGGCCAGATGGTGGAGCGGCTGCTCGAGCTCGTGATCGGTCGCCGCACGCCGGACGACAAGGACCACCTTGCCAACAAGCGCTTCAAGCTGGCCGGGGACTTGATGGCGAGCGTCTTCCGCCAAGCCTTCAAGCAGTTCGCCAAGGACCTGGCCTACCAGCTCGAGAAGAGCAGGAGCAAGAGCCGGGAGGTGAACCTCCTCACGCTGGCGCGCGCAGACGTGATCACTGACAAGCTGAGGAGCGCGCTAGCTACCGGCAACTGGCCAGGGGGGCGCACCGGCGTGAGCCAGATCCTCGATAGGACCAACTTCCTATCGACGGTCAGCCATCTTAGGAGGGTCGTCTCGCCGCTCAGCCGCACCCAGCCGCACTTCGAGGCCCGCGAGCTCCACGCCACGCAGTGGGGCATGCTGTGCCCCGTCGAGAGCCCCGAGGGGCAGAACTGCGGGCTCGTGAAGAACCTCGCGCTCCTTGCCACGATATCGATGGGCATCGACGAAGCCCACGTCCGCGACCTGCTCATCAGCAGGCTGGGCGTGGTGCCGATAAGGGAGGCGAGGGAGAGGGGCCTGACGGGGACGAAGGTATACGTCAACATGAAGCTGGTCGGCATCCACGAGGACGGCGATGCGCTAGTGAAGGTCCTCCGCGAGCTCAGGAGGCAAGGTAAGATCCACCACGAGGTGAACGTTGTGCGCTACAAGACCGAGAAGCTCGACGAAGTGTACATCAACTGCGATAGGGGCAGGATCCGCAGGCCGCTGCTCGTAGTCGAGAACGGCAAGCTGAGGCTGAGGAGGGAGCACGTCGAGAAGCTGAGGAGCGGCGAGTGGAGCTGGAGCGACCTGGTCAGGAACGGGATAGTCGAGTACCTAGACGCTGAGGAGGAAGAGAACGCGCTGATAGCGACCACTCCCGAGGAGGTGACCGAGGAGACCACGCACCTCGAGATCTCTCCGGCCGCCATACTGGGCGTTGTGGCCTCCGTGATACCGTACCCCGAGTTCAACCAATCGCCCCGCAACAGCTACGAGGCTGCGATGGCTAAGCAGGCGCTAGGCTTCTCGACCGCGAACTTCCTGAACAGGATGGACCCGCGCATGCACCTGCTCCACTACCCCCAGAAGGCGCTGGTGCGCACGAGGGTCTTCGACCTTCTGGATCTCGACGACAGGCCCTTCGGGCAGAACATGGTGGTGGCGGTCCTGACGGGCGGGGGCTACAACATCCAGGACGCGCTGGTGATAAACAAGGCCGCCATCGAGCGTGGTCTTGCCCGCTCGACGTTCTTCAGGACGTACGAGACCGTCGAGATGAAGTACGCTGGTGGGCAGGAGGACAGGATCGAGGTTCCCCCCGAGGACGTGATGGGCTACCGGTCCAGAGAGGCGTACGTCAAGCTCGACCCGAGGGACGGGATCGCCTTCCCCGAGACCGAGGTGAGGGGCGGAGAGGTGATAATCGGCAAGACGAGCCCGCCTCGGTTCATCAGCAGCTTCTTCGAGTACAGAGCCGGGACCCGCAGGAGGGACACCTCGGTCAGCATTAGGCCCAGCGAGTCGGGCATCGTGGACAGGGTGGTGATAGCGGAGGACGCCGACGGGAACAAGCTGGTCAAGGTCCGGGTGAGGGACCCGAGGATCCCCGAGCTCGGCGACAAGTTCGCGTCGCGCCACGGCCAGAAGGGGGTCATCGGCCTGATCCTCCCCGCCGAAGACATGCCCTTCACGGAGGACGGGATCGTCCCCGACGTGCTGATCAACCCGCACGCGATCCCGTCGAGGATGACGGTGGGCCAGCTGCTCGAGTCGATAGCGGGGAAGGTGGCGGCCCTGACGGGGCACTACGTCGATGCGACGGCCTTCGAGGGGACGCCCGAGCAGCAGCTGAGGGAGATGCTGCACAAGCTGGGCTTCAGGAGCGACGGGAAGGAGGTCCTGTACAGCGGCATAACCGGCGAGAGGCTAGAGGCCGAGGTCTTCATCGGCGTCGTTTATTACCAGAAGCTGCACCACATGGTGGAGGACAAGATCCACGCGAGGGCGCGCGGTCGCGTCCAGATCCTCACCAGGCAGCCCACCGAAGGTAGGGCTAGGGAGGGGGGCCTGAGGTTCGGGGAGATGGAGAAGGACTGCCTGGTGGGGCACGGGGCGTCGCTGCTACTGAGGGAGAGGCTCTTCGAGTCGTCCGATAAGACCGTGATCTTCGTATGCAGCAACTGCGGCTTCGTGGGGTGGTACGACTCGAGAAAGAACGAGCCCGTGTGCCCAGTCTGCAGGGACAAGGGCGACCTGTACCCAGTCTACGTGTCTTACGCCTTCAAGCTGCTGCTCCAGGAGCTGATGAGCCTGGGCATCGCCCCTAGGATCGTCCTGAAGGACAAGGTGGAGGTGGTGTAGCATGTCGGCTCTCCAGTTCGAGGAGACGAAGACCATCGGGGCGATAAAGTTCGGTGTGCTGTCGCCAGACCTCATCAGGACCTACTCGGTCACCCAGATCGTGATACCGGAGACGTACGATGAGGAGGGGATACCGATCAGGGGCGGACCGATGGACCGCAGGCTCGGGACCGTCGAGCCCGGGGTCCGCTGCGAAACGTGCGGCAACTTCATCAGCCTATGTCCCGGCCACTTCGGCCACATCGAGCTGGCTCGGCCGGTGGTCCACCCGCTCTTCGCCAAGCACATCTACCTCCTGCTGAGGGCTACGTGCAGGGTCTGCGGTAGGCTGATGCTGCCCCAGGAGGAGATCGAGAGGGCGAGGAGGCGCGCGAAGCGGCTCGAGGAGCGCTGGCCCTTGCTCAAGTACAAGTTCGGGGAAAGCGTAGCCAAGAAGGCCGCCAAGAACACCGCGTGCCCCCACTGCCAGGCCCAGCAGTACAAGATCCGGTTCGAGAAGCCGTACACGTTCTACGAGGAGAGGGAGGGGGGCTCGGCGATGCTGAGGCCGACGGAGATACGCGACAGGCTGGAGAGGATACCCAACGAGGACCTCGAGGCGCTGGGCCTCGACCCCCACAGCGCCAGGCCCGAGTGGATGGTGCTCACAGTGCTCCCGGTCCCCCCCATCACCGTGAGGCCGACGATAACGCTGGAGTCCGGGATGAGGTCTGAGGACGACATCACGCACAAGCTGGTCGACCTCCTGAGGATCAACCAGAGGCTCAAGGAGAGCATAGAGGAGGGTGCCCCCCAGCTGGTGATAGACGACCTGTGGAGCCTCCTCCAGTACCACGTGGCGACCCTGTTCGACAACGAGCTCCCCGGCATACCGCCAGCGAGGCACAGGTCAGGCAGGCCGTTGAGGACCCTGGCTCAGAGGCTCAGGGGCAAGGAGGGGCGCTTCAGGGGCAGCCTTGCAGGGAAGCGCGTGGACTTCTCGGCGCGCACGGTGATCTCCCCCGACCCCAAGCTCAGCATAGACGAGGTGGGCGTGCCCCTGGACGTGGCCAAGGTGCTCGTGGTGCCGGAGAGGGTTACGCCCTGGAACCTAGAGGAGATGAAGGAGCTCGTGAAGAGGGGCCCGCTCGAGTACCCGGGTGCCAACTACATCGTGAGGCCCGACGGCGGCAGGATAGACCTCCGCTTCGTCAAGGATAGGGACGCTCTCGCTGAGACGCTGAAGCCCGGCTACATAGTCGAGAGGCACCTGAGGGACGGCGACATCGTCCTCTTCAACAGGCAGCCCTCGCTGCACCGGATGTCGGTCATGGCGCATAAGGTCAAGGTTCTACCTTACAAGACGTTCAGGCTCAACCTGCTCGTCTGCCCGCCGTACAACGCCGACTTCGACGGCGACGAGATGAACCTCCACGCCCCCCAGAGCGAGGAGGCGCGCGCGGAGGCCCTCACGTTGATGCTCGTCCACGAGCAGATACTCTCGCCGCGCTACGGCGCCCCGATAATCGGCGGGCTCCACGACTACGTGACGGGTGCTTACCTGCTCACCAGAAAGGGGACGATCCTAGATAAGAAGAGGGCGGCGCTCCTGCTGCTAGAGGCTGGCTTCGAGGGGCCCATGCCGGAGCCGGCGATACTGAAGCCGGGGCCCTACTGGACCGGGAAGCAGCTGGTTAGCGCGGTTCTGGATAAAAGCTTCAGCTTCGAGGGCAAGGCCTCCGTCTGCCGCAAGTGCGAAGTATGCCTCAGGGAGCTCTGCCCCTACGACGCCTACGTGGTGGTCAGGAGCGGCGAGCTTCTGGTGGGGGCCCTCGACAAGAACACCGTTGCTTCGCAGGTTCCGCACACGCTGCTCCATGAGTACGTGAGGAAGCTCGGCAACGAGAGGGGCAGGGAGCTGCTGGACGGACTCTACAAGGCGTTCATACTCTACCTCGACCTCTACGGCTTCACCATGGGGATCGACAGCCTCGACATCCCGCCCGAGGTGACGAAGGAGGTCGGGTCGATAATGAGCGCCGCGGAGGCCGAGGTAGAGAAGCTGATCGCGATGGCAGCGAGGGGCGAGCTGGAGCCGCTCCCCGGCAGGACGCTCGAGGACACGCTGGAGCAGAGGATAATGGAGGTGCTCTCGAGGGCAAGGGACAGGGCCGGCGAGCTGGCAAGCAGGTACGTTGGGATGCTCAAGGAGGCGGTGATCATGGCCAGGACGGGCGCTAGGGCCAACATGCTGAACATCACACAGATGGTGGCGATGCTGGGCCAGCAGTCGCTGAGAGGCGAGCGCATCAAGAGGGGCTTTACCGGCAGGGTTCTGCCCCACTTCAAGTGGGGTGACGTGGGTCCGCGCGCGAGGGGCTTCGTGTACTCCTCGTTCAGGGGTGGCTTGAAGCCCACCGAGTTCTTCTTCCACGCGATGGCGGGGAGGGAGGGCTTGGTCGACACGGCGGTCAGGACGGCGCAGAGCGGCTACATGTACAGGAGGCTCGCCAACGCTCTCCAGGACCTCTACGTGGCCTACGATGGCAGCGTGAGGACCTCGGAGGGCTTCGTCGTCCAGTTCAGGTACGGGGAGGACGGCGTTGACCCAGCGAAGAGCGACCACGGGGCGGCGGTCAACGTGGACGACATCATCCGCGAGGTGCTCGCGAGGAGGTCGGGTGGTTGAGATGGAGGGGCGCGTAACTGAGCAGGTCGTGCGCGCGCTGCTGAAGCCGTACGTCCATGTGCTACCGCCGAGCCTGGCAGAGGAGATCGTGAGGAAGGTGGTGGCTGCAGGGCTCAGCGAGGATGAGGCGAGGGAGGTGGTCGAGGCGGCCGTCGCCGAGTACTTGAGGAACCTCGTCGAGCCGGGCGAGGCCGTGGGAATGGTGACAGCGCAGTCCATCGGCGAGCCGAGCACCCAGATGACCCTCAGGACGTTCCACTTCGCCGGAGTGAGGGAGCTCAACGTGACACTGGGCCTGCCGAGGCTGATCGAGATCGTGGACGCCAGGAAGACGGTCTCGACGCCGATCATGGAGGTGTACCTCGAGGGCGAGTACGCGAAGATCAGGGAGAAGGCGCTGCAGGTGGCGAGGGAGCTCGAGCTCACGACGATCGAGAACGTGGCGAGGGCGATAACCATCGACTACGTCGACTACGCCATCGTGATCGAGCTGGACCCCGAGATGCTCGAGAACAGGGGGGTGGAGCCCCGCGACGTAGCGAAGGCGCTGAACAGGATCAAGGGCAAGAAGGGCAGCGTGGAGGTGGAGGGGCTTACGGTGGTCTACAGGACGGGCCTCGACGACGTCGCCAAGCTCAGGAAGACCTACGACAAGGTCCGGACGCTGAGGGTGAAGGGCGTGAAGGGCATCAAGCGGGCGGTTGTGCGCTACGACGAGAAGCTCGGGGAATACAAGATAGTGACGGAGGGCTCGAACCTCGTGGCGGCGCTGAGCATCGAGGGGGTGGACTACCGCAGGACCGTGAGCAACAACATCCACGAGATAGCGGAGGTGCTGGGGATAGAGGCCGCCAGGGCGATGATCATCAGGGAGATGAAGAGGGTCCTGGACGAGCAGGGCCTGGACGTCGACGTGAGGCACATAATGCTGGTCGCTGACGCGATGACCTTCAACGGCAGGGTGAGGCAGGTTGGCAGGCATGGGGTGGCTGGGGAGAAGCCCAGCGCCCTGGCGAGGGCCGCCTTCGAGGTCACGGTGAAGCACCTGGTGGACGCGGCGGTGAGGGGGGAGGTGGACGAGCTGAAGGGCGTCGTGGAGAACGTCGTGGTGGGCTCCCGCATAGTGCCCGTGGGGACGGGAATCGTCAGGCTGCTGATGCAGTACCCTGGGCTAGAAACCGTTGCGGAGGGGGCAGGGTCAACGTAAGGGGGCCGGCAAGCTTTAAAACGTGAAGCACGAAGGGCTCACAGCAAGCCTCGACGAGGTGAAGGTGGCTAGCACATGGACGTCGTGAGGGAGATCCAGACTGCTGTGGCGACGGGGAAGGTGGTCCTAGGCTCGAAGGAGACGATCAAGGCGGTCGTGAACGGGGAGGCGAAGCTCGTGATTATCGCGTCCAACGCCCCCGAGAGAATCCGGAGGGACATCGAGAGGTACTGCAGCATCGCCGGCACGCCGATCTACCGCTTCCCTGGCACCTCATGGGACTTGGGCGCAGTGTGCAACAGGCCGTTCATGGTCGCTGCGATGGCGGTCATAGACCCCGGCGAGAGCGGGATCCTGGAGGTCGCGAAGGTGTGAGACCGTGACCACGATAAAGCTGACGGAGAGCGAGCTGCAGTACATCTCCCTCTTCGAGGCGCTGACGCAGGTGGAAGCCCTCGACTGCGTGAACGACGAGGAGAACGGGCGCGTGATATTCATAGTGAAGCGCGGGATGGCGGGCAGGGCGATAGGGAGCAAGGGATCCAACGTGAAGCTCCTGAGGAAGCTCATCGGCAGGGACGTGGAGGTGGTGGAGATGGGCGATACGCTGGAGGAGCTGATCAGCGCAGCCCTCTTCCCGGTGAAGGTGCTTTCGGTCGAGATCCGGGAGGACGAGAACGGGGAGAAGGTGGCGATGGTCGAGGTTCCCCCCTCCCAGAAGGGCCTCGCCATCGGAAGGGGCGGCCGCAACGTCAAGAAGCTCAGGCTGCTAGCCAAGAGGTACTTCGGCGTCAACGTAGTCCTGAAGTGACGCAAAGGCTATAAGGGCGCTAACGGGGCGCCCTACAGCATGCCCGGCTCGAAGTCTCCGAAGGGGCTCTACGCCGCCAGGAAGCTGGTCAAGAAGCGGAAGAAGTTCAGGTGGAGCGATGCCGAGTACAAGAGGAGGATGCTGAGGCTGAGGGAGAGGTACGACCCGCTCGAGGGGGCTCCCATGGCTAGGGGGATAGTGCTGGAGAAGGTTGGGGTAGAGAGCAGGCAGCCGAACAGCGCCGTGCGCAAGTGCGTCAGGGTTCAGCTGATAAAGAACGGGAAGGTCGTCACGGCCTTCGTGCCTGGCGACGGCGGGCTGCTGTTCATAAACGAGCACGACGAAGTCATCATAGAGCGCATAGGGGGGCCTGAGGGCAAAGCTTACGGCGACCTGCCGGGAGTGCGATTCAAGGTGATAAAGGTTAACGGCGTGCCCCTGAAGGAGCTCCTGCGGGGCAGGAAGCAGAAGCCGACAAGGTGACGAGGTCGGCGTCGGCCATGGTCAGCATCGTGCTGAAGCAGCTGGGCGACGACTACTGCGAATTCGTGCTGGAGGGCGTCACTCCGGCGGTCGCGAACGCGCTCCGCAGGACCCTGCTGGCCGACGTGCCGACGCTGGCGATCGACGAGGTTGTCGTGATCGAGAACAGCTCGGTCCTATTCGACGAGATCCTCGCGCACAGGCTGGCACTGATCCCGATCAGGGTGGACAGGGAGACGTATGAAGCCCTCCTGCAGTGCTACGAGGAGGGGAAGAGGGACGAGTGCACTGCTACCTTCACGTTGGAGGTCGAGGCTGAGAGGCAGGCGACGGTGTACTCGGGCCACATGAAGTTCTCCGGGTTCTCCGAGGGGTTCGCTCAGCTTGCGGGGGCAGCGGAGGTGAAGCCGGTCTCCGACCTCATACCGATTGTGAAGCTGGCCCCCGGGCAGAAGGTCATCCTCGAGGCGTACGCCAAGATGGGGACGGGGAGGGAGCACGCCAAGTGGCAGCCAGTCTCCGTCGCCGCGTACAAGTACTACCCGGTGATCAAGGTGCTGAAGGAGGCTTGCGACGCGTGCGAGAGGTGCGCGCAGGCATGCCCCAGGGGCATCCTGCGGGCCGAGGGCGGGAAGCTGGAGGTCGTGCAGGAAAGGATCGAGGAGTGCACCATGTGCAGGGCCTGCGAGGAGGCGTGCCCCGACGTCGTCAAAGTGTCGTGGGACACCACGAAGTTCATCTACAGGGTTGAGGGGGTCGGCGTGTTGCCGGTCAAGGACGTGGTGGAGGTGGCGGTGCGCAGGGTGCTGAGGAGGATCAACGCGTTCGTAGACGAGGTGCAGCGGAAGGTGCAGCCTGGTGGGCGGGGCTAAAGTTTATCAGGCATCTCGGGCTGGGTGACGCGCGATGAAGAGAACCGGCCCCACAAATGTTCACCTCAGGAGGCTGATACACCTCCTGAGAAAGAAGGCGCGGGAGAACAGGGCGGCAATATGGCGCAGGGTAGCGGAGCTGCTGGAGAGGCCGACGAGGATAAGGCCCGAGGTCAACCTATCGAAGATCAACCGCTACACGAGGGAGGGCGACACCGTGGTAGTGCCCGGCAAGGTTCTGGGAGCCGGGAGGCTGGACCACAGGGTGGTGGTGGCGGCTTACGCGTTCTCCGCGAAGGCGAGAGAGAAGATCGAGGCGGTCGGCGGCGAAGCGCTGACGATACCCCAGGTGATGGAGAGGAACCCCAGGGGCAGCGGCGTGAAGATCATCGTGTGAGGGGGGTGCTCATGAGCGCGCCAGTCAGGCAGGTGGTAATCGACGCATCCGGTCTGGTGGCTGGCAGGCTGGCTAGCGTTGTTGCCAAGCTCCTCCTAAGGGGAGAGAGTGTGGTGATCGTGAACGCAGAGAAGGCGATAATCTCCGGGAAGAGGAAGAGGGTTGTGGAGTGGTACATGAAGAGGGTGAGCGAGTGGAGGACGCACTACAACCCCGAGAAGAAGGGTCCCAAGATCCCGAGGCGCCCCGACATGATGCTGCGCCGGATGGTGCGCAACATGCTGCCCTACAAGAGGCCGAGGGGGCGCCAGGCGCTAAAGCGGCTCAGGGTGTACGTGGGCGTCCCACGCGAGTACGAGGGCGTCGAGAAGTGGAGCCCGGAAGAGGCTAGGCTGAAAAACCCCCTGGTCGAGTACGTCACGCTGGGCGAGCTATCCACGCTCGTGGGTGGAGGCACGTGGTGAAGGTGGTAATAGCGTCGGCCAGGAGGAAGACCGCGCGCGCGAAGGTAGTGGTAAAGGAGGGCAAGGGGCGCGTCTTCGTGAATGGCGTTCCGCTCGAGGTGCTAGAGCCCGAGCTCGTGCGGCTCAAGATCTACGAGCCGGTGTACCTGGCCGGCAGCGAGGTGACGAGCAAGGTGGACATCTACGCGGAGGCGTACGGGGGCGGCATCATGGGGCAGGCATCCGCTATCCGGACCGCCATAGCACGCGCGCTGGTAGAGTGGACAGGCTCGGAGGCGCTCAAGGAGCTCTACCGCAAGTACGACAGGCACCTGCTCGTTGAGGACCCGAGGCAGGCCGAGCCAAAGAAGCCCGGGGGCAGGTCGGCCCGGGCCAAGCGCCAGAAGAGCTACCGCTAGCCTATTGGGATCTCTCGTACCTCAGCAGGGTGTCTATGAGGTTGACGTGGGAGAGGAACATCCTCCTGCAGCAGTAGCGCTTGACGCCCAGCTCGTCCAAGACCCTCCCAGGGTCCTCGCCCCTCGACACTCTCTCGGCAAACTTGCCCCACTTGTCGGCTATCAGCGCCCCGCAGGTGAAGCACCTCACCGGGATTATCATCGGGCCGCGCTGCGGCGCCGTTCCTTTTATGCTTTGCTATTGTGGTTTCCAAACCAAGATAGGTTCTTTTTTAGTCTCAAGCGCCGCGACGCCCTGGTGCGTCGGCACGAAGATCCCGCCCGCTCAGGGCTACGGGGGCTCCGCGAAGAGCTGCGGAGGACGCTGAGGGCCCACCTGATATTCCTCGAGGCGGAGCTGCTGTGCCTACGAGAACCCGTCGAGGCGGCCGAGGGTGGCCGGCCTCACCGACGAGCTCCACTGGCGCGCTAGAGGCAGCGAGAGAGGAGCCGAAAACTGGGCTCAGAAAATGAGTATTTTCTTTCAATTTTAGAACTTTTGCTTTCATTTTCCTCAAGCGCCGAGGCCATCGACGAGATGCTCAGCTTGGATTTCTCTGGGCTGGTCCGCTAGCGCGGACTGCAGGCGCATCAGCCTGCCCTTCGTCCTCCTGAGGACCGCGTTCAGCCGCTCGACGAACTCGCCGAGGCAGCCCTCGTCCACGATGGTGCGCCCACTGAGCCTCAGCGGGGCCTCCACCCTGTCTGCCGCTGCGATCTCCACGATCACGCGCCGCCCGGCCCAGAGCAGGCCGCTGTGCTTGAGGCCCGCCCTGTGCGCCGCCTTGAGCAGGCGGAGCGCCGGGCCGAGGCCCCTGCACGCGACGTGGAGGATGGGCCCCTGGACGGAGATCCAAAGGTCCCCATGCTTGCACGCTGCCAGGACTTCCCTAAGCTCCTGCACCGACACAGGCTCGTGCCACTTGGCGACCACAACCATGCGGGTCTTCTCGCCCGGCAGGCGCGTCGCAGCCAGCTGTATCCTGCCGCTGCAACTGCTGGTCGTGTAGCAGTCGCGCAGGCTGTTGATCAGGGAGAGTAGGGGCAGGGCGTCGGGGTCGACCACCCCCCTCTCGATGGCCTCGAGGAGCGCCCAGAGGGCCCTCCTCCTCTCGCGCTCGAACTCTTGTCCTCCACCGGCGCTCAAGGCCTCACGCGGGCGGCCACCCGCCACAGGTCCTGGAGGGGCTGGGGGCGGTGCGCGACAGCTTCGCGCTCCTCCGCGGGGAAGCTGGGGCTCCTAACCGAGTACCCCTTGAGGCGCGCCAGTATGCCGCGCTCCTCGAGGATCCTCGTGTTGTAATCGCCGCCCACGAAGGCCTCGTCGTTGAGCACGAGGTGCAGCAGCGCGATGTTCGTCGCGATCCCCCTGATGACCGTCTCCTCCAACGCAGCCACCAGCCTCCTCCTCGCCTCCTCCCTGCTCCTCCCCCAGCTGACGACCTTCATTATCAGCGGGTCGTAGTACAGCGGGACCTCGGAGCCCGCGTAGTACCCGCTGTCGACCCTGATCCAGGGCCCGGAGGGCTCCCTGTAAGCTTCGATCCTGCCGGGCGAGGGGGCGAACCCGTTGAGGGGGTCCTCGGCGTACACGCGCGCCTCGATGGCGTGCCCCCTGATCTCCACGTCCTCCTGCTTGAAGTCCACGCCTTCGCCGGCCGCAATCAGTATCTGCTCGCGGACGATGTCGACCCCGGTGATCGCCTCGGTTACCGGGTGTTCCACCTGGATGCGGGAGTTGACCTCTAGCAGGTAAAACTGCCGGCTCCCCGGGTCGAACAGGAACTCGAACGTGCCGGCGTTGACGTACGTGCAGGCCTTAGCCGCCCTAACAGCGAGCGAGAGCAGCTCGCTGCGCAGCTCGGGGGTCAGGGCGGGGGAGGGCGCCTCCTCTACCACCTTCTGGAACCTGCGCTGCACGGAGCACTCCCTCTCGAAGAGGTGGTAGATGCCACCCTTACCGTCGCCCAGCACCTGCACCTCTATGTGCCTCGCCCTCGGGAGGTACTTCTCCAGGTACACCTCGACGCGCCCGAAAGCCTTGCTGGCAAGCTCGCCAGCGCTGCGGAGCGCGCCGGCCAGCTCCTCCTCGTTCCACGCGATCCGCATCCCTATCCCGCCGCCGCCGCCCACAGGCTTCACTATGACCGGGTACCCCAGCTCCTCCGCGACGCTCGCCGCGTCGCGCGCCTCGACGGGCTCGAGGGTTCCCGGCACCACGGGGATCCCGGCGGAGCTGAAGAACCTCCGGGCCCCCAGCTTATCGCCGACCAGCCTCTGCACTTCGGCCGGCGGGCCTATGAATACGATCCCCTCCTCCTCCAGCCTCTCGACGAAGTCGGCGCGCTGGGCTAGGAAGCCGTACCCCGGGTGGACCGCCTCCGCTCCGCTGGTCTTAGCGGCCCTGACGATGGCTTCGATGTTGAGGTAGCTCTCGGCCGGCTCCGAACCCCCCACCCACACCGCCTCGTCCGCCAACAGGACGTGGAGGCCCCGCTCATCGGCGTCCGAGTACACTGCAACAGCCCTTATCCCCATCGACTTGAGCGTGCGGATGACCCTTACCGCTATCTCGCCCCTGTTCGCGACCAGTACCTTGCTGAAAACCGCCTCTTCCACGTGAGGGGACCCTCAACCGCCACCAAATAAGGGATCCCTTAGGCTAGGGTTCACTGCGGCCAGCACTAGCTCGATGATCTTCTGGGGGGCAGCGTCGCGGTTGGATTCCGTCAGCGTCACTAAGTGGCAGTCGCCCCGCGAAAGTACGCTCCGCCCGAAGGGGTCGTCGGCCGCCCTGTGGTGTATCGTGGCGATGACGGGCTTGGGCGAGTCCAGCGCGCGCAGCACTGCCTCCTTGAACGCCTGCGACTTGAGCTCCATCGGGCCGATTTCGTCAATCACGACGACGTCCGCCCCAGCCGTTGCGCTGAGCACCGCCCTCACGCCCAGCCTCTCGAGCTCCTGGACGAAGACCACGTACCTCCCGACCCGCGGTCTACCCTCACCCACGCGAGCCAGGTAGGCTTGCTCGCCGGTGGACACGTCCACCATAACGAAGCCCGTGCGAACGCCGCCGACCCTCTCCTCGCGCGTCACGAGGCCGCCCACCCTGACCCCCACCC
>JAGDWA010000071.1 GCA_023269735.1 Thermofilum sp.
GGGGCCCGCCGCTCCTCCCCCCTCGAGCGCCCGCTCCTCCAACAGCGCGCCCCCCGAGTACAGCCTCAGCGCCACGCGGGTGCAGCTCAGGCTGGGGAACGCGACCTCCCTCTCCTCCCCAGGCCTGAGGTAGACCTTCCTCGCCTGCTCCACCCCGCCCGAGGCGGCTACCACGTAGGCGTAGCCGCTCCTCGAGCCGGTGTTCCGAACCACCACCCTGAGCTCGCGGCCCGAGCAGGCGGCCGAGGCGATCTTCGCCTCGACCTCGGGCGGCTCGCCCACGCACCTGAAGCCGGGGGCCCTCAGCGTGAAGACGTAGAAGTCGGGTGCCTCCAGCTCGTTGAAGTTGACCCAGAGCAGGGAGCTCGGGGAGGCGTTGCGGGGGCCGCGGGCGAACGGCGGCTCCCACCGGTAGCCGACCAGCTCGGCGCCCTCGAAGCGGAACTCCACAACGTCTATCCAGCTGCGCACGTCGACGCTCGTGAAGCTGTCCCTGACCTTCACCTCGATGAGCGAGCCGTTGAGGACGCGGACGTAGCTGCTCGTGTTGAGGTAGATGCGGACCGCCAGCACGTAGGCGCCTCTGAACTCGGTCAGCGCGCCGGTGTTGGCGACGTCGCAGAGCACGACCTCGCCCGGCACCTTGGAGTAGGAGGCTAGCTCGTACCGGAGGAGCCTAGGGTTGTCCGAGAACATCAGCAGCGTGTAGGTGAGCATGCGCTGGACCGAGGAGTTGAGGTCCCTCTCCACCTCCGCGCTGCCGAAGAGGCTCCTGCCGTCCAGGGAGAAGGGGTGGAGCTTCGCTTCGACCAGCGCGGTGCCGTTGCCGTAGAGCGTGACCCTGTAGTTGAGCGCAACCCAGTAGCCCTCCTGCGCGAGGGCGGGGATCGCCAGCGCGGCGACCAGCAGAGCCGGGAGGCGCCTCAAGGCCCCTCGCCCCTGTAGACGTACTCCGCGTACTCCAGCCTCAGGTAGCTGGGGATGCAGAGCGCCCCCAGCGCGGAGCCGTAGTACTTCGTCTCCTCGACGCCGAAGAGCAGGTGCCTCTCGCTGTAGACGCCCACGTTGGGCCGCATGCCGTCGAGCATGTCGACATCGACCCAGCCCAGGCCGGGCAGGTAGACCTGCGGCCACTCGTGCCCGCCCCAGTGCTCGAGGAGCGCGGGGCCCTCGCTAGCCATCGTGGAGAGGTTGAGCCACATCCTCCCGGAGGTGCTCGGGAGCAGGAGGCCGAACGCGGCGCGGGCCGGGACCCCCAGGATCCGGGCCATCGCCACGTACACGTCGGCGACCTCGGTGCAGTCGCCGACCACCGCGTAGTCGAGGGGCCTGCGGGCCACCGCGTGGTCGCTGCCGAGCCTCGCGAAGTTGACGTTGTAGTCGACCCTCTGCACTATCCACTCGGCGAGCCTCCTCGCGACCTCGAGCGGCGAGTCGGCGTACGCGACCCGGTAGGCCAGGTCGATGAGCGTCTCGTTGTAGACGTCCCAGTACCCCGCCGACGACGTGTACCTCCTAACGACGTCCAGCGGCGGCCACTCGACCACCTCGCCCTCCAGCCTGTAGCCCGTCACCACGACTTCGTAGGTGGCCGAGACCCAGACGGCCGCGCCGGCCCCCGCCTCGACCTCCACGACAGCGTAAACGTTGCCGTCCTCGTCAGTAAGGTAGCGGGTCGGCGGCGGCTCCATGGAGAGGACGAAGCTCCTCTGGAAGCTGGAGTTCTGCGGGAGGGGCACGTACACGATGTCCCTCACCGTCGAGTTCGTGGGGTTCCTCAGCAGGAACCTCGCCCCGACGGTGTACTTGACCGAGGCTCCGGGGACCAGCACGGCGGACCCGCCGCCCGCTGGGGTGGCCAAGAGGAGGAGCAGCGCCAGCGCGAGCCCGACCACGGCGCCCCTCAGCGCAGCTCACCCGCCGCCACGCGGGCGCTGGCACAAGGCTTAAGCTTTCGCCTGCCGCGGCGCGGCGGGATGCCCGCCTGGGTGCTCGCGGCGCCCAGGCTGCGCCTCGCGAGGCTCTGGGCTGCCGAGCAGCTGGCGTCGCTGGCTGACGAGGTGAGGGGGGTCGCGCTCCCCTACCCCAGGGAGCTCGAGACCCCCGTGAGGCGGTTCGTGCAGGGCCTCATCGGGTGGGAGGAGCTGGTGGCGAGGGTCCGCAGGGAGGGGCTGCCCTACGTCGACGTGTGGTCCTGGACGGAGGAGCCCCTGCTGAGGGGGCTGAGGTCTCTCGCCTCGAGCGGCTACGAGCTGCGCGTCGAGTGCTACGGCCCGCCCCTGGCGGAGGAGGCAAGGGCCTCGTGGGAGCTCACGAGGCTGATCCTGCGCGTCCGCGTGACGGGGAGGGTCGAGCTGGAGGCCTGGAGGGGGGTCGTGGGCAGCGGCAGCGCGCCGGCGAGGGAGGGATTCGCCACGCTCTCGCTAAGGCCCGCCGGCCCGCGCTCCATCGTGTGGGGCTACCCCTTCCCGCCCAGCGACGCGCTGTCGGCCGAGACGCTGAGCGAGGAGGGCGTGAGGGCGATGGTCGACTACATCTTCAGGTACGTCGTCACGACCAGCAACCCCGACGAGGCCTACCTGCGCTGGCTGAGGGGCGTGGACGCGGGGCTGGCGAGCGAGCTCGAGGAGCTCGCGCGGACCCTAGGCCTCGTGAGGCGCGAGGAGGAGCAGGGCCCCTAGGTGGGGCGGCGTGGAGAGACTGCACCTGCTCCTGGCGGAGGCCGGGCTGGAGCTGGTGCCCAGGGAGCTGTGGGGCCACCCGGCGGTGAGGAGCACGGCCAGGAGGAGGGGGAGGGGCCCCGGCGAGATCCTGCTCGACGTGTCGCTGCACGGCAAGGCGATGGTGGGGCTGCCGAGCAGGGAGAAGAGGGGGAGGCCGGACATCGCCCACTTCTGCGCGCTGCTGGCGCTGGGCTCGCTCCTCAACAGGCACGGCCTGCTGAGGCTCCACATCCACACCTTCGACGGGAGGGTGATCGGGGTGGCCCCCCACGTGAGGTTGCCCCGGAACTACAACCGGTTCGTCGGCCTCATCGAGCAGCTGCTGCTGACGGGGAGGGTCCCCCCGGGCGCGGAGGAGCCGCTGCTCTGGGTCGAGCCGTGGGGCCTGGAGGAGGCGGTGGAGCGCATCGGGCCCACGAGGGTCTTCCTGCTCAGCGAGAGGGGGGCGAGGGTGAGCCCGAGCGAGCTGGCGAGGAGGGTGATCTCGGAGAGGAAGCCGATGGTCATCGTGGGGTGCTTCCAGGCCGGCGACTTCAGCGAGGGGGTCAAGCGGCTCGCACACGAGGCCGTCTCGATCTCCCAGTTCACGCTGGACGCGTGGACGGTGACGGCGAAGGTCCTCTCGGCGGTCGAGGACGCCCTGAACCTCGCCTAGGGCTGGTGGACCCGCGCGCACCTGAGCGTCCTCTCGGCCAGCTCCTCAACGCTGAGCTCGCCGAGGCCGCTGAGGGCCGTGGCCAGCCTGCCGCGGAGGGGCTCGATCCACTCGCGGGGCAGGCCGCTCGCCCCCGACAGCATCCCCGCGATGCTGCCCGCTGTGGCACCGTTGCAGTCCGCGTCCAGCCCCGCCATGACGGCGTAGGTGACCGTCCGCGCGAAGTCGCCCTCGCCCCAGAGCAGGGCGGCGACTACGATGGCCGCGTTGTTGATCGTGTGGACCGGGTGGTAGCCGCCGTACCTGCCCAGGACCTCCCCCACGGCCTCCTCCCACTCGAGGCCCCTGGCGTGCAGGCCCAGCACGTAGCGGACGGCCTCCGCCAGCCTGCTGCGCTCGGGGATCGCCTTCAGCGCCTCCCGCACGATCTCCCGGGGGTCGTCCAGGGCGTAGGCCAGCGAGAGCATCGCCGCCACGAGCATCTCCCCGTAGACGCCGTTCTTCACGTGCGAGAGCCTCGCGTCGCGGTAGGCCAGCTCGGAGGCCCTCGCGGCGTCGCCGGGTGAGACGTAGCCCCAAAGGTCCGCCCTGATCTGGGCCCCGATCCACTCCCTGAAGGGGTTGAGGTGCGTGGCGGTCTCGGGCGGCTTCAGGCCCAGCACCAGGTTCCTGTAGGCGGCCCTCTCGGCCGTGTACGTGAGGCGGTAGGGGAGCATCGCCAGCCAGGCCTCGGCCACGTCGTCAGTGGTGAAGCCCGGCCCCCTGCGCTCGTAAACGACCAGGTTGAGGACCGTGTAGTCGAGGTCGTCGTCCCTCTCGGCCCTCCTGATGCCCTCGCGCGTGAGCGGGTATAGGAGGCGCTGCTCCTCGGGGCTGAGGTCGGAGAAGGCCGCCATCGGGAAGTAGGGCCCCCTCAGCGGGTACTCGCCGGCCCTCCTCAGGGCCCTCGCGATGCGCTCCCTGCTCCACCCCTCGACCGGCTTGCCCGCCATGCAGCCGGCGCACCGCCCGAGCCACGCGCCCAGGATCCTGTCCCTGAGCTCTCCCTCGCTCAGATCCACCACCAGGCGGGGCGGCGCAGCCGGCCTCTCCCTCACGAGCTCGCGCCACTCGGTGGGCTCCACGTAGGGGTAGCCCCTCCTCGGCTCAGCGCGCTGGAGCTCCAAGTAGATCTCCATCAGCTCCCCCCCGCTGGCGGCCGCCCTCACCCTGCGCTCCACGGCCTCCACGTCGACCTCGAAGCCCTCCTCGAAGCGCTCGACGGCCTCGAGCCTCACCAGCTCCCTCAGCTCCCCGAGGTCGAAGAGCACGGGGGGCGGCCGGCGAGCGGGGATATAACGGTGCTAGCCGCGCGCGAGCTCCCTCAGCAGCTCGAGCATGGCTCTGGCGTTCCCCAGCATCCAGTGGTCGTTGTTGAAGAAGGCGTAGACCCTGCGGGGCGAGAGCTGGAGGACCGCCCGCGCGAGCTCCCTGAGCTCCTCGCGGCTGTAGTCGTGCGCGTACCACGCCGCGCGGCCGTGGAGGCGCAGGTAGACGGCGTCGCCGCTGGCGCCGATGAAGGTGCCGATGGGCGCGTCCACTGAGACGAAGGTGGCCCCCACCTCCCTGCACACCTCAAGCCCCACCCCCTCGAGCCAGCTGGCGTGGCGGAACTCCACCGCCATCCTCCAACCGAGGCCGGAGGCCCTTGAGAAGCTCCGCAGCCTCTCCACCGCCTCCTCCGTTGCGGCAAAGCTGGGCGGCAGCTGGAAGAGGTAGAAGTCGATGAGGGGCTCCAGGGGCTTGAACCGCTCCCTGAACCGCCCCCACACCTCCAGGGCGGACTCCCCCATCCTCCGCACGTGCGTGATCGAGCGGTGGACCTTCACTGCCCACCTGAGCCCCGACCCCCTCGCGGCCCACGACCTCACCTGCGACGGGAACGGGAAGCGGTAGAAGGAGGCGTTGAGCTCCACCGCGTTGAGGCCGGAGCGCTCCACGTACCACTGCAGGCTGCCCCCCTCGTTCCAGTCGTACGCCCACCCCGAGGTCCCCACGTAGACCTCCACCATCGCGGACTGCGATGCGAGCACAGCAATTAACCCACCCCGCGCTGAGCCGGCAGGCAGCGCGATCCGAGCGCCGGCAAGCGACGCAAAGTGGGGTGGCGTCTAAGCATGCTTAGCGCAACCGGTGCACGTTTGATCAATGTCTAGCATTAGTCTTGCACCGCTGGGGGGTTCCGAGCGGGGTGCACATGCTGCTTATGTACCTCGAAAGAGGTGTGACGTGCAAAGAGGTGCTCAAGGAGGGCGGTGGACCTCCCGGAGCCGCCGAAGCCGGGGCTCGCTAGCTACCTGAGGGCGGTCGGGCCAGGCGTGATCCTCGGCTCCATGGCGGCGGGGTCGGGCGAGCGGATCCTCCTGCTGGCGGCCGCCGTGAGGTGCGGCTGCGCTCATCGAGGTGCTGAAGGGGTTCGGGGCTTCCTGAGGCCGAGGCTGGGCTCCCCACCGCGGGTGGCGGTCGACTGGCCCATGATGGCAGCCGCGATAGCCTACGTGCCGGCCGGCTTCAACCTCTTCATCTCGAGCTGCGCCAGGGGCTAGGGCTGGGGCATGGGGGGCTGTCAGGCTACATCGCGGGGGCCATCGGGGGGAGGGCGGCATCTTCGCGCCGCTGTGGCCCTCTAAGTGCTCGCCGGGGTAAAGCTGTAGAGGGTCGGAGGGTCGCCTCCTTTACCGACCCCCTCCTAAAAGAACTCGTCCATCGAGCGGGTCTTCCCGGCCTCACCCTCCCCGGGCTCCTCTGCCTCGATGAGGTAGGGGGTCAGCTCCACGGGCGCCGGCGGCCTGCTCCACTCGCCGGCCCAGTCGATGTCCTTGCCGCCCAGGGCCACCCCGTACCTGGACTGGAACTCGTAGAACTTGACGACGGCCGGTATCGGCGCGGCGGGGCCGGAGACGAGCGCCTCGCCCGTCGCCAGGCCCGAGAGGCCCTCGACCATCTCGCCCACCACGTCCTCCATGCTGCTGAGTATGTAGTCCTGGTCCCTCGGGTTCGCCGTGCGCAAAGCGACCAGGGTGCCGCACTGGGCGAGGAGCGTCTGGGACAGCTCCCTCGGCCTCTGGCTGACGACGCCCAGCCCGATCCCGAACTTCCTCCCCTCCCTGGCGATCCGCTCCAGGATGTCGCGCGCCGGGCTCCAGCGGCCCTGTGGGGCGTAGTTGTGGGCCTCCTCGACCACCACCAGGGTCGGCAGGGGCCTGCCGGCCAGCACGCTGGCCGTGATGAGCCTCCAGATGGACTTGAGGATGGTGGCGGCCGTCGAGGCCTGGGCGTCGCTCGGCAGGCCCCCCAGCGCGATCACGGTGAGGCCGGGCTCGAGCAGCCCCCCGTAGACCCTCGTGTAGGCCTCGACGCTCCTCCTCGGCTCCTCCAGCCCCTCCAGCTCGGCGTAGACCCTGGCGCTGGCGGTCGGCCTCGTCACGTACCTCAGGTCCGCGTTGTCGATCAGCATCTCGACCTTCAGCAGCAGGTCGTCGAGCGACCTGTCCGAGTAGCGGCTCGCCTTCGACTGGCGCTCGAGCAGCCGGAGCAGCTCCTCGACCTCGTAGTACACCGGGTCGTCGGCCGTGGCGCGCGGGTACCGGGCCCTCCGCACCTCCTGGAGCGCGCTCCTCAGGTACATCAGCTGCTTGGTGGCCCTGGCGGGGTCGAGGCGCAGCAGGCCCGCCACCTCCTCCAAGCCGAGCGTCCAGAGGGGGACCTCGAGCGGCATCGGCCTCAGCCCGTACCTGGTCTCGAGCAGGCGGGCGATCCTCCCGGCCGGCGAGGCGACGCGGGCCGCGCGGTACCTCTGGGCCAGGGGGACGTACTCGTTGTGGGTGTCGAGGACCACCACGCGCGCGTACGGGTACCTCTCGAGGATCGAGGCGAGGATGACGGCCACCGCGTTCGACTTCCCGGCGCCCGTCATGGCCAACACGGCGAAGTGGCGGGAGCAGAGCATGTTGAGGGAGAGGGTGAAGGGGACGGAGGGGTCGCAGCTCAGCCTCCCCACCTCCAGGTCCCCGGACCCCGTGAGCCTCGCCAGCTCCTCGCTGGTCGCCGCGTAGACCTTCTGGCCCGGCCTCGGCAGCTCCGGGACGCCCCTCCTCACCGCGCCCCCCTCCTCCATCCCGACGAGCATCGCGATGAGCTCGTTCCTCGCCGGCCTCAGCTCTGCGTACCCCTCCAGCTCCTCGACGATCCTCCCCTTCCTATACAGCTCATCGAGGAGGTTGAAGCTGACGACCATCGCGTAGGCCCAGGAGCCGCCGCACTCCACCTTCACGTAGGCCCCCGGCCTCAGGAGCAGGTGGACGCGGTCCTCGAAGGCGGCGAAGCGGATGAGGCTCCTGCCGTACACCGTGACGACCCTGCCCACCTCCACGCTCTCACCTCAGGCCGGCCGCCGCCCGGCCCGAGGGGGCCAGCATTGACCTGAGCGCGGGGTTCTGCTCCCTCCTGTACAGCTCGTCGGCGACGAGGCGAGCCAGCTCGGGGTTGAGGACGGCCATGTGGTGCACGTAGCTGAGGGGCCTCGGGTACCCACGCCCGTCGGCCAGCTGGTGCAGCGTCGCCAGCGCGGAGAGCACCGCGCCCCCCTCGACGAACTCTGGGTAGGTCATCTGGGACACCACGCCGGCCCTCCTGAGCTTGAAGTAGGTGACGCCGTAGCCGCCCCACCTCTCGTACACCCCCTCGAGGAGGGGGCGCCACACGGCGCAGGGCTTCGGCCTGTGGACCCTCTCGCCCTCGAAGGAGGCGTAGGCGGAGTCCAGGTCCCTCCAGGCGTAGTCGAGCAGCGTCAGGTCGTTCAGCCAGCCCACCACCCCCTCCCTCTCCACGATGTAGCGGCTCTCCGCGTCCTTCGCCACCCAGAAGGGCTTGACGCCTCTCCTCGAGCACTCCCCCAGGAACTCGTCCAGCAGCGACATGAAGGCGGTGGTCTCGCAGTACACCACGGCGAAGTCCAGCGCCTCCTTCCTGCTCCTCAGGTCAGGAGCCTCGCTCGCGATCCGCGCGTACAGCTCGCTCGAGCAGGCGGCCAGCCTCGCGAGCAGGGACGCGAAGGAGGGGAGGGGGTCTCCGCCCCTCGCCTCGGCCGCCGCCCTGGCGGCCTCCTCGCCCCCCCTCTCCAGCGGGCCCCCGTCGAGCTCCGCCGCGAGGGGGGCGAAGTTCTCGTAAGCGTCGCGGGCGTGGCCGAAGGGGACCATCACCTCGGACACGTAGCTGCCGTCCAGGAAGACGGCCTCCACGCCCCTCCTCACGAGGTCGAGGGCGGCCAGGAGCTCCAGCATCGACATGAGCAGGCCGGCCCTCGACTCGGCGAACCCCTTGGGGACGAGCAGCGCGACGTGGGGCCTCGAGCTGCCCCTCAGGACCCC
>JAGDWA010000075.1 GCA_023269735.1 Thermofilum sp.
GGGTCCAGCAGCGCAGCGTCCAGGCGGGAGCGGGCGCCCAGCCTGCGCAGGCCGGACTTGACGCCGCCGTAGAGGTAGACCCTCACGGGGATGGGGCGGGCCGGCGGAGATAAGGTTAGCTGGGAGGGGAGAGGGGAAAAAGGAGGGGAAAAACGGGGGTTCGGAGGCCCTTAGGCGCCCTCGGGCTTGGCGGGGACGATGGCCCTCGCGAGCCTCCTGCGGCGCCAGACGGCGTACTCGTGGGCGATGATGAACAGCACTATCGCCAGCAGCGCGATGAGCAGCAGCAGGCCGACGAACTCGCTGAAGCTCATGTCCCAGCCGGCGATGGTCATGAAGATGTCGACCTTCAGCGTGGTCTCAGCGACCTGGCCGCCGGCCACGCTGGCGCTGGCGCTCGCGGTCCTGCCGCCCTTCTCGGCGGTCACCGTGTAGGTGCCGGCGGGCAGCTCAACGCTGAACTTGCCGGCCGCGTCGGTGGTCCCCACGATGCTGACGCCGGCGCCGCTGACGCTCACCCTAGCGCCCTCCAGGCCCTGCCCCCTGGCGCCGACGACGGTCACCACCAGCTTGCCGATGTTGCCGACGGTCACCGCCCCCGCCGCGACGTTGGTCGCCTTGAAGTTGACCGGCATGCCGCCCCAGGACGTGACCGTTATGTCGACCTTGCCCAGCGGCGCCTCGGGCACCGTCACCCTGCCCTGCGCGTCAGCGGTCAGGGTCAGCGTCGTGCCGTCGAGCTTGGTCGCGGTGACGGTGGCGCCGGCCATCGGCGTGTTGAACGGCGTCGTCAGCGTGATGGTCACGTCGGTCACGTCGACGTAGACGACCTCCCTGACCTCAGGCGTGTCCAGCTTGGCCCTGTGGATCCTCATCGTCTTCTCCGCGACCTTGCCCACTCCGGCCCACTCGACCACAACCTTGTAGTCGCCGGCCGGGCTCTGCGGGTGCGGCGACTCTGGGTTGTACTTCGCGCTGGCGGGGTGCGGCCAGCTCACCACGGTGCCCTTGTTCAGTATGATCAGCGCGACCCCGTCGGTGCCGGGCTTCACCCTCGTCACGACGCCGTCGGGCCAGGTGATCGTCACGTTGATCTTGGCCAGCGCATCGGGGCTCAGGGTCTTGCCCTCCTTGCTGAGCAGCTGGATCAGGCCGATGTAGACGTACGTCTTGATCGTGCCGCCGGCCAGCGTCACGACGCCGCCCGGCAGGGTCTGCCCGACGTTCGAGAACAGCCTCGGCGTGACCTCGTCGGCGATGCTGTCGTAGATGTCGATGGACCTCGGTATCACACCGGCCTTCTGCAGCAGGTAGCTGTCGCGCCAGAAGACCTTGATGCTGTAGGCGCTCCCGTCCGTCACCAGCAGCCTGACGACGCCGTCGGGCGCCTGGCTGAAGGCGAACGTGGTGATGCCGCCGGAGGCCTCGGGGTACATCTTGGTGGCGGCGACCATCATGTTGAAGAGCGGCTTGCCGCTCCAGTCCTCAACGTACAGGTAGATGGCGCTCCACCTCAGCGTGACGCAGGTGGCGAAGTCGTTGTGCGCCTCGCTGAACTTGACCTTGGTGCTGAGGATCTCCGGGCACAGGCCGGCCTTCGCCTCGTCCAGGCCGTACGGCTTCAGCACGTCCTCGAAGTTCTGCTTCGTGCTGATCTTGTAGTCGATCTCGGGCAGGCCGCCCTTAGTTCCGGTGAAGTTATTAACGGCGAACTTGTAGGCGAAGACCGCCGGCGGGGCGAACTTCACCGTGCCGGTGGCGTCCGTCCTGCCCTCGGCCAGCTTGATCGTAGCGCCGGTCTCGCCGACCGCCTCGACCCACACGGGCTGGTTGGCGAGGCCCTCCTCAGCGCCTCCTGGGCACGGCGGCGGGGCCACCACGCTGACGCAGAAGCCGTCCATCGCCACGGTCCTGACCGTCTTCCTGGCGCCGCTCCAGTAGGTCATGTTCCAGTAGTCGCCGGCGAACAGCGTGTTGTTGCCCCTGAACGTCACGCCCTCCTTGGTCCACGGCGGGAAGAATTTCGTCGCATTGATCAGGATCTTCTTGGCGGTGTGGTTCCAGTTGACGATGTAGCCGTAGGCGGTGTACTTAATTTCCTTGCCGGTCGCGTTCGTGACGCTGATCGTGTAGGCGGTGGGCGTGTCGGGCACGCCGGGGCTGTTCCACTTGCTGCCCGCCAGCACGAGCACGGTGGTGATCTTGGCGCCGAACTTGACGCCGCGCACCCACGGTGCACCGGTCCTGCTGGGCACCCAGACGGGCACCTGGATCTTAGCGACGCCGTCGGCGCCACCCACGGAGCTCCACGCGTAGCCGGTCCACTTGTCGGCCCACAGAGCCGGCTTGGACAGGATGGTGTAGTTGCCCTTGACGAGCGTCCAGTTGAGCGCGTCGGTCCTGACCAGCGTCACGTTGAGGTTCGGGACGGCGTACTTGCCGGCGTTGGTGCGGGTCTCGACCTCGAGCGTCTGCACCCACGTGACCAGCTTCAGCTGCGCGTCAGCCCTCTTGCCGCCGTCGATCCAGCTCTTCGAGCCGACGAAGGCCAGTATCGGGTGCTTCACGCTCTTCGCCGACCAGGTGTAGGCGTAGGCCTCGCCGGGCACCTCCTCGCACTTCCTCGTGGTCTCGTTGTAGAGCACGGTCTTGGTCTCGAACGGCTTGGGCAGGGTGATCGTGTAGTTGTAGACCAGCACGCCGCCGTGGAACACCATGAAGTGGTACTTGCCGCCGGCGACGAACAGGTGCGGCTTCAGGCCGACGATGTCCTTCTCGGGGTCGCTCTCGAAGAACTGCTGCGAGTAGTAGGTGAAGATGGCCTCCTTATCGGTCTCGTTGAGGATCCTGAAGTCGACGGTGACGTTGCCGGGCGCCGGGCAGACGCAGCCCGGCGGCAGGCAGAGCTCGGGGCAGCACGTGGGCTGCAGCCCGTAGGTGGTGTCGTTCAGCAGCACGGCGACCGGGTACGTGCCCGCGGAGGTCGCTAGGCCCTTGAGCACGGCCCCCGCGTGGTCAACGGCGATGACCTTGAAGCTGTAGATCCACGCCGGCAGGGTGTACGTGTTCCAGCAGGCCACCTGCAGCTTCTCGAAGGGTATCGTATCGTTGGCCACGAGCAGGCCGGCGTCCTGCGACCTGATGTAGGGCGTCTTGTCGGTGGTGTAGGCCAGCACCCTGATCGCGTAGGTGCGGCCGGCGCCCTCGTCGGTGGTCAGCGGCCTGACCGGCACCTGGGTGAACGTGACCCTACCGTAGCAGTCGGTCAGCTTCGCCGGCTCCTCGTAGACGACCTTGCCGTCCTTCAGGTACTGCAGCTTCACCTGGATCTTGTAGAGCGGGTAGTTGATGTCCCACATCGTCACCGTGACGTTGAGGTTGCCCACCGGGAACTCCAGCGTCACTGCGCGGCCGACGTTCTTCGTCACCTCGATCGCCGGCTCGGCGGGCAGCGTCACGTTCGCGCGCAGGAACACGCCCTTCCAGTACAGCCTCAGCTTCAGCTTGCCGGCCGGCAGCAGGCCCACGTCCATCGTGCCGTCGGCGCCTAGACCTATCGCGCCGATCCTCTCGCCGTCCAGGTAGGCGACGAAGTAGGCGCCCGGGTATCCTGTCGGCGTTATCGGTTCGCCGCAGAGGTCGACCGCGCGGACCTTGACCTCGTAGACTTTGGCGAAGAACGTGAACTGCGCTATCGCGCAGCCCTTGACGATGAAGTCGGTGATGTTCAGGCTGAAGGTGTTCTTGTCGGGCGTCACGTCGACCCACTTCTCACCACCGGGGAAGATCCAGTACACCCTGATCGTGAACGTCTGCAGCAGGTCCGGCCTGTAGATGTACGTGAACGGCACCGGCAGGTAGCCGTAGTCCCCGTAGACAGAGGCGTAGACCCTGCCGAAGGGGCCAGCAGTGGTCTCCGCCACTGCCGTCGTGGTGTACGGCGGCAGGAAGACTGCGCCGCCCTCACCGGTAGCGGAGTATATTGGGTCGCCAACCTGCGCCGCGATCACTACAGCGGCGCCCCTCAGCGGCTGCGGCGTCGGCTGCGAGTCCTTGACCACGATCCTCGTCTTCACGACGGTGACGCGGGCGTCGACGACGCGTACGCCGTTAATCGTCGACATGTTCAGGTAGGTGAAGGTCTGCCCTCCGACCGTGGTGCTGAGGGTCAGCGACGGCAGGGTGGTGTTGATCGACGCGGTGAAGACCTGGACGTTATAGTAGTTGATGTTGAGGACGACCTTCACGCCGTAGACCTTCGTGATATCGGGGATCCAGAAGACGGTGCTGCCGTCGGGCGCGGTCGCACCGGCCGAGGGCGCGACGCCGGCAGTCGGGGTTCCGCTCCTCAGTATGAAGCTCGAGCCATCGACCGTGGCCTGGAAGAACACCTTCCAGGCCTCGAGGGCGCCCGTGTTGATCAGCGAGTAGCACGGGTCGAAGATCCGCACCTTGTAGTACAGCGTGTACGCGTAGTCCGGAACCTCCGTGACCGGAGTCAGTGCGATGTTCTTGATCGCAGGTTTGACGACAACGCCCTTAGCCGTCACGTTGTACACGGACACCGTCTTGGCGGTAGGGTCGAAGCCGAGGGTCTCCATCCCGACCTTGATGATGTTGTACTCGCCTGGGTTCACGAAGAGCTTCCAGTAGACCTCCTTGTAGAGCTCCGTCGGCTTGGACTTGAATATGAAGCAGCCCCGGCCGACCTCCACGGGCTCCAGGATCGTGTCAGAGACGTTGAAGAGCGCCTTGGCGTAGCCATCCTTCCCACCCTCGATCTCAGTGATCAGCACCCTAGTGTCGTTCCAGTACACCCTGAAGAGGGCGACGTCCTCGCCGAGGCCCGTGCTGAAGTACAGCGGCGTGTCGAACTTCCCGTCGCCGTCGGGGTCGGTCAAGGCCCGGAACTTGAGCGACCACCAGTGGTCGGCGGTCACCGTCTTATTCACGTACTTCTGCACGAAGTCGCTCCACTTCAGGTTCTTGTTCCAGTGGAGCAGCTGCCACCGGCCGTACCTGTTTATCGCGATGGTTATGTTGTAGGTCCCTGTGTGGGTATAGTCGGAGTAGATCGGGTACGTGACGAGGATCGTCAGGTATGCCGTACCCGTGGCGTCGGTCTTGCCCTTGAAGTAGGCTAGCGCGCAGTTTGCGGTCTCGTTCCAGACGGCGATCAGGACTTCCTCGTTGGCCAGCAGCGTACCGCTCTGATCCTGTATCTGAATCCACCACGCCTTTATCGGCTTATAAGCCTCAGCCTGGGCGGTCGGTATCGGAGCCAGGGCAGCCAGAGCCAGGACCAGCCCGAGGGCCAGGGCGACGAACCTAGCCGCTTCCCGCTTCATGCGGATCGCGGAGCCGAGGGCCGGGGGGTATTTATCCCCAATCTAGTTCCGAAACCTCGAAGCAAGGCTTTAAGCGAATGAGCCTGAGCCTTGAGACGTGAGCGTCGACTACGACACCCTCGCCGGGTCCTACGACGGCCTGTACGCCGGGGAGCAGGCGGCGAAGCACCGCGCGGCCCTCGAGCTCGCTCCCCCTGCGGAGCCGGTGCTCGACGCGGGCTGCGGCACGGGCCTCCTGCTCGAGCTCCTCGACTGCTACTTCGTGGGCCTCGACCTCTCCGCCGGGATGCTGAAGGTGGCAAGGCACCGCGCCCGCGGAGGCGACCTGGTGCGGGGCGACGCGCGGCTGATGCCCTTCCGCGACCGGTGCTTCGGGACAGTGTACTCCGTGACCGTCGCCCACGAGGCGCCCCAGCTGGCGGGGGAGGTGGCGCGGGTGCTCAGGCCCGGGGGCAGGGCGGTGGTGACGCTGCTGAGGAAGAGGCTGGAGCTCCTGCCGCTGCTCCTTCGGGAGCTCCCCGGCGCCGAGGTGGTCGACGCGGAGGGTCTCAAGGACGTGCTCCTGGTCTACAGGAGGTAGGTGGTAGCCCGGCCGGGATTCGAACCCGGGACTTCCCGCGCGGCGTGCCGCGGCTCGGGGGCCAGAGCCCCGCATGCTTACCGCTACACCACCGGGCTCGGGGATGCCTTTCGGGGCCGCCTTTTAACCTTTCCCCGGCTCGCTCAGCCTCGGGTTCCTCGTCACGGGTCAGCCATGCGCGACCTCATCAGCGGGGGGCGGTGGCGGGGGCCCCTTATCCCTCTTTCGAGGCGATCCGGCGGATGCGCTCCACGACCTCGGGGGGCAGCGCCTCGTCCTCCATCCTCCGAGCCAGCGGCCTGAGGAGGGTCAGCCCCTGGCCGTCGACTATCTCGAGCTCCCATGCCCTCAGGTCGTGGGGGGTCTGCCGCATCTTCTCGATGATTAGGTAGCGCCTGAGGACCCCGTTCGAGACCGTCCTCTTGAAGTGGATGATCCCGTCTGCGACGTGCTCGATGCCCCACCCGAAGGCCGAGCCCGTCGTGATCGCGTACTGGCTGGTGGCGTATATCGTGAAGCCCCACCTGTTCAGGATCCTCTTCACGGTGTAGCTCTGCTCCCTCGCCTTGACGGGCGCCCTCAGCCAGAAGGCGCTCATCGAGTCGATGACCAGCCTCCTGCAGCCCCTACCCAGGGCCTTCTTGGCGGCGATGACCTTGTCCAGCATCTCCTCGACGGTCACGTCCCTCAGGCTCCACTCGTCCTCCCTCTCCCTCATCAGGGCGTCCACGATGATCAGCCTGCCCTCCCTCAGCGCGGACTGGAAGTCCATCCTGAACTGTGCGGCCTGCCTCACGATGCTCTCCCTGCTCTCCTCGGTCGTCACGTAGATGCAGCTCTCCCCCTGCCTCAACCCCGCCCAGGTGAAGTGAAGGCAGGCGACGGTCTTCCCCGTGCCCGGCATGCCGACGAGAGCCACGAAGAAGCCCTCCGGTACGCCCCCCGCGAGCAGCTCGTCGAGCTTGGGCACGCCCGTGGACAGCCTGGTGAGCATCCCCGCGCCAAGCGGTCGCCTCAGATTTAAAGCGAGCGGCCGGGCCTCGTGGCCCTCACCCACTCCAGGGCCAAAAGCGCGGCGGCTGCTGCGCACAGCAGCGGGCCCGCGGAGACCGAGACGCGGCGGGCGAGCATCAGGAGCGCGTAGTAGGCGTAGGCCGGGGACGTGGAGACGAGCGTAGCTGCGGCGAGCAGCGCCATCGGCTCGTCCCTCACCAGCGAGGCGAGGGTGACGGCGAGACCGGCGTAGTAGGTCACCGTGAAGGGGAGGGGGATCCGGTAGACGGGCACGGGCGAGCCCTCGGCGTTGAACCAGGGCACGAGGAGGGCGCAGGCCGCCAGGGCCAGCGCCACCAGCCTAACGGCCCTCCCCACGGCTCCTCACCTGCAGGTAGATGCGCGCTATCTTGTTGAAGACCGAGAGCGGCTTGCGGGCCAGGCCCTCCGCCGCCGCCCTCCCCAGCCTGCCCCTCACGTACTCGAGGACCTCTGAGACGAAGCCGCTCAGCGTCGCGGCGCTGTCGGGGAGCCCAGACAGCCGCAGGTACTCCCTGTAGAGGCGGACGAACTCCTCGTAGCTGTCCGGCAGCTCGCCCCCGCCGACCCCCGCCGCCCTGTAGACCTCCTCGGCGCCCCCCGGGAACGCCCTGTAGAGCGTCTTCGTCGAGATGCGGAGCGCCCTGGCTATGTACCTCATGCTCGGCGGGTGCCCGTGCTCCAGGTAGTAGTCCTGGACCAGCTTGACCACCCGATCCCTGAGGTCCATGCGGGGGGCCTGCGGGACCTGCCCTTTAAGCGCTCCACAGCAGATTTTAGGAGGCAGCGGGGCAGGGGCCGCGATGAGGTTCGCCTTCGAGCAGAGCGGCAGGGTAGTGTTCGGCAGGGGGGTAGCGGCGGAGGTGGGTGAGCACGCGGCGAGGCTCGGCTCGAGGGCCCTCCTCGTCACAGGGAGGAGCTTCGCGGCCAGCAGCGGCTGGCTCAAGCGGCTCACCGAGGCCCTCCAGGGCGCGGGCCTAGAGGTGGCGGTGTTCTCCGAGGTGGAGCCCAACCCCTCCCTGAGGACTGCGGAGAGGGGGGCGAGGCTGGCGGCGGGCAGGGGGGTCGACGTTGTGATCGGCTTCGGCGGCGGCAGCGCGCTGGACGCGGCCAAGGCCGTCGCAGCCCTAGTGGCGCTGGGGGGCTCGCCCGCCGACCACCTCTACCCGAAGTCCGTGGAGCGCGCGCTGCCGGTCGTGGCGATCCCAACGACGACGGGCACCGGGAGCGAGGTCACCCAGTACTCCGTCCTCACCGACACGGAGGCGAGGAGGAAGGTCGTGATGCAGGGCCCGGCGCTCGTGCCGAGGGTGGCGCTGCTGGACCCCGACGTGACGGACTACATGCCCGGGCGCCTGGTGGCCGGGACGGGCTTCGACGCCCTCTCCCACGCGCTCGAGGCCTACATCAGCAGGAGGGCATCACCCCTCTCGAACCTCTTCGCGGTCGAGGCGGCCCGCCTAATCCTCGCCAACCTGGCCCCCGCCGTCCGGGGTTCCCGAGAGGCGAGGGAGGCGATGCTCTACGCCAGCATGCTGGCGGGCGTCGCGATAAACCAGGCCGGCTCGACGCTCGTCCACGGGCTCGGCTACTACCTGACCGCCCACCACGACCTCCACCACGGCGTAGCGAACGCGCTCCTCCTGCCGCACGTGCTGGCCTACTACGCCGAGAGGACCGGGAGGGTGGACGAGCTGGCGAGGGCCCTCGGGTTGGGCGGGTGGGTCGAGCTCGTCGAGCGCGTCTGCAGGCTCCC
>JAGDWA010000048.1 GCA_023269735.1 Thermofilum sp.
CGCGCGCCGGCTTCGCCGCCGGATTATCGCCCGAGGTGATCCACGCGGCGCCCGGCGTCATGGTGTCGCGCTTCATCGAGGGCCGCACCCTGACCGAAGCCGATTTCGCCGATCCTGACACGTTGCGCGCCGCGCTCGCGCTCCTGCCAGCGCTCTACGCCCTCGTCCCGGAGTCGCTCCGCTACCTCGTCGCCAGCGGGAAGGAGCCGGAGGCCAGGAGGCTGGCGGGGAGGCTGGGCGTCCAGGTGCCCCAGGTGGGCCGCGAGAGGGGGGCCGGCGTCAGGGACATCCTGAGGCCGCCCTACGCCCGGCGGACGGTGATGCTGTGGGTCCACTGGTTCATGGTCGTCCTGACCTACTGGGGGATCTTCCTCTGGCTCACGGACATCCTCTACGCGAGGGGCCTGCCCTTCGTGAGGAGCCTCGACTACTCCATCGCGATCACCATCGCACAGATACCCGGCTACCTCTCGGGGGCCTACCTGATCGAGGTCCTCGGGAGGAGGTGGACGCTAGCCGGCTACATGGCGGGGGCCGGCCTCGCTAGCCTGGGCATGTGGCTGGCCTCGACGAACGAGCAGGTCCTGCTCTGGGGCATCCTGGTCTCCTTCTTCAACCTGGGCGCCTGGGGCATCACCTACGCCTACACGCCCGAGCTGTACCCGACGAGGCTCAGGGGCACGGGGAGCGGGTGGGCCAACGCCTTCGGGAGGGTCGGCGGGATCGCTGGCCCCTACCTGGCTGGCGCGCTCATGCAGGCCTACGGCAGCCCGCTGGCCCCCTTCTCCCTCTTCGCCGCCAGCCACCTGGCCTCCGCCGCCGTCGTGGCGGCCCTGGGCCTGGAGACCAAGGGCAGGGCGCTGGAGGAGGTGTCGGGCTGACCCGCTAGCCGGCCCCCGCGATCTCCCACATCCTCTCGAAGTAGCTGGCCGCGGCCCCCGCGATCTCCCCGTCCGAGACGAGGACGCCGCTTAGGCCCCCCCGGCGGCTGAGTAGGCCGAAGTGGAGCAGCAGCTTCTCCCGGTCGGCGACGACCATGTCGAGCGCCAGGAGGATCTGGGCTCGCCTCCACTCCCCGTGGCCGGGCGGCTGGATACCCGCCTCGAGGAGCCCCCTCACCCTCTTCCCGGGCAGGAGCGGCTCCAGCACCCCGAGGAGCCGCGGGTCCGACGCCACGACGAGGAGCTCTCCCGCGTCCGCCGCGAGCCCCCTCGTCGCCCGCGCGAGGGCCTCGAAGCTCCTCAGCACGTACACCCCGGCCAGCGCGACGCCGGCCCCCTCCTCCTCAAGCGCCCTGAGGGCGGCGGCCGCCTCGCTGAGCACCCCCTCGAACTCCCGCCGGAGCCTCGACAGCGCCTCCTCCGGCCTCACGGGCGCGTAGACGAGGGGCGACCTCGAGACGGCCAGGACCCAGCCCTTCCGCTCCAGCCTGCGCAGCACCTCGTACACCTTCGTGTAGGGTATGTTGGCGGCCCTGCTAACCTCGGCCGGCGTCAGCTGCCCCACCGCCAGCAGCGCCGTGTAGGCCCTGGCCTCGTAGTCGGAGAGGCCCAACCTCCTCAGGGAGGCCAACGCCCTCTCAGCATTCACCGCTTACCGTTAAAGGAGTAAATTATAAAAGCCTTGCCCGCCAGACCGCGCGGAGCGATGCTGGCGATCGAGGCGGTGAACCTCACCAAGGTCTTCGGCGGCTTCAGGGCGGTGGACGGGGTCACCCTGAGGGTAGAGGAGGGGGTCATCTTCGGGCTGCTGGGGCCGAACGGCGCCGGCAAGACGACGACCATCAGGATGATCCTCGGCCTCCTCAAGCCCACCAGCGGCTACGTGCGGGTCTACGGCATAGACGTAGAGAGGGACCGGAGGAGCGTGCTGCGCATCACCGGCTACATGCCCCAGCACTTCAGCCTCTACGAGGACCTGACGGTCGAGGAGAACATGCGCCTGTACGCCTCCCTCTACGGGCTGGGGCGCGGGGACGCGGAGGAGAGGATCCGGGAGCTGATGGACGAGTTCATGCTGCGCGACTTCAGGGGGAGGCTGGCGGGGAAGCTGAGCGGAGGGACGAAGCAGCGCCTGGCGCTCGCCGTCGCGCTCCTCCACAGGCCGAGGCTCCTGGTGGTGGACGAGCCCACCGCTGGCGTCGACCCGCCCCTGCGCAGGTACTTCTGGGGGAAGTTCAGGGAGCTGAAGGAGAGGGGGGTCACGATACTCGTCACCACCCACTACATGGACGAGGCCGAGAACTGCGACCGCATCGCGCTGATGAGCAGGGGCAGGGTGGCGGCGGAGGGGTCGCCGCTCGAGATCAAGCGCCTCGCCTACGGCGGGGACATCATCGAGCTGGTTACCGCTGGCGACCCGCGCCCCGCCCTGGACGGGCTCGCCGCATCCGTCCTGGAGTTCGAGGGCGACGGCTCGTACAGCCGCGTGCGCCTGCTGGTCCCAGACGCCTCGGAGGCCCTGGTGCCGCTCACGCGGGAGCTGGAGGGGCGGGGCGTGAGGGTCGTGCGCGCGTACCAGGTCCCGCTGAGCCTCGAGGAGGCCTTCATCAGGCTCACGTCGAGGGGGTGAGGCGCTTGGGGGCCCTCGCGGCCCTCATCGTCAAGGACGTCAAGCAGCTGCTGAGGGACCCCCGCTCGCTGGTGATGATCCTCCTCATGCCCATGGCCGTGATGGCGATGTTCGTGGCCGGCTACGGAGAGGAGCGGAGCTCGATCCCCATCGTGGTCGTGAACCTGGACGGGGGCCCCGTGTCCTGGCGGCTAATCGAGCTGCTGCGGTCGAGTGGCGACTTCAGGGTGGTGGCCTACGCGCCGACAGCCGAAGCGGGAGTCGAGCTGGTCAGGAGGGGCGCCGCATACGCGGCCCTGGTGATCCCCCCCGGCTTCAGCGAGAGCGTGGTGCGGGGGCGCAGCACGAGGGTGGTGACGGTGCTCGACGCATCCTACGCCACGGTCTCGGAGCTCGTGTGGCAGGCGGCCGTCGTCGTGGTGCAGAGCTTCATGAAAGCGGCCTCCGAGGAGTACGGGACCTTCTACATCGACGTTGAGCGGCAGACGGTCTACGGCCCGAAGGTGAGCTCCGTCGACAGCTTCACCTCGACGATCATGGGCGTGCTCCTCCACCTCGTCCCGATGAGCCTCATCGCGGTCTCGATCAGCCGGGAGAGGGAGAGGAAGACCTTCGAGCAGCTGATCATGACCCCCCTCTCCAGCTGGCAGATCGTGGTGGGCAAGTTCGTGGCGTACGCGTTAGTGACGATTGCGGACATGGTGGCCACCTTCGGCTTCGCGGTGTACGTGCTCGGGGTGAGGGTGGCGGGCCCCCTGCCCGCGCTCGTCACCGTGTCCCTGCTCCTGCTCCTCTGCTCGCTGGGCCTGGGCCTGCTGATCTCGGCGGTCTCGAGGAACCAGCTGCAGGCCTACCAGGCGGCGATCTTCTTCTTCATCCCCTCGATGCTCTTCTCCGGGTTCTTCATGCCCGTGGAGATGCTGTCGCCCGCGGCGCAGGCCGTTGGCAGGCTGCTGCCGCTCTACTACTTCCTCAGGGCGTTCAGAAGCATCCAGCTGAGGGGCTGGGGGCTGCAGGACGTGGCGGGGGAGGTCACGGCGCTCGCCCTCGAGACCGCGGCCTTCCTCGCCGCGGCGGTGAGGGTGCTCAGGCTGAGGGTGGAGTAGTGTGAGGGCCCTCTGGATCGCAGCCCTCGCCGCGCTCCTCCCCGCCCTCGCGTGCAGCGCGTGGGCCGCCCCCAGGTTCGAGCTCGCCGACGCGTACTGGGTGGCAGGCCCCGCCCCCAACGCCACAGGCGTGGTGAGAGTCGTGGTGAGGTACGCGGGCCCCGCCGGCAACGCAAGCCTGAGCGCCACCCTGGAGGTGCTCGGCGTGGGTGGGCGCAACCTCAGCGCGAACGCCAGCTACTCGGGCCTTCTGTCGCCCAATTCGACGCTGGGCCTCGACTTCAGCCTCAGCCTCCCGGGAGGCCCCTTCGCCTCCTTCTACCCCGCTCGGCTCACCGTCGCCTGCAACGGGTCTGAGGAGTCCTTCGACTTCCAGCTGGGCTTCGGGGGCCAGCCGAGGTTCAGCGTCTCCGCGAGCCCCCTGACGCTGAGGAAGGGGGAGGCGAACCGGGTGACGATCCTGCTCCGGGTGAGCGACGCGCCCGTCAGGAACCTGGAGGTGCGCACGGCGCCGGCGGGCGCATTCGTGACCGTGATCGGGGGCTCCCTCACGGCGCTGGGCATCGTGGGCGCGGGGTCCGAGCTGCAGATACCGCTCACCCTCCAGGTCGAGAGCGCGGCCGGCGAGAGCGTCGCGGTCGCCGTCACCATCTCCTACGAGGACTTCGGCAGGAGGCCGGGGACGCAGACCCTGACCGTCGGCTTCCAGGTGGTCAGGGCCAGGGGCTCGCCGAGCCTCTCCTGCAGCCTCTCGCCCAGCAGGATCCCCTCCGGCCAGAGGACTTACGCCACGCTGGCGGTGACCAACGTCGGCGCGTCGGCCGCCAGGGACGTCCGCGTCTCGGTGGCGAGCCTGTCGCCGGGCGTAGCCCTCCTCTCCGGGTCCTCGGCCTACTTGGGCGACCTGGCCCCCGGCGAGAGCAGGTCCGTGGGGCTGCTGCTGAGGGCTGACAGGACGGCGGTGGGAGTGGCCCAGCTGCAGGTTTCGATATCCTACTACGACGAGAGCGGCGACGCTAGGGCGGCCACGGTGAGCGTCGGCTTCGAGGTCGCGAGGTCGCCCCAGCCGCTGCTCTCGGTCACCGTGCTCAACTCCAGCCTGTCCTACGGGCTCGCGGGGAGGCTCGTTGTGAGAGTCGAGAACCTGGGCGACGGGAGGGCCCTGGACGCCGTGGTGGACGCGGTGCCGGGGGAGGGCCTCTACATCCTCTCCTCGGCCCGCGCCAAGCTGGGGGCCCTCGACCCTGGCGCCTCGGCCCTGGTCGCGTTCCTGGCCCGGGCCGAGGCGGTCGGGGGCTCGGTGACCGCGACCTTCAGGCTGCGGTACTACGACGAGTACGGCTACGGGTACGAGGACGCCATCCGCGTCTCCGTCAACGTGACGGGCAGGAGGCCCCACGTCTTGCTCGAGGCCCTCAACAGGACGCTGAGCCCCAACAGGGTCAACCGCGTCGTCCTGCGGGTGACCAACATCGGGGCCTGCAGGGCCAGGAACGTGACCCTGACCCTGACCTCGCAGAGCCCCGAGATCGGGGCGGTGCTCGGCCCCTCCACCCTCAGCCTCGGGAGCCTCGACCCCAACGCCTCGGCCACCGCGGCCTTCGACGTGTTCATCCAGCCGAGGGTCTACGGCGCCCTCCAGCTGCTCGCCGCCGTAGCTTACGGCGGGGAGGGGCTGCAGTCCTTCAGGGACCTCTACACCGTGGGCTTCGAGGTGAGGGGGGACTGGGAGCTGAGCGTCGCGGCCGCCGCCACGGTGCCGCCGGTCGTGTTCCCGGGCGACGACCTGGTGCAGCTGCTGGTCACGGTGGTGAACACCGGCGACTACATGGCGAGGGACGTGGAGGTGAGGTTCGTCGGCGACGAGTGGGTCAGGCCGGTGTCCGAGGGGGCCGCGCGCGCCCTCATCCCCTACCTGCCCGTGGGCCAGGCGGTGACGCTCACCTTCCTGGTGCGGGTGGGCGAGGGGGCACCCGTCGGGAACCACAGGCTCCTCATCAACTTCTCGGGGCGGCCGGCCCACTTCACGCTCACCGTCCTCGAGAGGGCGAGGTTCGTAGTGGCGAACGCGTCTAGCCTGAGGGTCGTGAGGGGCGGCAGGGGCTACAGGCTGGTCTACGTGGTCGAGAACGCGTCGAACTCCACCGCTGAGGACGTGAGGGTGGAGCTCTTCTCCCCCTTCGTCACCGGCACGACCAGCGCCTACCTGGGCAAGCTGTACCCCCACGAGAGGAAGCTGGCCGTGTTTGAGGTCGATGTGGATCCCGCCGCTCCCACCGGTCCGCTCACTCTCGACGTGAAGGTCAGCTGGACCCAGCAGCAGAGGGGCCTGTCCCAGTACGCCAGGAGCCTCCTGTTGGTCGAGGAGCCCCGGAGCCCCCCGTGGCCGCTAATCGCCGCCGCCGCGGGGGCCCTGGTGGCGGGGGCGCTGGTGCTCCGCGGGAGCCGCGAGCGGCTGAGCGCGGCGCTTAAAAGGCTGAGGCGCGCGGTAGCGGTCTGATGCGCAGGCTGCTGCTGAGCAGGGCGCAGTACCTGATCGTGGTGGGGCCGGCGGGCAGCGGCAAGACCACGCTGGCGGCCGCCTTCGGCAGGTGGATCGAGGAGAACCAGGGCCTGCGCGTCGCATACGTGAACCTCGACCCGGGGGCCGAGAGCACGCCCTACAGGCCCGACGTCGACGTGCGGAGGTGGGTGACTGTGCAGCGGGTGATGAAGGAGAGGGGGCTGGGGCCGAACGGGGCCCTCATCGCCAGCGTGGACGAGGTGTACGCTAGGAGGGGGGAGGTGCTGGAGGAGATCGCCGGGCTCGGGGCGGACTTCGTGATCGTCGACACGCCGGGCCAGATGGAGCTCTTCCTCTTCCACGAGTCGGGGCCCGCGATCTCAAGGGAGCTGGCGAAGCTCGGGGCCGCGAGCGCCCTGATGCTCTTCGACGTGAGCCTGGCGAGGAGCCCCTCGCACTTCGCCACGCTGCGCCTCATGGGCCTCGTGGCACAGCTGCGCCTCGAGGTCCCCGCGGTCGTCGCGCTCAGCAAGGGGGACCTGAGGGGGGCGGAGCGCGTGGGAGCCTGGGCCAGGAGCCCCCACGCGCTGCTGGAGGATCTCAAGCTGGAGCCCGGCGTCGTCTCTGAGCTCGCCGGCAGGCTGGTGGAGGCGATGAACGAGTTCAGCCTCGCGGCGAGGATCCCGGTGGTCTCGGCGGTCACCGGCGAGGGCTTCCGGGAGCTCTACGACATCCTGCACGAGATCTGGTGCGCCTGCGGCGACCTCACGTAGCCTACCTCGTCACCATCTCCAGCGCCCCCAGCATGAAGAGGTCCTCCTGCAGCCCCTCCTCGATGCTCCTGACGCTGGTGCTGAGCTTGATGATCTTGGTCCTGCCGTAGCGGCCGAGCGAGACCACCCTCGCGTTGATGATCCCCGCCATGTCCAGCTCGTTGATCACGTCGCTAACCCTCCTCTGGGTGACCGGGTCGATGCCCAGCAGCCTGGAGATCTCGAGGTACTTGTTGTAGATGACGCCGGTCGTGATGTTCCTCGCCCCCTCCTTCTCCAGCAGGTAGACCGCCAGGAGGACGAGCTTGTGGTGGAGCGGCATCGTCCTGATCACGTCGACCGTCACGTTCTTCTCGATCTCCTTCTGGGCCTGCCGCACGTGGTCGGCGGTCACCTTGGAGGCCCCCTCCCGCTCCGCAATGTCGGCCGCCTTCAGCAGCAGGTCGAGGGCCAGCCTTGCGTCGCCGTTCTGCTTCGCCGCGATGGCGGCGCAGAGGGGGATCACGTCGGGCTCCAGCACCCCGTCGTTGAACGCCTCAGCCGCCCTCTGCCTCAGTATGTCCTCCAGCTCCCTCGCGGTGTACGGGGGGAACACCAGCTCCTCCTCGCCCAGGCTGCTCTTCACGCGCGCGTCGAGGAACTCGGTGAACTTCAGGTCGTTCGTGATTCCGATGAGGGAGAGCTTGGAGGAGGAGAGCTGCTCGTTCACCCTCGTCAGGAAGTAGAGGACGTCGTCGCCGCTCTTCTTAACCAGGTGGTCGATCTCGTCGAGGACGACCACCATGATCCTGCCCCTCCTGTCGAGGGAGGAGACGAAGCGCCTGTACACCTCGCTCGTCGAGAGCCCCGTGAACGGGATCCGGGTCCCCAGGCTCCTCGCGAGCTCGGCGACCACCCTGTAGCTCGTGCTGTTCTGGCGGCAATTCACGTAGGAGAACAGCACCCTGTCCTGCGCCTTCTCCTGCAGCTTCCTCAGGACGTACTTCGCGACAGCCGTCTTCCCCGTCCCCGTCAGCCCGTAGATGAAGACGTTCGACGGCTTGTAGCCTCCCAGCGCCGGCGCCAGGATCTTCGCCAGCTGCATTATCTGCTGGGTCCTGTGCGGCAGCTCGTTGGGCACGTAGTCGGGTAGCAGCTTGTCGCGGTCCCTGAAGATCTTCGACTCCACCAGGAACCGCTCGAAGATCTCGTCGATGCCCCCCTCCACATGATGCACTGGAAGGGCGAGGTGCGAATAGGCAATCAGCCACCGGGCCCGGTAGTGCGGGCGTATTCTGGGGGGAATCGCCGCCGCTTATCGGGCTAGGAGCTCGAGAGCCCGCCGCGCGCCCTGCGGGGCCAGCGGCCGCCGGAGGACGAGGAGTGGGGAGGGGGCGCCAGCGCGGGGATCGCTCGGTCGGCCCCCAGCAGTCGGCCGGGGGGCAGCGGGCGGCGCCGGCAGTGCGGTCAGGGGCGCGTGCGTG
>JAGDWA010000078.1 GCA_023269735.1 Thermofilum sp.
TGGCCCGGCGGCCACATGTCCAACGTCGTCCAGTGCCTGAGGGACTTCGGAATCCCCCTGCTCCTGAGCCACGCCGTGGTCAGGGTGGAGGGCAGGGGCAGGGTCGAGAGGGTGGTCGTCGCGCGCGTCGACGAGAGGCTGGAGCCCATCCCCGGGACGGAGTTCGAGATCCCCTGCGACACCGTGATCGTGGCTGCGGGCCTCAGGCCGAACGTCGACCTGCTCGAGAGGCTGGGCTGCGCCATCGACCCGGCGACCGGCGGGCCCGTCGTCAACGAGCTGCTGGAGACGACCGTTCCCGGGGTCTTCGCCGCCGGGAACGCGCTGGTCGTCAACGACCTCGTGGACTACGCGGCCGAGCAGGGCGAGAGGGCGGCGGAGGGGGCCAAGCTCTTCGTCGAGGGCGGGGTGCCGGCGGCGAGGTGGGTGAGGGTGGGCAGGGGCCGGAACGTGAGGCTCGCGGTGCCGCACTACGTCAGCGGCGAGAGGGCCGTGACCCTCTACGCCAGGGTGGAGAGGCCGGAGAGGGGGGTCTTCGTCAGGGTCCCCGAGGCCGGCCTCCGGGAGTACAGGGTCGCCGTCAGGCCCGCGGAGATGCTGCGCCTCGTGCTGAGGCCCGAGCGGCTGAGGGGGGCGGTGGAGGCCGGCTCGCTCACCCTGGAGGTGGTGCCGCGTGGGTGAGGTCGAGCTGGTCTGCATCCTCTGCCCCGCCAGCTGCACGCTGAGGGCCCGGAGGGCCGACGGTGGCGTCGAGGTGGAGGGGGCCGGCTGCGCGCGAGGCGTGGAGTACGCGAGGCAGGAGCTGACCAACCCCGTGCGCCACGTGATGACGGTGGTCAGGGTGAGGAACGGGGAGCTGCCCGTGGTGTCGGTCCTGACGAGCAGGCCCGTGCCGAAGAGCTGCATCCCGGAGGTGGTGAGGGTGGCGGCTCATCTCGAGGTGGAGGCGCCGGTGGAGCTCGGCCAGGTGCTGGCGGAGGTCTGCGGGGTCCAGCTGGTCGCCACGCGCAGGGTGGGGAGGGCGGCTACGTGAGCTCGCCCTCCAGCCTCCTCAGCCAGAGCCTGACGTAGGCGGCGTCGTCCGAGAGGAAGGCCTCCAGCCACTCGTCGGGGTCTATGTCCACCCCGCGCTCGACCCTCAGGGCCTCGGCCGCCAGGTAGATGAAGAGCTTCGCCTGCCTGTCGTCGCCGTTGAGCAGCTCCGTGAGCTTTTCGAGGAACTCCCTGGGCGACCTCTCCACGATCTCGTCGCAGTCGCCCAGCCCCTCCCACGCGAACGCCCTCTTCACCATCGTCCCGGCCGGGTGCGCGATCCTGTCCAGCAGCTCCGAGAACCTCACTCCGCCCTCACCTCCTGCCTGACCTTCACCAGCTGGCGGAGCAGGTTGGCCAGAGGCACTCCCTTCAGCAGGCTCACTTCCATCGCGAACTCCATCACGTCGACGTCGAGGTCGCCGAGGGCCCTGTAGAGGTGGGGCATCGAGGCGCAGGGCGGCTGGCCCGACACGATCGCCCTGTCGATGTCGATGTAGGCCGTGTGGAACCAGGGCAGGGTCACGAGGGCGCGAGCGACGCCGGGCGCGTCCCTCCCCTCAAGGTACAGCAGCTTGTAGGGGACCTGCTCGGCGTCCGCGTACAGCCAGACCCTGTTCCCGGCCCAGAGCTTCAGCACGTGGTTCCTGAAGTGACGGCTCAGCTCCTGGTGTGAGACCCTCCTCCCCAGGTAGCGTTCGCTCTCTCTTTCTGCTTCCCTTAGTGAAGTGAATGGCCATCTGTACTTAATGCTAAGAAGCAGCACGTCTATTTCGTCAAACTCCGTCTCTTTCGATGGTAAGCTAGGGGGATTGGATTCTTTTACTACTACTATTGCATTAATATCGCCGCCAACGAAGCCCTCAGAGTACAGGGTTGCAGATGCGCTGGTTCTCCACCATGCCCTTTCTAAGCCTCTCACTACCAGTGCGCTTTCCTCAAAGTGTGAAAGCCATTCTTCTATGGCGTCGTCTTCGGCTGGTAAAAGGCCCGTATAGAGGTATAGCTTCTTACCTAGTACCCGTAAAGTTCTTGCTGCAGATAGATAAGGTAAGGTTTCTAAAGTTTTTCCACTTATTACTGCAATATTAATTATGCCCGCTTTTTCTAATTGTGTTTCGAAAGCTAATTTGATACCTTGACCTTCTCTTATCTGTTTAAATACTTTCGATACTACATAGGGTTGAACTTTTGCATTAGAGGCTACTTCTGTTACCGTTAATGAACGTTCTGCTGCTTTAAGAATGTTCCATTGAACTTCTTGAATCTTAAAGAAAGGAAAGAAGAGAGGGGACATGCTGTCGCTCGCGAGATACGATTCACAGGGGATCGATGTTTGGAGTAGGTACGCTACCTGGCGGCAGCTGGGTATCTGCAAACGTGCTCTTCAGGATTACCGCGATAATGGCGGTCAGGGCGATCAGCAGCAGCTTCCACTTGTAGATCCTCACCAGCGCCCAGACGGCGTTCCTCCTGCTCACGTTATAAGCCGGCAAGAGGGTGTTATTTATGCTTTGCGCCACTTTTGCCGCTGAATCCCAGCTTGCTGCAAAAATGGCCGAGGCGAAACGCTCTTCTGGAGCCTTCGGCGGGGCCCCCGTGGCCCGGCTGGTGGTGACCCCGCTGGGCTGCGGGGGCTGGGTCTCGAGCCCGCTGCTCGGCTTCTCCTCGCTGCTGGTGGAGGCGGGGGGCTCGAGGCTGCTGGTCGACGCGGGCGAGGGCGCCTACGCCGCGCTGAGGAGGTGCGGCTTCGACGTGAGCGACGTGGACTGGGTGCTCGTGACCCACGGCCACGGGGACCACGTGCTGGGCCTGCCGACGCTGGCGATGCGCGCGAGGCACGCCGGCCTGAGGCTGCGCCTGCTCGGCCCCTCGAACTTGAGGCTCCGCGAGCTCTTCGAGGCCGCGGGCATCCCGCACTACCTGGAGGCGGTGGAGGCGGAGCTCGTGGAGCCCGCGCCGGAGCCCAGGCCGGTCCTCGAGGTGGGCGGGGCGAGGGTCTACGCGGCCGCCGTGGACCACACGCTGCCGGGCCTGGCCTACAGGGTCGAGGTGGGGGGCCTCGCGGTGGCCTTCAGCGGCGACACGAGGCCCTGCCGCCCGGTGGTCGAGCTGGCGAGGGGCTGCAAGCTGCTGGTGCACGAGGCCACGGGCCTGCTGGTGGGGGAGGACGTCGCTCACGCCCACGGCCACTCCACGATCGGGGACGCGGTGCGCGTGGCGAGGGAGGCCGGGGTCCCCTACCTGATGCCGACCCACTTCTACGAGGGGCCCCTGGTGCTCGAGTGCGGGGGCGTCAGGCTGGTCATCCCGGTCCCGTGCACGCCGGTGGACGTCTCGGCCCTGCCGTAGCTAGGGGGGAGGCCAGGCGCCGGGCTCCAGCCCCGCGAGCCTCAGGAGGGCGGGCGTCACGAGGGCCTCCACGAGCGCGGCGAGCGCGAGGAGCAGGAGGGCGAGGGCGACGGCTCTCGCGAGCCCCCCGAGGATCTTGGGCCAGGACCCCCTCCCCCCGAAGGCCTTGCGCCAGAGGGAGACCCCGAAGGAGGTGGCGGAGGCGGCCGCGTAGAGGAACGCGGGGATCTCGATGACGCCGTGGGGGGCGACCGCCAGGACCGCAGCCTCGAGGGAGGTGGCCGACGCCGCGTACCTGAAGGCCACGCCCAGGAAGACCCCGTTGGCCATCGTGATCAGCGCCGGGACGGGGACGATGGGGCTGAGCGCCACCATGAGCAGGACGGCCCTCGCGTTGTTCAGGAAGATGCGGAGCGCCAGCTGAAGCGGGTCGGGGACGTAGACCCTCTGCACGAGCTCCCTGGCCAGCCCCATGACCAGCCTCGCCCACCCCTCGGGCATCACCAGGCCGGCGGCGAGCCCCAGGAGGAAGGTGGCGGTGACGGCGAGCGCGGCCCTCAGGCCCACGGCCACCACCCTAGGCCAGGAACCTCTCGAGGAACGCCGCCAGGTAGGCGTGCTCGAGGACCCTGACCTCGGCCCTCGCCCCCGCGTGCCCGCTCCTCGTCTCGACCCTCAGGTAGACGGGGTGGCCCAGCTGCCTGGCCCTGGCCGCGAACTTGATGGCGTGGGCCGGGTGGACCCTGTCGTCGTTCAGGCCCGTGAAGACGAGGGTGGGCGGCATGCGCCTCCCGACCGGGACGTTGTGGTAGGGGCTGTAGCGGAGCAGCACCTCCCTCATCCTCGGGTCCTCGGGGTCGCCGTACTCCGGGACCCAGTACCTGCCCACGTGGAGCAGGTGGTAGCGGAGCATGTCGAGCACGGGGTACCCGACGAGGGCCGCGTCCAGCAGCTCGGGCCACCGGGTCGCGACCGCCGCCACCGTCAGCCCCCCGTTGCTGGAGCCGTAGGCCGCGACCCTGAGGCCGAGCGACTTGAAGAAGCGGGCGAAGGTGGCGAAGTCCCGGAAGGTGTTCTCCTTCTTCTCCAGCATGCCGGCCCGGTGCCACGCCTCGCCCTCCTCGCGGCCGCCCCTCGCGTTCACGATGGCCACAGCGTAGCCGAGCTCGAGCAGGTGGTGGAAGAGGGCGGAGTACGAGGGCGTGAGGCAGACCCCGAAGCCCCCGTAGCCGTAGAGCAGCACCGCCCTCGGCCTCCCGCGCGCGATCAGGAAGCCGTGGACCCTGGCCCCGTCCTCGCTGCGCAGCCACAGGTCGTGCACGGAGACGCCGTGGAGCGCTGCGCCCTCCTCGAGGACCCTCGCGGCCCCGCCCTCAGCGAGCGCCAGCAGGTGCCTGTGGGAGGGGGAGGAGGCGAGCAGGAGGAAGCGCCCGTCCAGCCCGTCCACGCTGTGTACCGTCGCTGGCTCGATGGGCAGCGCGACGTCCTCCCACCCCTCGAGGCGGGCGTCGGCCACGCGGACCCTGTGCCTGGCGTCGCAGATGTCGACGACCAGCACTCGGCCGCCCGACGCGGCCGCAGCGTGCAGAGGCCTCTCCAGGCGCGCGCAGGCGCCGCCCGCGACCAGCTCGTCCCCCTCGGGCCTCATCCTGGCGTAAGCGGGCCCCTCCAGCCAGCCCAGCAGGCTAATGTGGTAGCCCCCCTCCTCGAGGAGCCTCGCCCCCCAGCCGCTGGTGTCGAACGCGTAGAGGCGCGAGCTGGCCCAGCCCCTGTGCACCGTCGCGGCGGCCGCCCTCCCGTCCGGCGAGAGCACGATGCGCCCCACGAACTCCCCCCGCCCCACGGAGCCCCACACCACCTCCTCGCTCCCGTCCCTCAGCTCCACGATCCTATCTGTGGGCGTGGGCCCGCCGTCGGGGGGAGGGCTCCTCCTGTAGCTCCTCACGTACACCAGTGCGCCGTCGACCGCGCAGAAGCCGTGGGCGAGGCCCTCCACCCTCCATGCGACCTCCCCGCTCCGGGCGTCGAGGATGTAGGCGCGGCCCTCGTCGGCCCCCTCGATAGAGGCGTGCACGGCGACGAGGCGCGGGGAACCCTCAACCCTGCTGACGCCCGTGAAGACCTCGCCCTCGCCCGGGGCCAGCAGGGGGACCCTCTCGCCGCTCCACCTCAGCAGGACCACCTCGTCGCTGAGCCCCTTGTAGAGGACGACGGCGCCCTCCGACGTCAGAGCCGCGCTGGTGGCCCGGGGCGCCCTGACCAGCTCGAGCAGCCTCTCGTAGTGCCGCTGGACGAGGGGCGAGAGGAGGCCATCGACCTCCGCGTTGAGGCGCTCCACCAGCTCCCGAGTCCTCGGGCTCCCCAGGTCCTCGAGCTCCAGGAATGGGTCACCGCTGTCGCTCACGAAGCATCGCTGCGCATGCGGCGCACATTAATTAAACTTCTTCTCTTCCCACTTGGGTGGACGCCGGTGCGCGGCGCGGCCCCCATCTACAGGTGCAGGGTGTGCGGCGCGTTCACCGAGGAGGAGCTCCACTGCGGCGCTGCGGCCGAGCTCCTGATGGGCGCGGGCGAGAGGGTCCGGCTCAGCAGGCTCGTGAGCGGCGCGCTGAGGCACTTCCCCCACGCGCTGAACCTGAGGCTCGACGAGGAGGGCTTCGTCGACCTGGGCGAGCTGGCGGAGGCCGTCAGGAGGCGCCCGGGCTACGAGTGGGTCAGGCGGGAGCACCTGCTCGCTCTGGCGGCCCTCGACCCCAAGGGTCGCTTCGAGGTCAGGGGCGGCAGGATCAGGGCCCGCTACGGGCACAGCGTGCGCGTGAGGGTGTCGTACGCGGAGGAGTACCCGGGGGCCCCGCTGTACCACGGGACGTCGGCGTCGAGGCTGCCATCCATCATGAGGAGGGGGCTGATACCGATGAGGAGGCTGTTCGTCCACCTCACGACCAGCTTCGAGGACGCCGCCGCCAGGGCCCGCAGGCACCCCGATCCCGTCGTGCTCGTGATCGACCCGCAGAGGATGAGGGGCAGGGTGCCCCTCTACAGGGCCAGCGGCAGGGTCTACGTCGCCCCGCGCGTGCCCCCCGACTGCATAGCCAGGGTCGTCGACCTCAGGAGCTCTTAAATAGCGCCCGGGGCTCGCGGGCCGATGGTGCGCCACTACGACGTCATAGCCTTCGGGACCGGCTCCTCGATGAACATCGTCTCGGCGCTCCTGGAGCGGGGCGGCGCGCGCAGGAGGAGGCCCAGGATCGCGGTGATCGAAAACAGCATGGTGGGGGGCATCTGCCTGACGAGGGGCTGCATCCCCTCTAAGATGCTGCTCGAGGTCGCCAGGAACGTGAGGAGGGTCCTGGAGGCGGGGAAGTTCGGGATCAGGGTCTCGTACCAGGGTGTCGACTTTCCCGCCGTCATGGAGAGGGTCTGGCGCAGGATCTACGAGGAGAGCAAGATGATCGAGAGCTCGCTCAAGCGCCACCCCCTCATCGACCTCTACCAGACCACGGGGACGTTCGTGGGCGACTACACGGTGGACGTCGGAGGGAGGGAGATAGTGGGCGACACGATCCTGCTCGGCCTCGGCTCGAGGCCGGCGATCCCCAAGGTGCCCGGCGTGGAGGACGTCGACTACTACACGAGCGACAACTTCTTCCGCGACCTGAGGGAGCTGCCCAGGAGGACGGTCGTCGTCGGCGGGGGCTTCGTGGGCCTCGAGCTCGGCTTCTTCCTCGCCATGATGGGGAGCCAGGTGACGATCCTGCAGAGGAGGGACAGGATCCTCCCGGAGGAGGAGCCCGAGATCTCGGAGCTGCTGAGGCAGGAGCTGTCCAAGTACATGGACATCAGGACGAACCACGAGGTCGTCGAGTTCAGGCGGAAGGGCGAGAGGAAGGTCGTGGTGGCCGAGAACAAGCTGACGGGGGACAACGTCGAGTTCGAGGCCGACGCGATCCTCATCGCCGCCGGCAGGGCCTCGAACAGCGACATCACGAGGCCTGAGAAGACCGGGGTCAAGGTCGACGAGGGTGGCTGGGTGGTAGTGGACGAGTACCTGAGGACGACGAAGGAGGGCATCTGGGCGTTCGGCGACGCCACGGGCAGGCTGATGTTCAAGCACAAGGCCAACTACGAGAGCATGATCGTCTACCGGAACGCCTTCCTCGGCGAGGAGGTGAAGGCCGACTACCGCGCGGTCCCCCACGCAGTCTTCACCGAGCCCGAGGTGGCGAGCGTCGGACTGAAGGAGGAGGAGGCTGCGAGGGAGCACGACATACTCGTCGGCTTCGCCACGTACGGCGACACAGCCAAGGGCGAGGCGATGATGGCGGAGCACTACTTCGTCAAGGTGATCCTGGACAGGGAGACCCTCAGGATCCTGGGGGCTCACATCATCGGGCCCGAGGCCTCGATCCTGATCCAGGAGGTTGTCAACCTCATGTACGCCGACGGCACAGCCAGGGCGATATACCGGGGCATGCACATACACCCGGCCCTCAGCGAGGTCGTGGAGAGAGCGTTCTACCACCTCCACGAACCCGGCGAGTGGAGGGCGCACCTACACGCGCACCACCACTAGGGGGCCATGGGCGGCGTGGCGGTCGTGGGGGCGGGGATCGCGGGCCTGCTCGTCGCCTACCACCTGGGGGAGGGCGCGAGGGTCTTCGAGGCCGCGAGGCCCGGCCTCAGGGGGAGGAGGTGCGCCGGCATAGTGTCGCTCGAGACCCTCGCCAGGCTGCCCGAGGCCTGGAGGTTCGTGCAGGGGACCTACGGGATCCTGGAGGTAGCCGTCCCGGAGCTCGGCCTCCGAGTCTCGGTGCACTCGAGGGAGCCCTTCGCGGCCAAGCTGGACCGCGCGGCGCACGAGGAAAGGCTGGCCGAGCTGCTCGGGGGGAGGGGGGTCGAGGTCGTCACCGGCGCCCGCGTGAGGTCGGTCGAGCCCCGCCGCGGCGGCGTGCTGGTCGAGTGGAGGGGCGGGGG
>JAGDWA010000117.1:0-875 GCA_023269735.1 Thermofilum sp.
TCGCCCCAGAAGTTCCCGAGCCACCTGTTGGGCCCCGCGGACTCGAGTATGACGTCCTCGGTGTTGGCCGCGAAGTCGTTGCCCTCGAAGCTGTTCCCGCTCGAGGACTCGAGGACGACCGCGTAGCCGTTGCCCAGGAACGCGTTGCCGGCGACGCGGACCCCCTCCGAGCGGCGGAGCACGAGGCCCCTGGTGTTGTAGGCGAAGACGCAGCCCTGGACGATCGAGCCCCGCGCGGAGGCGAGCAGCGCCGCGGCCTCGGTGCAGCCCCTCAGCGTCGAGTTGAGCAGCGCCACGAGCGAGCTCGAGTCGGCGTAGGCGCCGTACCGCGGGCCCTCGAGCGAGCAGCCCTCGAGCCTGACCCCCGCGGACCCGGCGGCCCTCACGCCGACCTCTCCCCCCACGATCCTGCAGCGGCGGAGCGAGACGTTGGCCGAGGCCCAGACGTCGACGCCCACCAGGTTCTCCCGGAGCTCCGCGCCCACCACGGACACGTTGGAGCTCTCCGAGACCAGCACCGCCACGGTCGTCCGGGAGGCGTTCACCCCCTCGACGGTTACGTTCGAGCACCCCACCAGCACCACCTGCCCGTAGCCGCCGCCCACGCGCAGCCCCGAGGCGCCCTCGAGGTAGAGCAGCGGCCTCCCGTTGACGGTGTTGTTGGCCACGGTGCAGCCGGGGGACCGCCTGACGTAGAGGCCGCACCCCGCCAGCGAGTTGTTGACGACCCGCGCGCCGCCCGAGCCCTCGAGGAAGACGCCGACCCTGCTCCCCCTCACAACGCTCCCAGCGACCGTGCAGCCCGGCGACCTCCACAGGCCGATGCCGACCCTGCCCCCCTCGACCGATAGCCCCTCGAGCCTGCATCCGGCCGA
>JAGDWA010000117.1:885-8164 GCA_023269735.1 Thermofilum sp.
GGCCGAGCCGTTGGCCACCACGGCGTATTCGAAGCCCGAGACGCGCAGGTTCCTCACGGTCACGTTGGCCGCCAGGACGACGACGCCCCTCCCGCTGCCACCGCCCCTCAGCTCGCGCCCGCCCCCCTCCAGCGTGGCGCCGGCCCTCTCGATGATCACGCCGTCGCCCGCCGCCTCCAGGTCGGCCGCCAGCACGTACGTCTCGCCTAAGCGCTTGACCGGGGCGCTCGGGGGGTCCACGCTGCCGTCCGCGAGTATGCGGACGGCCGCGCCGCTCACCCTGTCGCCCGCAGAGGCGGGGAGGAGCGCCGCGACGGCGACTAGGCAGGCGAGCGCGGCGCCGCGCACGGGCCCCCGGTGCGGCTTCCGCATTAAGGCTCCGCTGAGGGCTCCGCGGCACGTAATACGCGCCATGTTCGAGCAAACATAGCAATATTATGTGCGAAAAACGGCCAATGATCTACCGTTTACCTGCAATAGCTTTAAGTAGAGGGGGGAACCCTGGGGGGCCCCGATGCAGGAGGGGGGCGATCTATCCGATAGCGGGTCGCTCGCTCAGGCCCGGAAGGGCGTGTTCCTGAGGGAGGCCACGGGCCTGGTCAGGGAGGCGGGCTGGCTGGACATCCTGATCTTCGCCTCGCTGAACATCAGCTGGGGGCTCAGCGCGTGGTGGTACTTCCTCTGGGGCCCCTACTTCGCCCCCGGCGGCAACCTGCACCTCGGCGTCCTGCTGACGACCATACCGATGGTCTTCGGCGCCCTCGCGTGGTCCCTGCTGGTCACGATCGCCCCCAGGAGCGGCGGCGACTACGTGTTCGTCAGCAGGATCCTCCACCCGCTGCTCGGCTTCCTCTCGAGCTTCGGCTGGATCGTTGCGAACTTCGTCTGGATCGCCGTGCTCCCGTCGTACGTCGCTGACCCGTCGCTCTCCACCACCTTCTACCTGGTCGGCCTCAACGAGTGGGCCGACTTCGTGCGCTCAAACGTGGGGATCTTCCTGATCGGGGCCCTGACGATCGCCCTGGCGGCGGTGGTGGCGATGCTGGGCCTCAAGGCGTTCAGGGTCTTCCAGGCGGCCTGCTTCGCGCTGGGCCTGGCGATGTTCGCCGCCATCTGGGCGGTGCTCCTCGGCGCGACGCGCGAGGCCTTCGTTGCGGCGTGGGACAGCTTCAGCGCCGCCTACGGCTCCGCCAACTACAGCGCCATAGTGAGCGAGGGGCTGGCGCACATCCGGGAGGCGTACGGCGTCAACCCGACCTACACCTGGGACCTCTGGAAGGCGCTGCCGCTGATGCCGGTCGCGGCTTGGGGCCTGCTCTACCCGTACCTCGCCGCCTACGTCGCTGGGGAGACCAGGGACGTGCGCAGGAGCATGCTGATCGGCATCCCGGGGGGCCTCCTGCTGACCTCGGTCTCCTGGTGGATCACGGGGGCGCTCCTCGAGCGGGTGGTCGGCTACGACTTCCTCCTCGCGGTGGCGTACGTCTACGGCGACGGCCTCGGCAGCTACAAGCTCCCCTTCCCGCCCTCGTACTTCGCCTTCGCGGCGATGATGGCGCCCCTGTGGCTCAGGTGGCTGATCGGCATCGGCTTCACCGCCTGGGTCTTCTACTACGCCCTCTACACGATCATGCCGATGAGCAGGATCTTCCTCGCGTGGGCCTTCGACAGGCTGGCCCCCAGCTTCCTCGCGGACGTCAGCGAGCGCCTCCACACGCCGGTGAAGGGCATCCTCGTCTCGACCGCCCTCAGCCTCGCGATGCTCACCCTCTACGCCCTCAACCCCAGCTACCTCACCGGGTTCACGGCGATGATACCGCAGATAGCGACCACGTTCATGCTCACGGCGGTCTCGGCGATCGTCGTGCCGTTCAGGCGCAAGACCAAGCCGATGTACGAGAGCTCCCCCGTCTCGGGGTGGAAGCTCGGCCCCCTGCCCTTCATCTCGATCTGCGGCGCGGTCTACGCCGCCTTCCTCCTGGTGCTGCTCTACTACTACTTCACCAACCCGGGCCTCGGCGCCCTCCACGTGCCCTCCTTCATCGTGATGGGCGCTGCGTACGCGGTGGGGACCGCCTACTTCTACGGGGTGAGGGCGTACCGCAAGAGGCAGGGCATCGACATAGACCTGGCGTTCAGGGAGCTGCCCCCCGAGTAGGTGGAGGGCGGCCATGAGGCTCTTCTACGCCTCTGACGTCCACGGCAGCGAGGTCTGCTTCAGGAAGTTCCTCAACGCGGCGAGGGTGTACAGGGCCGACGCGCTGGTGCTGGGCGGCGACATAACCGGGAAGGTCCTCGTCCCGGTGGTGGACAGGGGCGGCAGGTACGAGGCGAACGTCTTCGGCAAGCTCTGGGTGGCCGAGGGCGAGGAGGAGCTGAGCAAGGTCGTCTCCGCGATCAGGGGCAGCGGCTTCTACCCGGTCGTCCTCAGCGAGGGCGAGTACGAGAGGCTGGCGAGGGAGCCGGCGCTCGTGGACGAGCTCTTCACGAAGGTGATGGTCGAGACGGTGAGGTCCTGGGTGAGGCTGGCGGAGGAGAGGCTGCGCGGCACTGGCGTCGAGGTCTACATCATGCCGGGGAACGACGACCGGTGGGCGGTCGACGAGGCGCTGAGGGGCTCCGACGTCGTCGTGAACCCCGACGGGCGGGTCCTCGAGATTAAGGGCGGCCTCAAGCTGGTGAGCCTGGGCGCCTCGAACCCAACGCCCTGGAGGACCCCAAGGGAGCTGAGCGAGGAGGAGCTCTACGGGCGCCTCAGCAGGCTGCTCAGCGAGGCCGGCGACCCGGGCGCGACGGTGCTCAACGTGCACGCGCCACCCTACGGCACCCTCATCGACCTGGCCCCCGCGCTCGACGAGGGCCTCAGGGTCGTGAGGAGGGGCGGCGACGTGGTGATGGTCCACGTGGGCAGCACGGCGGTCAGGAGGGCCATCGAGGAGTTCCAGCCGCTCGTGAGCCTCCACGGGCACATCCACGAGTCGAGGGGCGTCGCGAGGATCGGCAGGACGCTGGCCTTCAACCCGGGCAGCGACTACAGCAGCGGGGCCCTGCGCGGCGTCCTCCTCGAGCTCGAGCGGGGCAGGGTGAGGAGCTACATGTTCACCTACGGGTGATGGGGGTGAGGCTGAGGCTCCTCGAGGACTACGACGGGACGGTCTACGAGGTGGAGCTGCCGCTGACCTCCAAGGTCGACGCGCGCCAGGCCGCCGAGGACCTCGGGCTCCCCGGCTACCTGGACCTCTCCGACTTCGTCCTCGCGAGGACCGTCGTGACCCTGTGGGCCGCGCTCAACGCTCCGAAGCTGGACCTGCCGCCGGAGCTGAGGAAGAGGGTCGGCAAACCGATGCCCGCGCTGCTCTTCGGGGGCGCCGCCGTCAAGCTGCACTCGCCGACCGCCAACAGGGCGGGGCACGCGCTCAACAGGAGGCTGAACGACGTGGACTTCGCGGTGAGGAAGAGGGACGGGTACCCCTTCGTGAAGCTGCTCCTCAACCTCGGGGGGGCCCTGGGCACGCGGTACATGTACTTCGCGACCTCGGGCGACCGCTGGTTCAACGCGCTCAGGGGAGGGAGGAGGTACAGGGTGCACGGGCTGAGCGGGGCGGAGGGGGACGGGCTGCGCGCGTCGGTGGTCGACGTGTTCTGCGACGAGCTCCCCTTCCGCCACACTGTGAAGCTGAGGGGGGAGTTCGAGGACCCCGCCGCGGGGCTGTACACGATCGGCCTCGAGAAGCTGCTCCTCTCCAAGCTCCAGTTCATCTTCGGGCTGCCCAGGGAGAAGGTGGAGCTCCTCGAGTCGTCGGGCCAGGGCTTCCGGGTCCTGCCCTACGACCACCTGAAGGGGATGGTGGCGGTCGGGATGGAGCTGAAGGACATGAAGGACGTTGCCGCCCTGCTGCTCGACCACGAGGTCGGCGAGGGCCCCGAGGCGATCAACCCGGCGGCGCTGAGGAAGCTGCTGGAGGGGGACAAGCCCTTCGCGCTCACCGCGAGGCTGAACCTGCAGAACCTCGCCGAGAGGGTCGACGTCCTGGTCAAGGAGGGGCTGAGCCCCAGCGAGGCCACCAACGTGGCGGCGGCGGCCGAGGAGCTGCTCAAGGCCCTGCCGCCCGTGGAGAAGAGGTGGACCAAGCCCTGGTGGAACGTCTACGTCGAGACGCCCGGGCTCGAGGGGGTGAGGTAGCGGTCAGCACTTAAAGGTCTCCTCATCCTGGTCGTCGGTGAGTACGGCCCTCATCCTCGCCGCTCCGCGGCGCCCCGCCTTTTAAGCCTGCTCCCGGTACAGGTAGACGGCGTTGAGGAGCAGCTTGAAGGTCCCGTGGGTCTGCCCCCTGAAGTGCGGCCTGAAGGCGTAGGCGAGGGCGCGCCCCCTCCCCACCAGCGCCTCCACGAGCAGGGGCTTCCTCCGCAGGTGCTCCTCGCCGATGAGCCATCCGCTGCTCAGCAGGTCCCTGTCCGCGAACCTGGCGACCTCCCGGTACCGCTCGTTCCAGTGGCTGTGCACGACCTCCAGCACGGGGCTCCCCGTGAAGAGCACCGTCGTCTCGCGCGGCATGCCCCAGCCCAGCGGGTGCTCGTTGTCCACGACCGCCCTCAGCGTGGACCCGGGGCAGAAGTACTTGGTCGGATCCTTCAGCTCCTCCGCAAGGTTGCGCAGCGGCAGCTTCAGGTCCTTTATCAGCAGGTCGACCGACCTGCCGACGCACACCAGCGTGCCGCCCCCCTCGACGAACTCCCTGATCTTCTCGGCGCCCTCCCTCCCGAACCCCGTCTGGTGCTCCCTCGGCCACGGCGGCAGCTTGACCGGCCTCCCCCAGAGCTTGCTCAGCTCCTCCTCGATGTTCTCGCCCTTCAGCAGGGGCAGCGGGTCGTCGGGCATGATCAGCACGTCCAGCTCCTCCCTGATCCTCCCGCTCTTGATCAGCTCGTCGTCCACCACCCTGTAGGGCACGCCGAAGTCGTCGAAGAGCCAGCGGATCCAGCCCTCGTCCATGCTGCCCCCGTACAGGCGCTGGTAGATGCCGACCCTGGCGAAGCTGACCCTGAGGAGCCCGCCCGGCGGCTGGTCCACGGGCGCCGGCTCGACGCCCAGCTCCTCCGCCCCCCACTCGAGCACCCTGAGGGCCCCCTCGCTGGGCTCAACGTAGAAGGCGCCCGGCGGGTAGCCGAGGACCCCCCTCGGCGCGCGGTAGACCGCGCAGCCCTCCCTCAGCAGCCTCGCCACCACCCTGTGCGCGTCGTTGAGCCGGGGGTCCAGCAGCCACCCGGCCCTCCCCGCCCTGACGGCGGGCCTGGGCCTCACGCGCCCCCCGACCACCCTGAAGCTGCCGGTGAACCTCTCCCTCACCTCGTCCACCCGCACGCCCATGAAGTCGGGGAGCCGCTCGGTCGCCAGGTCGTAGGGCGCTATGGGCCTCCCGGAGGGATCCCTTGTGAACTCGTTGTCGGGGTAGAGGAACCTCTCGAGGAGCTTCTTCGCGAGAGCCCTCCGGGGCTGGGCCATGAAGACCACGAAGGTGCCGGCGGGGTAGGTCCTGCCCTCCGCCTCGAAGGGCTCCGCGGCGACGTGGACCACCACCCCCAGGTTCAGCAGCACCTCGACCAGCCTGCAGGCGGTGAGCGGGTCGTGCTGCTTGGGGGGTATGACGAAGGCGAAGGGCGGGTCCGCGAGGCCCCTCTCGATGCTCCTCCTGTTCTTCACGTACGTGTTGTACAGCAGCTCCTCCCTGTGCGCTGCGACCACCTCGAGGATCGCGTAGGTGGCCTCCTTCTGGTAGTCGACGATGTCCCTGAGCCTCCACCAGCCCCCGGGCCACGGGTCCGGGTAGTTCATCTGGGGCTCGTCGCTCCTGCGGCCCCTGCTGTAGCCCCTCAGCTGGTGGGGGTGGACGAAGACGGGCGACGCGATCTTCACGCTGGCGGCCTCGGTGAGCACGCTCGCGATGTTCATGTAGATGGCGAGGGTCTGGAAGCCGCCGACGAAGTCCGGCGTGAAGGGGCTGTAGGTCTCCACCCCCTTGAAGCCCCTCTGGGCGAGCCTGGCGGCCGCGTACGTGCCTATGAACTGTATCTCCCGCCAGACGAGAGGGTCCACGTCCGGGTATATCGGGTCCATCTCCGGGGAGATGAAGAAGCGCGCCGCCGTGCTGCCCATCTGGTGGTGGTCGACGAAGACCTGGGGGACGAAGTCCCTGTAGAGGATCTGGGCGATGTACCTGCTCTCCGGCTGAGTTAGCATAAACGCGTCTCGGTTGTTGTCGTGCCCGCAGTACTTGTGGTAGAGCCAGGGCGGCGGGGTCCCCTCGTGCTCCGTCCCCCGTGTCTTGTTGTACCAGTCGACGACCATCAGCTGGCCGTCGGGGTTCATGCAGGGTATGGCGACGAGGATCACGTTCTCCAGGATCCTGCGCGCCCTCGCGTCGTCCCTCGTCGCCAGCTCGTAGATGAGCTCGACCATGGTCTGAGCCCCCGCGACCTCGGTCGCGTGGATGCTGGCGCCCACGACGACGATGGCCCGCCCCTCCTCCGCCAGCCTCCTGGCTTCCTCCTCGCTGAGGTCGAAGGGGTAGGCGAGCCTCCTCGCGATCTCTCTGTACTCGTCCAGCCTCGCGAGGTTCTCGGGGGAGCTCACGACGAGGGCGACGAACGGGTTCCCCATCGCGGTGGGCCCCAGCTCCAGCAGCCTGACGCGGGGGCTCGAGGAGGCGATGAGGCGGTAGTACTCCAGGATCCGGTCCCACCTTGCCAGCTTCCCGTCCTCCCCGATCCTGAAGCCGAAGAACTCCTCCGGGCTCGGTACCTGCCCACCCATCGCGCGGCCTGGCCCACGCTCCTTAAAACCCTTTCCGCCATTGCTAAACGAACATTATCAGTGCCCGGGAGGGGGTTGAAGGAACGCTTTTATCCCAGCGGGAGGCCGGAGCGCGTGCAGGAGGTCGTGGTCGGCCTCGGCCGCCTCCGCAACGCGGCCGCCATCAGGGCTGCTGTGGCCGTGCTCTCGCTCATCCTGCAGCCCCTGGGCTCCCCGCTCCTGCCCCGAGCCGACGGGCTCGCGCCCGGGGTGGGGGAGCTGCTCACGCTCCTAGCCGCCCTGCTCGTCCTCGGGCTGGCCGTCGTTGCCGCCCTCATCGCGTCGTGGCTGCTGAGGGTCCTGGGCTGGGGCAACCTCTGCAGGGCCAGGCTGAGGAAGTTCTACTGCGCCACTAGGATCGTGGTCCTCGCGGCGCCCGTGGTGGGCATCCTCGTGGTCGTGGCGGGGGTGGTTCTCGCGGTCCTCGAG
>JAGDWA010000147.1 GCA_023269735.1 Thermofilum sp.
GAAGCGCGCACTCCCCCTCCAGGCCCGCCCCACGAGGCTACCGAGCCGCTCCCCACCCCAGCTCATAGCCTCACCCTCGGGTCGATGAGCGCCTGCGCCGCGTCGGCCAGGGTGTTGACGACGAGGTAGAAGGCCGCGACGACGACTAGGAGGCCCACGGCGAGCCTGAAGTCACTGACGCTCACGGCGTCGTAGAGGAGGCGGCCCAGCCCCTCGCGGCCGAACACGTACTCCACTACCATCGCATCGACGAGGCTGTACGCGAACGCTAGACCGCTGACCTGGACCAGGCCGGGGAGCGTCGCTCTGAAGGCGTACCTCCACACGATGATCCTCCTGGTCACACCCCAGGCGGCGGCAGCCCTCACGTAGTCCTCCAGCAGCGCATCAGCCATCAGCGCCCTGCCCACCCTCAGGCAGACGCCGGTGGGGTAGGCGGCCACCGCCAGCGCCGGCGGGAGGAGGCGCACTAGGGCGTCGAAGAAGACGGGAAAGTTGAGCTGGAGCAGCGCGTCCAGCAGGTAGAGGCCGGTGATGGGGCGGAAACCGGTGGAGAGGGCCAGTCCGGTGCTAACGCGGCCGTAGGCTGCGAAGCCGAGGGGCAGCAGGGACGCGAAGATCGCGAGCCCCAGCCAGAAGGTGGGGGTGTTCGCAAGCAGGGTGCCTGCCGCCTGCAGGGCGCCGTCGATGCGCCGCCCCCTGTTCAGTGCGGCTAGGACCCCCAGGAGGGACCCCAGGGGGACGCCGATCGCGTAGGCTACGAGCAGCAGCTCGAGCGTCGCGGCCAGGTTGCGCCACAGGACGCTGTAGACCGGCTGCCTGTAAGCGATCGAGAGCCCCAGGTCGCCGGTGAGCACCATCCGCAGGAAGTTCAGGACCTGGACGGGGATCGGCAGGTCCAGCCCGAGCTCCCTCCTCGCCAGCTCCACCGCCCTGGCGGCGCCCGGCCCCCGGGGGTGCCCAGCCCACTTGGCGGCCGGGTCTCCGGGCGAGAGGATGATGACCAGGTAGGATAGGACGGCAACCCCGACCACTACGGCCAGGCTCCAGACGGCCCTCCTAGCCAGGTAGCCGAGGCTGAGCGGCATCTCAGCCCCGCACTCTGACCAGCTCGAAGCGTATTACGTAGATGTACAGGGGGTTCAAGGCTTCCCGCGGGAGCTCGACGTTGGGGCTTATCACGAACGGCCTCACTTCGTCCCAGAGGTTGACCGCGACCCCCTCCTCGTACAGCATCCTCTGGGCCTGCGCGTACAGCTGCAGCGCCCTCGCGTAGTCCGCCCCCTCTGTCTTGTACGCCTCATCGATCAGCTCGTCGAACTCGCTGCTGTTGTAGCCGGCCCAGTTCCACTCGGTGTTCGTGCTCTGGAAGATGGAGAGGAACTCGTAGGGCGAGGGTGTCGTTGGCCACCAGTCGCTGATGATGAGGTGGGGCGCCCTCTCGGGGTCCTCCCACACTGCCTTGCCGGCGTCCTTGACGGCGGTCCAGGGCAGTGGCCTGAGCACGACGCTCACGCCCAGCTCGGCCAGCCTCGACTTCAGGAGCTGCGCGAACGCCTCGTTCTCCTCGTAGTCGCTCTGGTAGACGAACTCGATAGTGGTGCCCGGCGGAACCCCCGACTCCTCGAGGTACCTCTTGGCCAGCGAGAGGTTGTAGCTGTAGGCGAGTCTTTCGTCGTGGCCCGGGAAGCCGTAAGGTATGAGCCCCCTGCCGACCCTGCCGAAGCCCCTAAGGGCCACGCTCACCAGCTCGTCCCACGGTATCGCGTGGATCACGGCCAGCCTGAAGGCGGTGATGTTCGTCGGGTAGCGCCGCACGTTGAAGAGGAGCAGGTAGTTGTGGAAGAGTGACACGTTGATCACCTGGAAGCCGCGGGCGGCGAGGTCCCGCACGTTGGCCCGGGGGACGCTGCTGGCTATGTGCACCTCCTTAGCGAGGAGGCCGTTGTACTGGGACATCGGGTCCGTCATGATCCTGATGATGACCACGTCGGGCGCGTCGGGGTTGCTCACGAGGCTCCACCCCCACCACTTCTCGAACTTCCTCAACCTGACCTCGCTCTCGGCGCTGTAGTACTCGATGTAGTAGGGCCCGCTGCCGGCGTCGTTGCCCTTGTTGAACCACGCCTCGAGCTTAGGGTCGAGAGTCGAGTTCGCGCCTGCCCTCGCGAGGGCCGAGGGGCTGAAGATGTAGGCGGAGTAGATGGCGGCGGCCATCAAGTCCATGCGGGCCGGGTGGGACAGCCTGAGCCTGACGGTGTAGGGGTCGACCACCTCGACCTCCTCGACGGCCTCCCAGATGTACCCGCAGCCGCGGCCAGTCTCCTCGTAGACCTTCTTGGCCCTCTCAATCGAGACCTTCACGGCCGTCGCGTTGAAGGGGGTCCCGTCGTGAAAGACCACGCCCCTCCTCAGCCTGAAGGTCCAGAGGGTCCCGTTGGCGCTGCTCTCCCAGCTCTCCGCGAGCACCGGCGTCACGCGCCCCGTGGCCGGGTCGTACCTGACGAGGGTCTCGTACACCACGCCTAGGATCGGGATGCCCGTGTCGTCCTCGATCGAGGGGTCGATGCCCGTGATCTTGTCGAGGTAGGCGTACACGACGACCTTGGGGCGCCGCTGCCCCGGCAGGTAGACGAGGGAGTAGTAGGCCGCTATCGAGGCGGCTGCTACTGCCACAGCTAACCCAAGCAGCACCCCCCTCCTCATCCGGCCGACCCCCGGCGGCTGCAAGCTTACCGTATTAAACCTTCCCCCCACCGCGGGGCGCGCTACCAGAGGCGAGGGGCGCAGGGGATATACGCGCGGCTGCTGCCGCCGGCTCGATGAGGGTCCTCGTCACTGGGGGGGCCGGCTTCATCGGCAGCCACCTCGTCCGGAGGCTGTTGCGCGAGGGCTACGAGGTGGTGGTGCTCGACAACTTCTGCACTGGGAGGCTGGAGAACCTCGAGGGCGTGCTGGAGAGCGTCGAGGTGGTGGAGGGGGACCTGCGCGACGCGGGGGCTGTTGAGGGGGCGCTCAAGGGCGTCGACGCGGTGGCCCACCTGGCGGCCCTGGTAGACGTCGCGGAGTCCGTGGAGAAGCCCCACCTCTACCTCGACGTGAACGTCTACGGGACCCTAAACCTGCTGCGAGCCGCCAGGCGCGTCGAGGTCCTGGTCTTCGCCTCGAGCGCGGCCGTCTACGGGGACCCCGTCCGCCTCCCGATCGATGAGGAGCACCCCATCAGCCCGATCTCTCCCTACGGCGCGACGAAGGCGGCCGGCGAGGCGCTCGTCAGCGCCTACGCCAGGCTCCACGGCTTCAGGCCTGTGATCCTGAGGCTCTTCAACGTGTACGGCCCCAAGCAGAGCAGGGCCTACGCGGGCGTCGTCACCGAGTTCATGAGGAGGATCGCCCGCGGTGAGCCGCCCGTCATCTACGGCGACGGGACCCAGACCAGGGACTTCGTGTACGTGGACGACGCCGTCGAGTACTTCGTCAGGGCCCTGAGGGACGACGGCATCAGGGGGGTGTACAACGTGGGGAGCGGCCGGCCGGTGAGCGTCCTGAGCCTCGCGGAGACCGCGGCCCGGGTCATGGGGAGGCCCGACCTGAGGCCCGTCTTCGCGCCGCCGCGCCCGGGCGACATCAAGCACTCCGTCGCCCGCGTCGACAGGGCGGTCCGCGACTTCCGCTACGAGCCGCGCGTCACGCTGGAGGAGGGCCTGAGGAGGACCGCCGAGAGCCTGCGCGCATCGCTTTAATATGCGCTGGGCGGCGGGAGAGTGAGCCGAATGAAGAAGGCGGTGATCCTCGCCGCCGGCCTAGGGACCCGCCTGCTCCCCTACAGCAAGGAGATGCCCAAGGAGATGCTCCCCATCTTCCAGCTGGAGGGTGGGCAGCCGATCCTCAAGCCGATCCTCCAGGTGGTCTTCGAGCAGCTCTACGAGGCGGGCGTGAGGGAGTTCTGCTTCGTCGTGGGCAGGGGCAAGAGGGCGATCGAGGACCACTTCACCCCAGATTGGGACTACGTTGGGTTCCTGGAGCAGAGGGGGAGGGCCCTCGAGGCCCAGCTGCTCACCCGTTTCTACAAGATGGTCGAGAGCTCCCACATCGTCTGGGTCAACCAGCCCGTGCCCAGGGGTACGGGGGACGCGGTTGCCCACGCCAGGCACTTCGCCTCGGACGACTACTTCTTCGTGGCGGCGGGCGACAACGTGTTCCTCGGCGACAACGTGCCGAGGAAGCTGCTGGAGCTGCACGGGAAGCTCGGCAGCGCGGTGATGGCGGGGAAGAGGGTGGAGAACCCCAGGAGGTACGGCGTCATCGTCGGCAGGGAGGTGGCCGACGGCGTGCTCAGGCTGGAGAGGATCATCGAGAAGCCCCAGGAGCCCCCCAGCGACCTCGTCAATGTCTCCCTCTACCTGCTGTCCCCCGCGATCTTCGACGCCCTGGAGGAGTGCAAGCCCAGCCCCCGCGGCGAGATCGAGCTCACCGACGCCGTGCAGATGCTGGTCGAGTGGGGCGAGGACGTGTACGTCTACGACGTCGGCGACGTCCACTGGGTCGACGTGGGGACGCCTGAGACGTACCTCGACGCGATGCTGCTGTCCCTCAAGGTCTGCAACAGCCCGAGGATCATCGATAGAGCGGTGCGAGCGCTTCAGCTGTAGGCTGGGAAGTACGTCGGGTTGGCGTCGGTCGGCACCTCGCGCACCCGGTCGGCCTGCTCCCTCACGAAGCTCGGCAGGCGGAAAAGGTAGCGGTGGACCTCCTCGTCGTAGAAGGCTAGCCGCCCCCTCAGCGACGCCAGCCTGCTCCCGATCTCCTCGGGGGGCACGGAGAGAGGGTCTCTGCCCAGGCTCCCCATCACGAAGCCCCACCAGCTCATGAAGCTCACCATCGGGGCCATGTAGGGCCTGGCGAGCCCGAAGGCGGCGGCCACCGCGTTCCTGATCCTCGCGAAGGAGTCCAGCGAGTAGCGGAGCGAAGTGGCCTGCGTCACCATCACGCCGCCCGGGCTCAGCCTGCGCCGCACGAGCTCGTAGAACTCCTTCGTGTAGAGGAAGACGGAGGGGGTCCCCGGCACGGGGTCGGTGAGGTCCAGGATGACCACGTCGAACAGCTCGCCGGTGCTTTCGACGTACTTCCGCCCGTCCTCGATCACCAGCTCCAGGCGCGGGTCCTCGAAGGCCCCCTCGCTCCACTCCGGCATGTACCTCCGGCAGAGCTCGACCAGCTCCCCGTCTATGTCGACCATCACCACCCTCTCGACGGTGGGGTAGCGCAGCACCTCCCTTGCCGTCGCGCCCTCGCCGCCGCCGATTATGAGCACGCGGCGGGGCCCCGGGTGCGTCATCATCGCAGGGTGCACCAGGCACTCGTGGTACACGCGCTCGTCGTACTCGCTGCTCTGGAGGATCCCGTCGAGGAAGAGGCACTTGCCGAAGGAGTAGGTCTCGACGATGTCAACCTGCTGGAACCTCGTCCTGCCGGAGTAGATGGTGCGCCTCACGCCGTGGAGGTGGCCCTCGAAGGGCATCCGCATCCACTCGAGGATGTACCTCCACTTCGGCTCGACCACGGGCGGGCACCGGCCGGCCGAGTAATTAACCTTGCCCTAGTAGTCGAAGAGCGGGGGGAGGCCGCGCGCCCTCCTCCTGACCTCTTCCAGCTCTCCCCACCCGACCGGGGGGACGCCGAGCCTCTGGGCGGCTGAGGAGGTCATGACGCAGAGCTCCTCCAGGGGCCTCAGCGGCAGCTCGAAGGGGGTGTGCACCCCAGCCTCGACGAGCAGCTCCGCTAGCAGCACGTCGCAAACCCGGCACATGTCCGCGACCCGGGCGAGCTTCAGCACGGCGCCCTCGCTCACGCCGGCCTTCCTCGCGAGCTCCCTCCGCTCCCTGGCGGTGAGCCCCCGCTCCACCAGCTGCCACAGGCTGCGGACCCCCGCGCGCGCCAGCGCATCCTTCACGCGCTGGTCGACGCCCCTGAGCATGCTGATGTCAAGCCGATCTTGCGCGGCGCTTGGAGGGGCTCGGCGCTCTGCCCCCTCAGGCTGCTCCGCGGCACCCCCGTCGGGGGGGACCATCGCCCTGCTGGGTCCGCGGAAAAAGATTTCTACTACTGGCGCAGGGGGCCAGATGATGACCAGGGACCAAGCTATAGGCGCAGCGCTGATGGTCGGCTCGATCGCTGGTATCGCCATCTACGGCTGGCTCCTCATATCCCCCTTCAGCGAGCTGATCATCAAGCTCACAGCGTTCGTGGCCGTGGCCGGCGTCCTCGGGATCCTCGCCTGGATAGGCTACACCTTGGCGACGACCCCGCCGCCCAAGCCGATCGAGGAGATCGAGAAGGAGATCGAGGAGGAGCTGAGGAAGCTCGAGGAGGAGGCCAAGAGGGAGGAGCAGAAGACCGCCTCTGGGGCTCAGGCCTAAGAGGGCGGAACCGTGAGGGCCGCGAGCGCCTTTTTAGCACTCGCCCTGCTGGCCGCAGCCGCGCTCGCGCAACCCGCTCTGAAGGTCGCGACCGACGCCAGCTTCTACGAGCCGGGGAGCGCCGTAACGATCAGCGTGAGCGGCCCCCCAAACGCCCCAGTGGGCATCGAGGTTCGAGGCCCACTTGGCGAGCTCGTCGCGCTCGCGCAGCTCACGCTGGACGCGCGAGGGGCGGGGACGTTCACGCTCCAGCTGGACCCCCAGTGCCGCGAGGGCGTGTACACGGTCTACGCCGCGACGCCCGGGGCGGCGGCATCGGTGACGTTCGAGGTGGTGGCCCGCCCCACGCCCTTGATACTGCTCGTGACCCCGGGCACCGCGGCGGTGGGCAGGGAGGCGAGGATCCTAGGCTTCGTCTACCCCGGCCTCCCCCTCGCAGTGGCGGTGTACGTCAGGCGCGCCGGCGGCCCCTGGGTGAAGCTGGGCGCCTTCCAGGCCAACTCCAGCGGCTGGTTCGCCGCCGCCTACACCCCCACGGACGAGGGCCTCTACGAGGTCCGCGCCGAGTTCGAGGGGGCGAGGGAGTACGGTCCCTCCAGCGCGCTGGCCAACTTCACCGCTTCGAGGTCGCCACCCCAGTGGCGCGTCGAAGCCCCTCCGCGGGCGCGGCTGGGCGAGAGCTTCGTCGTGAACTGCAGCGGGTGCGAGGCGGTCGTGGCGCGCACAGCTGCGGGGGAGAGGGTCTACAGGTGCGGGAGCCGGGTGGCGCTGGACGTGCCGGGCCCCTGGGCCCTCTACCCGGCGTCTAGGGGGATGCTAGGCGCTCCCGCGATCACAATCGTCAGGGCGAGGCTCAGCGTGAGGCTCGAGGGGCCCAGCGAGGTCGGTGCCGGCGAGCCCTTCACGCTCTACGCCCACCTTTACCCGCCCGTGCCGGCGCTGAGGGTGGCCTTCGTCGCGAACGGCAGCGCGCTGGCCGAAGCCCTCTCGCGGGCGAACGGCACCGCCCTGGCTAGGGTGGCCCTCCCGAGGCTCGGCGAGTACAGGGTCGTGGCCGCGCCCCACGCCACCAGCATCTTTGAGGTCGGCGAGAGCCGCCCGCTGATAGTGAGGGTCGTGGGCGAGAGGGTCTACGTCAGGGTGATCGTCACGGACGCCGCCGGCCGGAGGCTCTACGACTCGGTGGTGGAGGTCGCCGGCTCGCGGTACGAGGCCCCGATGGGCGTCGCGGAGTTCGCCGTGAGGGCGGGCACCTACGCCCTGAGCGTCCTCTGGCGCGGCCTGAGGGTGTTCTCAGGCGCGGTGAGGCTGGAAGGGGGGAACGTGACGGTGAGGGCGGAGCTCTACGACCTCAACGTGACGGTCCTCGACTTCCTGGGCAGGCCGGCGGAGGGGGTGCTCGTCGAGCTCTACAACGGGACGCGGAGGCTCGCGGCGGGCGTCACAGGGGAGGGCGGGCGGCTGGTGGTAGTCCGCGTGCCGCCCGGTGCCTACACCGTCAGGGCGGAGGGGACCTCGGTGGACGTCATCGTCCCGGCGCAGGCTCAGGTCGTGCTCAAGCTGCCGCCGCCGCCCTGGCTCGCGCCCCTAGCTGCCGCCCTTGTGCTGGCCACGGCACTGGCGG
>JAGDWA010000077.1 GCA_023269735.1 Thermofilum sp.
CCTCAGGACCTCCTCCCGCAGCGGCTGCAGCGACAGGTCCGAGCTCGTATAGACGACCCTCGCCTCCTGGAAGAAGGACCTCTTGAGGATCCTCATCGTGGCCACTCTCAGGCCGGCGAAGGCCGGTATCCTGCCCCTGGAGGGCCTGGGCGTCGCCACGCGCTTCTCGTCCAGCAGCCGCCAGACCTCCTCCCTCAGCTCGGCCTTGCGCTTGGCAACGCTCACGGGCGCTCGGCCTAGCTGCAATTTTAAGGTATCCTGGCCCCCTATCTTGCATCCATCATACAGGCGTAGGCGGAATCATCTGAAACCCTCTTAAGCGGGGGGAGGGCCGGTGCCACCATGCCCAGGGGGGCCTCCGGGCGGAAGTCTCCCGACCGCACCCAGATCGTCAGCTTCCACATCCCCCGGGCCCTGCTGGAGGCCCTCGACAGGCTGGTGGAGATGGGGGTCTTCAGCAGCAGGAGCGAGGCGATCAGGACGGCCCTCTTCAACCTCATCAGGGAGCACAGGGCGGCCCTCGACAGGGGCCAGCTCGCGATGGGCTACAGGTAGCGCCCTGCCCGCTCTTCCAGCGCGAGGCCCAGCGAGACCCTGGGGCAGAGGGGGTCTCCCGCGTTGAGGTCGCCCCTCAGCAGGTAGGCCCTGGCGTAGCAGCCCCCTCTGCAGAGGGGCGAGAGGGGGCACTGCGCGCAGGCCTCGGGGAGCCGGGGCGGCCGGGCTACGAGCCTGGAGAGGGGGTGCCCCCTCGCCTTTCTGACCGCCTCGCGCAGGCCGGCGCCCCTCGCGCTGGAGAGCCTGAAGTCGAGAACGTCGCAGAGCAGGACCCCACCCGCCGGGTCGAGGTCGACCCCCCTGGCGCCCCTGCAGAACCAGCTCCCGACCCGCTCCAGGCCCCTCACGAGGGGGGCCCAGGGGGTGCACCAGGCGCTCAGCCTGACGCCCAGCTCCCCGGCCCTCCGGCCGGCCTCGAGCAGCGCGCTGAGGTACTCGCGGGGGCCGATGAAGGCCCCAGTCTCCCTCGCGCGGCCGGAGGGCATCGCCGGTAGCACGGCGGCCGCCTCGATGCCCAGGCTGGCGAGCAAGTCGATCGTCTCGCCGGCCCTCCGCCAGTTGAGGGGGCTGACCGTGAAGACCGCCGCCACCTGGCCCACGTGCCTCTTGAGCACCTCGATCCCCCTGAGCGTCCTTTCGAAGGAGCCGGCGCCCCTCACCGCGTCGTGGGCGTCGCGGGGCCCGTCGATGGAGACCATGACCTCCGTCTCCGTCCGGGCGAGCACCCTGGCCACCTCCTCGCTCACCGACGTCGCGTTCGTGACGACGCTCTTCTCTACGCCGTGATCGCCGAGGCGCTCCAGGACCGGCGGGGTGTGGGGGTGGAGCAGGGGCTCGCCGCCGGCCAGGTTCACGTACTCGACCCCCATCTCCACCGCCTCGTCCACCAACCTCAGCCTCTCCTCCAGCCCCAGCTCCGGCAGGCCGCGGAACCTCCACGCGTAGCAGTGCTGGCAGGCCAGGTTGCAGGCCCCCGTGAAGATCCAGATCAGGTACTCTAGCTCCGCCACCGCCCCCCGCGGCCGGGGGCGGGCTTAAGCGTGGCGCGCCATCGATGAAGGAATTAAAGCGGCCCCCCGAGGGCCCGGCGTGCATCCGGAGGGGGTCAAGTGGGTTGTCGACCTCCTCTCGAGGCTGATCCAGGTCGACACGACGAACCCCCCGGGCAACGAGACCCCCGCCGCCAAGCTTGTGGGTGAGGAGCTGGAGGGCAGGGGCCTCGAGTACAGGCTCCTCGAGAGCGCGCCCAACAGGGGGAGCGTCGTGGCGTGGGCTGACTCGGGCGAGCCGGGGCCCTCGCTGCTACTCCTCTCCCACCTCGACGTCGTGCCCGCGAACCCCGAGGAGTGGAGCGTGGACCCCTTCTCCGGCGCCGTCAAGGACGGGTTCGTGTGGGGCAGGGGCGCGCTCGACGACAAGCTCTCGGTGGCCGTGATGCTCAGGGTGTTCCTGGACTTCGCGGAGTCCAAGCGCTTCAGGGGCCGCCTGATCTACGCCGCCACCGCGGACGAGGAGATGGGCGGCAGGGCCGGCGCCGGCTGGCTCGTCGAGCGGCACCCCGAGCTCGTCAGGGCGGACTACGTGATCAACGAGGGCGGCGGCTTCGAGATCCCAGCCCGCAGGAGCGTCTTCCTGGTCCAGACGGCCGAGAAGGGGGTCTACTGGTTCAAGCTGAGGTTCAGGGGCGCGCCCGGCCACGCGTCGATGCCCAGGTCGGGCGACAACGCCCTGCTCAAGGCCGCTGAGGCTGCGAGGAGGCTCGCGAGGCAGCCCCCCGTCGACCTGAGGCCGGCGGTGAGGCTGATGCTCGAGAGGGTGCTGGAGGCGCAGGGGGTCCCCGCGCTCGCGCGCAGGCTGCTGACCTCGCGCCCCCTCGCCGGCCTGGTCCCGAGGTTCTCGGGCGACGCAGCGGCCATGGTCGACGCGATGGTGAGGAACACCCTGGCGCCCACGGTCGTGAGGGGCGGGGAGAAGGTCAACGTCATCCCCTCGCTCTGCGAGCTCAGCGTCGACTGCCGCCTGCTCCCCGGCTACGGCGAGGACTGGGTGAGGGGTTACGTCTCCTCAGCGCTGGCGGGCCTCAGCTACGAGATGGAGTTCATCCACAGGGACCCGGCGACGGAGAGCCCGGTGGGCACGCCCCTCTACAGGGCGATCGAGGCCGCCGTGCGGGCCGAGGTGCCGGGGGCCCTGGTGGCCCCCTACATGTCGACCGGGGGCACGGACTCGAGGTTCTTCAGGGTGGCCTTCGGCTCCGCCGCCTACGGCTTCGTGCCGGTGAGGGCCGACCTCCCCCTCCGCGAGATGCTCAAGATGGTCCACGGCGTCGACGAGAGGGTCTCCATCAGGAACGTCGAGTTCTGCTACCGCACCCTGACGCGGGTGCTGGAGGCCTTCTACGCGGGGCTCGGGTGAGGGCGCGGGGCTCAGGCCGGGGCCACCGCGGCCGCCCTCCTGGGCTCCGCCCTCCCCGAGGCCAGCGCCTCGACGAGCTCCTCGAAGCTGAAGATCTTCACGGGCACGGCGAAGCGGATCCCGCTGGGCGGCGAGACGAGCAGCGCCTCGCCCCTGTCCAGCGTCTTGATCTCCTGCTCCGCCTCGTCCAGGTAGGGCGAGTACTGCACCACCTTCGAGAGGTCCGGCTTCGTCGGCAGGGGCAGGATGATCTTCGTGAGCGCCTGCCTGATGATGGTCTCCTGGAGCTCCCCGGGCATCTGAGTGATGTAGAGGCCGCCCACCTTGTACTTGCGGCCCCGCTTCGCGATCGTGCTGAAGATGTTCTCCCTCACCCCTCCCCCCGCCTGCTTCGACAGGTAGCGGTGCGCCTCCTCGACCGCGATCAGCACGTAGGGCAGCCTCTCCCACTCCTCCGGGGCCTGCTTGCGCGCCCTCTCGTAGGCGTGGAAGATCCTCCTCGCCACGGCTATCGTCAGCAGCTTCTCCTCGCCCTCGCCGGCGAAGGGCATGTCGAAGAGCACGACCTTGGCGCTCGCTACGGCGCCCAGCACCGCCTCGAACAGGTTGTAGGGGACCCGGGGCGCGAAGATCCCGCTGGTCCCGAGCAGGTGCCGCACCTTCCTCCTCGTCACCGCGATCGTGTTCACCGGCGCCATGCCGCTCAGCCTCGAGTGGAGCACCTTGACGTCGACGGTGGTGATGATCTCAAGCCACTCGTCGCCGAACGTCCGGTAGGCGAGCCAGAGGAACTCCTCCTGGGGCTCTGTGAACTCCCCCGTCATCGCGAAGTCCGAGGGCTTCAGCAGCGAGAGGTCGACCCTGAGAGGGTGCGCCAGGATCTCCCGCTCCACCTCCTCCCCGCCGACCGCGAGCCTCAGGCGGAGCCTCGTCGGCTCCTCGACCCTGGGCGTCACCAGGAACAGCCTCCCCTCCGCCTGGGGGAGGTGGGCGAGCCCGCGCCCACCCGGCCCCGAGCCGAGCAGGTACTCGCTCTCCACGTCGAACAGGACGAGGCTGTACTTAGGCGGCGCGAGCATGAAGGCGGCCGCCAGCACCTTGCCCAGGTTCGACTTCCCGGCCCCCGTCACTCCGCAGACCAGCACGTGGTGGGGGATCACCCTCGAGCCGTCCAGCGCGACCAGCGAGCTCGAGGGCCTGTGCCCCACCCTCACCACGCCGAGCACGAGGTCGCCCGTGTCGAGCCTCAGCAGCTCAAGGTCCTCCTTCTCCAGGTCCTCCACGGCCGAGAAGAGGCGGGGGACGGACGTCGGCCCCTCCACGCGCCCCCCCTCGTCGACCTGGCAGAGGATCGTGGCGATCGCCGTGTCGTAGAGGCGGAGGGGCCTGTCGTAGAGCTCCACCCTCCCGCCCCGCGCCGCCGCGTGGCTGGCCGCCGCGATCTCCGCCGGCGAGAGCAGGACCTCGGGCTTGAAGTCGTAGACGCGCATGATAAACCTCCTCCCCCCGTCCTCCACCTTGACGAGCTGCCCCCTCTCGACCCGGACCCCCTCGAGCACCCTGAACTTGACCGTGAGCCCCTCGACCCAGACCACGATGCCCAGCTTCAAGGCCCGTCACCCCAGATGCTCCTCTCCTTGAAGCTCGAGTAGGCCAGCGCCTCCCTCAGCAGCCTCTCGCCGACCCCCCAGCTCCTCAGCTCCTCGAGCAGCACCAGCCTGTCGGCCTCGAGCTCGCGCTCGTCGACCCTCGAGGCCTCGTGGGCGGCCTTGAGCGGGTAGGGGTAGCCGGGCAGCGCCGGGTCCTGGAGCGCCGCGACCTCGCCCAGCACCTCGCCCACCTCGTACCTCGCCAGCGCGCGCCTGGAGACGTCGAGGCGGAGGGCGCTCGCGGAGAGCTCGGAGAGCCTCGCGGCGGCAGGCGAGCCCAGCATCCAGGGCGGCAGCGACTCCTCCCTGAAGAGCGGGTGGTAGTACCAGGCGGTGCGCCCCACGCTCCTCTCGGCCAGCGCGGAGATGTAGCCCAGCGCGCCCTCGCCGGTGTCCAGCGCCAGCCTCGTCCTCTTCGGGACCCCCACCAGCGCGAGGCCGAGGGCGGAGGCCCTCACGTCCACCCTCCTGATCAGCTCGCGGGTGGAGAGCCTGTAGAGGGGCGCCACCACCAGGCTGCGGTCCACGAGCAGGTAGCCGGGGCCCCCCACCTCAGCGAGGGCCCTCAGCGCCGCCTCGTACTCGACCCTCGCCAGCCACTCCGCGGCCTCGAGGCGGCTCGAGACGAGGGCCACCCTCTTCGCCGCCCTCTCCCAGACCCTCCTCAGGCCCCTGAAGGCGACCGCGACGACGCGACCGCCCACGACCGCCGCGGAGCCCAGGTTGAACAGCACCCTCGCGCTGGCGTCGACGGCCACCACGAGCTTCCTGTGCGGCTGGGGCTCCAGGACCCTCAGCCTCGAGGAGTCGACGGGGAGCCCCCTGACGACCCTGCCGAAGAGGTTGAGCACGGGGACGGGCTTCGTGACGAGGGTCCCGTCCAGCGACAGCTGCACCGCCCTCCTCCTCTCGTCGAACAGCCTCCTCAGCCTCTCCGCGACGACTTCGACGTCGGCCCTCTCGAAGCCCACCTTCAGCATTACGGGCTGAGTGCGCGTACCGCTTTAAAAAGTTAAAGATGGTAACCAGTCCAGAAGAGAATTTCACCGGCGTCAACCCCGCAGCAGCCGTCGTCAACGGTTGCCGCTTACGGTAACCGAGCCGCCGTTCCATCGCTAGCTAAGGTTTCTGGGAAAGCGTACCGTTGACGCGATCGATCAACGGTAAGATAAGCATATATACAGGTGCAGACCCGCTAGTACGGTAGCAATAGCGGCGTAATGCGGCGGTGACAATGGCCGTCACGGTGCACTACGTGGGCTTCCACCCCACTTTGATACTCGAGGGCTTCGAAGCCGTCAGGGTCAGGGAGCCCATCGAGAGGGTCTACATCCTCTACGACGGGAAGACGGACAGGCGCGACAGGTACCGGGCCGTCTCGCGGAGGAACTCCGCGAAGCTGGCGAGGGCCCTCTCCTTCTTCAAGCCCGTGAAGCTGCCGGTGAACCCGCTCAGCTACTCAAGCGCCTTCAGCAGGCTCTACAGCATCCTCTACTACGAGCTCGTGAAGCGGGGCGGGGCCGAGAGGGGCGTCCGCGTGTACATCGACGTGACGGACATGCCCCCGCTGATGGCCGCCGTCGCCGGCGCCGTGGCGATGATGTTCCCGAACGTCGAGATCTACAGCGTGCTGCCCGAGGTGAGGGGCGAGTTCATCCCGGACCCCCGCACCCCCGAGTTCGACGACTGGGTCGAGCAGAAGGACTCGGTCCGCGCGCAGGAGGTGATGCACGTGCCCCTGCCCGGGAGGCGCGCCGTCGCGCTCCTCGACGAGGACAGGAAGCTCAGGGTGCTCATGACGCTCTACAAGATGAACGGCTCGGCGGAGAGCGTCGTGGACCTCATGAAGGCCTGCGGCGACGACCCCGAGCGGAACCCGGCGGCCAAGGCCGCCTACAGCAGGCTGCTGAGGGAGATGGAGGAGGAGGGGCTGATAGTGAGGGAGCAGGAGGGGCGCAGCCGCCGCGTGACGCTGACCGAGTTCGGGAGGGCCCTCGTGAGGGCCCTCGTCCGGGGGGAGGAGATGGCGAGCAGGCTAATGCCCAGCCTCGAGCTGGGGAGGCCCGCCTTGGGGACGGCGCACCGCAGGCCGCGCTCCAGCGGCCCCCAGGCCCGGGCCGGCGGCTGAGGCCGGGGGGAAAAGCACATTAGGCCGGCGCGCGGCCGACCGGGGGCCGCGAGGAGGAGGCTTGCAAGGGCCGACCGGTGGTGAGCTCGGCTGCGCTGAGCGGCCGCCCCATGAATGGAAGAAAAAAGGTGGGAGCTGTTTACTCCTCGGTGGGGCCCACGACCTCCGCGGTGGCGTAGCGGGACCAGACCCTCGTCACGCGGACTCTGACCAGGTCGCCAGCCTTCGTGTTGGGGACGAAGATGGTGTACCCCTTCGCCTTGCCGACTCCGTCGCCGCGCCTGCTGACGCCGAAGATCCTGAGGGTGAGCTCCTCCCCGACTTCGAGGTCGCCGGGCGGGGGCCCGCGCCTCGCGCCCCTCCCTCTCCGACTCTCAAACCCTTCCATCTATCCCATCAGGCCAGTTGCCTGGCGGGGAGCCGGCAGGCCTCGCCTTTTAAGCTTAGCGCTGGCCGCTAACCCTTTAAGGCTGCCGGCCCCGTCCAAGGGGCGCGCGTGACGAGCGCCTGCGACGCAGTTGAGCGGTGATGCGTACCGAACCAGCTGACGCGCCCGGGCGGAAGCCTTATCCCCCTCGCTCCGCCCCGAGCGGGGCGCATGGGGGAGGCCGAGCGGTGCGTGAGGGAGGTCGCCCAGGCCTGCGCGAGGAGTGGGGAGCTGTTCGAGGCGGTGGTCAGGGCGCTGATGTGCACGGTCGAGCTCGAGGACAGGCTGGCGAGGCGGAGCAGGGTGGTGACGAGAGTGAGGACCAGCCTGACCATAGCGGCGCCGCCCCGGGAGAGCGAGGACGGGAGGCCGCTCCTCCTGGCCTTCGAGGCCCTGGGAGGGGGCGTCTTCTACGTGGCGGACAGGGGCGGCGCAGCAGTCGCCGAGGCGAGGAGGGGCGGGGTCGAGGAGATCGAGGCGGAGGTCTACGCTCCCCCCTACAGGCTCCCAGCCTCGATGAGGCTGACCGTCGAGCGCCCGGAGGCCGGGTGGATCGTGATCGCCGGGGGCCTCCCGCCGCGCGTGGCGCTGCCGGTGGGCGAGGAGCACGTCCAGGCGGTCCTGCGCCTGCTCGAGCTGAGGGGGGCCAAGCTGGAGCGGAGCCCGCCTCCTACGGGCGCATTACGGGCCTCATACCCCGTTAGCAGCGGCTGGGGGGCGGGGCACCCTCATGAGCCCCCCGGCCCCACCCAAGCCGATGGCTCGGAGGGCCAAGAGCCCGAAGGTTGACGCCGAGCCCCGCACCCAGATCGTCAGCTTCCACATCCCCCGGGCCCTGCTGGAGGCCCTCGAC
>JAGDWA010000115.1 GCA_023269735.1 Thermofilum sp.
TCGTGGAGGCCGCCAGGAGGCACGGGGTCCGGCTCCTCGGCCCCAACATAGTGGGCGTGTGGGACACCTCGACCCCGATCAACTACAGCTTCATCGACGCGGAGCCGCTGAGGGGGTCCATCGCCTTCATCTCGCAGAGCGGGGCGCTGATCACCTCGCTGATCTGGTGGACGAGGGAGAGGGGGATCGGCTTCTCCTGCCTCGTCAGCCTGGGCAACAGGGCGGACGTGGGCGAGGCCGAGCTCCTCGCCCACCTGAGGGAGGACCCCAGGACGAGGGTCGTGGCGCTCTACGTAGAGGGGCTGGGGCCGGGCGAGGGCAGGGCCTTCCTCGAGGAGGCCGCCAAGACCACCCCCGTCAAGCCCGTCGTGGTGCTCAAGGCCGGCAGGAGCAGGGCGGCCGCGGAGGCCATCAGGTCGCACACGGGCTCGCTGGCCGGCGAGGACAGGGTCTACGACGCGGCCTTCAGGCAGGCCGGCGTCCTGAGGGCGGGGTCCCTCGAGGAGCTCTTCGACTGGGCCCTGGCCCTGGCGCTCTCGCCGGAGCCCGGGGACGGGGTGGTGGCCGTGCTGACGCACGGCGGGGGCGCCGGGGTCGTCATGGCGGACGCGCTGAGCGGGATGGGGGTGGAGCTGGAGCCGCTGCCCGAGGACCTGCAGGAGCGGCTGCGCAGGTACATGCCGCCCTTCGGCAGCGCGAGGAACCCCGTGGACATGACCGGCATGATGACGGCCGAGAGCCTGAGGGGGGCCCTGGTCGAGCTCCTCAGGGACGCGAGGGTGGGGAGCGTGCTGGTGTGGGTCGGCCAGGGCGCGATACCGACGCCGGGCGAGCTGCGCGACGCGATCCTCTCGGCGGTCAGGGAGGCGGGGCTGGGGAAGCCGCTCGTGGTGTCGATGACGGGGGGCGAGGAGTGCCGGAAGGCCGTGAGGGAGTTGATCGAGGCCGGGATCCCGAGCTACGAGTCGCCCGACCGCGCCGCGAGGGCTCTGGCCGCCGTCCTGAGGTACCACAGGCTGAGGAGGCGCCGGCGGGGGGCCGCGGCCTTCCGGGGCGACAGGGAGGCGGCGCTGGGCATCGTCGAGGCCGCGAGGGCCGAGGGGCGGCGCCTGCTGACCCCGCTCGAGTCCTTCAGGGTGGCGGCCGCCTACGGGGTCCCGGTGGTCGAGGCGGGCCTCGCGAGGAGCCCCGAGGAGGCGGTCGAGGTGGCGAGGAGGATCGGCTACCCCGTCGTGGTCGCGGTGGAGAGCCCGGACGTGGCGCACAAGACGGACGTCGGCGGCATCGAGCTCAACGTCGGGTCCGACGAGGGGGTCCGAGCGGCCTTCGCCCGGGTCCTCGAGAACGTGTCCAGGCGCGCGCCCGGCGCCAGGGTCCTGGGCGTCTCGGTGCGTAGGATGGCCGCGAGGGGGGCCGAGGTCTTCATCGGGGCGCGCCGAGACCCGACCTTCGGCCCGGTCGTGGCGTTCGGCTGGGGGGGCGTGGCGGTCGAGCTCATCGAGGACGTCAGCGTGCGGGTGGCCCCCCTCAGCCCCGAGGACGTGAGGGAGATGATCGAGGAGACGAAGGTGGGCAGGCTCCTCAAGGGCTACAGGGGCCCGCCCCTCGACCTGGAGGCCGTCGAGAGGTGCCTGCTGGGGGTGTCGGCGCTCATGCAGGACCTCGAGGGCGTGGAGGCCGTCGACGTGAACCCCCTCTACGTTTACGAGAGGGGCGCGGTGGCCGTCGACGTCAAGGTCTACCTGCGTTAGAGGAGGCCAGCCGCCCTCGTCGCAAGGAGCACGGCCAGCGCCGTCAGGGGGACGGTGATGTTATCGTCCACGGGGCCGAACTCGAAGTGCTCGATCACGCTGGACGCGAGGCCCGCGAGCGCGCCCCAGGGGCCCGCGTAGGCGTAGCCGACGGGCACGCACACGGCCGCCATCGCGGCGTTGCCGACCCAGGACTTCGTCCTCCTCCTGAACAGGAGGTTCCTGACGAAGCCGGTCACGGCGTCCCCGAAGGACATGAAGGCGGTGGGGACGACCGCGTAGAGCATGGTGCCGAGGAGGAGCCAGCTCAGCACCCAGCTCAAGCCCCACGTGATGCAGAAGTGCACCTCGTAGATGTTCTCCGGGTCCTGGAACCAGTAAAGGAGCCTCCCCGTCCCGTGGGGAACGTAGGTGAGCGCGGCGAGGAGCATCGCGAAGGCGAAGGGGAGGGCGGGCGTCCGGAAGACGAGGGGGGTGAGGAGGGCGACGAGCCCGCCCGCGCCCATGTGTATCACCTTCCTGTTGTAGTATATCGCGACGTTGTGCGGCAGGCCCCTCGAGCGCATCCACTCGTACAGCTTCTTCGTGACCACCGTCACCAGCAGGACGATCCAGGCGAAGAGGGCCAGCGCGTACGCGAGCTCCTGGGGGCTGACCATCGAGGCCCGCCCGCCGCCGTCGGTAAAAAAGGTGCACTCTTCGGCTACCGCCGCAACCGGAGCAGCGAGAACAGGTCCTTCGGGTCTGCGGGGGAGGGCAGGAGCCCCTCGACCTCCCTCCCGACCCCCTCAGCCGCCGCCAGCTCGTAGAGGTAGGTGAGCGCCGCCAGGTCCTCGAAGGCCGCGCCCACCGAGTCGAAGACCGTGATCTCATCGCGGCTGACCCTGCCCGGCTTGAGGCCCGAGACGACCTCCCAGAGCTCCGCGTACACGGCCCCCTTGCCCACGTTCTGGACCTCCCCCTCCACCAGCGCCTGCTCCAGCAGCTCCACGACGACCTTGGCGTCGAGGAGGATCTGGGGGTCGAGCTCCGTCTTCCCCGGGGCGTCGCCGCCCACCGCGTTCACGTGGGTCCCGGGGCGCAGCCAGGCCCTCTCGACGACCCTCCTCCTGCCCCTGCCCGCCGTCGCAGTGACGAGCACGTCGGCCCTCTCCGCGACCTCGCGGCCGCTGGAGGCCGGGGTGAGGCGGAGGCCGTAGGGCCTCACGTTCCTCTCGAACTTCCCCATCGCCGCGGGGTCGACGTCGTAGTAGACGACCTCCTCGATCGGCGCGACCCTGCCGATCGACAGGCAGAGGAACTCGGACTGCGCGCCGGTCCCCACGATCCCGAGGACCCTGCTGTCGGGCCTCGCCAGGTGCTTGGTGGCGACGGCGCTGGCGGCCCCCGTCCTGAAGGCCGTGAGCAGGGTCGCGTCGGCGACCATGACCGGGTAGCCCGTCTCGACCTCGACCAGGACCCCCAGCGCGACGACCGTGAGGAGCCCGCGCCGGGGGTTGTCCGGGTGCCCGTTGACCACCTTGACGGCGTACCACCTGCCGTCGCTGGCCGGCATCGCCTCGACGACGCCGGCGGGGTACTGGAAGCTGACGCGAGGCACCACGGTGAGCTCGCGCCACCTCCTGAGCACCTCCTCGAGCCTCGCGATCAGCCCGTCGATGAAGCGCCCCAGCCCCACCCTCCCGACCAGCTCGACCACGTCGGCGGCGGTGACCAGCAGGGGGCGCACGGGCTCCCCGCGCAACCCATTTTTAACTCTTGGAGCGCGGCCCGGCCGTGGGCGTCGACAGGAGGTACCTGCACGAGTACGAGAACCCGGCGGTCGTCGGCGTGAACCGCGAGCCGCCGCGCGCCGCCTTCCTCCCCTGCCCCGACCGGGAGTCCGCGCTGAGGAGCGGCTTCCTCGAGTCCCCCTGGAAGATCACGCTGAACGGCAGGTGGAGGTTCAAGCTCGTGAGGAACCCAGGCGAGGTGCCGGCCGGCTTCCACGAGCCCGGGTTCGACGACTCGGGCTGGGACGAGGTGGAGGTGCCCAGCTGCTGGCAGCTCCTGGGCTACGACAGGCCGATCTACCTGAACTTCCGCTACCCCTTCCCGCCCAACCCGCCGTACGTGCCGCAGGACTGGAACCCCACGGGGCTCTACAGGAGGAGGTTCACCATCGACTCCGACCTGAGGGGGATGAGGGCCTTCCTCGTCTTCGAGGGGGCCGGCTCGGCGCTCTACGTCTGGGTCAACGGGCGCTACGTGGGCTTCAGCAAGGACTCGAGGACCCCAGCGGAGTTCGACATCACGCCGTACGTCAGGCGGGGCGAGAACCTGGTCGCGGTCGAGGTTCTGAGGTGGAGCGACGGGACCTACCTGGAGGACCAGGACATGTGGAGGCTCAGCGGGATCTTCCGGGACGTCTACGTCTACCTCGCCCCCGAGGTGAGGATCAGGGACTTCTTCGCCAGGACCCGGTTCGACGAGCGCTACAAGGACGCCACCCTCGAGGTCCTGGTGAAGGTCCGCAACTACTCGGCAGAGGAGAAGCGCGGGCTCTCGGTCGAGCTCGAGCTCCTCGACGCTGAGGGCAAGCCCGTCGCCGGCCCCCTCAGCCAGCGCGTCGAGGCCGTGAAGCCCGGCGAGGAGGTCTACCTGAGCTTCCAGTGCCCCGTGGAGAGCCCGAGGAAGTGGTGCGCCGAGGACCCGTACCTCTACACCATGCTGCTCGCGCTCAGGGGGCCGGACGGGAGGGTGCTGGAGGTCGTGAAGGACCACGTGGGCTTCCGCCAGGTCGAGGTGAAGGGCGGCAGGATCCTCGTGAACGGCAGGCCGGTCTACCTGAGGGGGGTGAACAGGCACGAGATCGAGCCGGCTAGGGGCTACGCGGTCACGAGGGAGGTGATGGAGGCCGACGTGCTGCTGATGAAGCGGCTCAACATCAACACCGTCCGCACCTCCCACTACCCGAACCACCCCTACTGGTACCACCTGTGCGACAAGTACGGCATCTACGTGGTCGACGAGGCGAACATCGAGTGCCACGGCATCGCGAACATCGGGAGGGCCGGCCTGGTCCTGTGGAACGAGCCGGCGAACAACCCGGAGTGGCTGCCGGCCATCATGGACCGCGTCGTCAGGATGGTGGAGCGCGACAAGAACAGGCCCTGCGTCATCATGTGGTCGCTGGGCAACGAGTCGGGCTACGGCTTTAACTTCGAGGCGGCGGCCGCCTGGATCAAGGGCTACGACCCCACGAGGCCCGTCCACTACGAGGGCGCCACGCACGTCCTGTGGAACAGGGGGTACGTGCCCAGGAGCGTCGACGTCATCAGCGTGATGTACCCGACGCTCGAGTTCCTCGAGTGGCTCGCCACGGAGCTGCAGGACGACAGGCCGGTGTTCATGTGCGAGTACGCCCACTCGATGGGCAACAGCACCGGCAACCTGAAGGAGTACTGGGACGTCATAAGGAGGCACAGGAGGCTCTGCGGGGGCTGCATCTGGGACTGGGTCGACCAGGGCCTGCTGAAGGAGGAGGGGGGCGTGAAGTACTACGCGTACGGCGGCGACTTCGGCGAGGAGGTCCACGACGGCAACTTCAACATCAACGGCATCGTCTTCCCCGACAGGACGCCGCACCCGGCGGTCTGGGAGGTCAAGAAGGTGTACCAGCCCGTCGAGGCGGAGCCCGAGGACCTGAGCAGGGGGCTCGTGAGGGTCGAGAACCGCTTCGACCACCTGAGGCTGGACGAGGCCGTGGAGATCGCCTGGGAGGTGCGGGCGGACGGGCGCGTCCTCCAGAGCGGGCGCGTCGGGGCGCCGGCGCTGGAGCCCCACCAGAAGGCCACCGTGAGGATCCCCTACGAGCTCCCGAAGCCCGAGCCCGGCACCGAGTACTGGCTCGTGCTGAGGTACGTGACGGTCCGCGACTTCCCCTGGGCCCCGAGGGGGTTCGAGGTCGGCTGGAGCCAGTTCAAGCTGCCCGTCGCCAGCCCCGAGCCGCCGCCGCTGCGCGCCTCCGAGATGCCGCCGCTCACCCTGGAGGCGGTGGAGGGGGGATTCCGCGTCAGGGGCCGGGACTTCGAGCTCGCGTTCGAGAGGGAGAGCTGCACGTTCACCTACACGGCCTGGGGGAGGAGGATCGTCGAGGGCTTCAACCCCCTGGAGGTCTGGAGGGCCCCCACCGACAACGACGAGGGCGGCTGGATGGCCAGGAAGGCGATCCTCTGGAGGGAGGCGGGGCTCAACAGGGTCGCCCACAGGGTCCTCTGGGCCCACGCCCACCAGGCCTCTCCGTCGACCGCGGTCATCGAGGTGGGCCTGAGGACGGAGGCACCCGACACGCGCCTCGGCTTCACCTCAGCGCTCAGGGTCACGGTCTACGGCAACGGGGACGTAAGGCTCGCCATCGACGTGAGGCCCGACGAGCGGCTGCCCCCGCTGCCGAGGGCCGGGTTCACCCTGCGCCTGCCGGGGGGCTTCTCGCGGGTGACCTACTACGGTAGGGGGCCGCACGAGAACTACGTCGACCGCAAGTTCGGGGCCCTCGTCGACGTCTACGAGACGACGGTGGACGAGATGTTCGTCCCCTACCTGAAGCCCCAGGAGAACGGGAACCGGTGCGACGTGAGGTGGGTCGCGCTGAGGGACGGCGAGGGCTACGGCCTGCTGGCGGTGGCAGCCAACCTGATGGAGTTCAGCGCCCACCGCTGCACCCCGCACGACCTCGAGGCCGCAAAGCACCCGCACGAGATCAGGTGGAGGGGCGAGGTCTACCTCCACCTCGACTACAAGCAGCGGGGGCTGGGGGGCGCCAGCTGCGGCCCCGACACCCTGCCCCAGTATGAGTTCTGGCCGGAGCCCTTCCACTTCGAGGTCGTGCTCAGGCCCCTCAAGCCAGGCGACGACCCGGTGCGGCTGGGGAAGCTCAAGAGCCACGCCCCCTAGGCTCGATCGCGTCCAGGTGCCTGAAGCTATCCCCCTTTATCGGGTACCTCCCCACCCTCTTTGCGTACTCGACCTCGTACTTCAGCATCTCGGGCGGGACGCCAGCGTAGGTCTCGCCGCCGTTGTCGAAGATGTAGCCGCCGCCCGGCGCCGCGTAGTAGATGCACCTCTCCACCTCGACCTCGACGCGGGCCACTGAGCCCGAAAGGAGGGCGCGCCAGTCCGCGTTCCCGTTGAAAGAAACTCTGCCCTTGAACTCCCTCGCGATCGCCCGGATGTCGCTCTCCACGCCCAGGTCGGCGTGGTGGACCCTGTACACGTCCCTGACGATGTCGGCGATGTGGTGCATGGGGGAGTCCATGTGCAAGTAGCGGTAGCGGGTCCCGAACCTCTCGAAGAGCCTGAGGTTGTAGGGGAGCGCGAAGGCCTCGTACATGCGGCGGCTCAGGTAGCCCGAGTGGTCGTCGGCCAGGTAGAGCGAGCCGGCCGGGTCCGCGCCGGTCACCTCGCAGTGGTACTCGCGCAGCGCCGCGAAGGCCTCCTCCAGCTTCCTGAGGAGCTTGTGCATCTCCGCCGGGTAGCGGTGGAGCCACGCGTAGAGGCGCTGGGGCCCCAGCAGCGAGCCGGCCGCTGAGACCGGCGGGTGGATCTGGAGGCCGCCCCAGACCGGCACGTCGCCGTACCGCTCCCTCACCCACCTCCTCAGCTCCCCCAGCCTCTCGTACACGCGCCTGACGGCTGGGACGTCGTGGGGGTCGGGGACCTCCAGCCTGTCGATATCCTCGAGCGTCCTGATCTTGGGCACGATCCAGGGGCTGCGCCACGGGTCGCGGTCGTCGGGCATCACGATCTCGCAGCCGAAGAGCAGGCCCTCCGCCACCGCCCCGAGGTCCAGCGTCACGGACACGCTCGTCACGTCGTCGCCCAGCCAGCTCAGCCTCCACTCCAGGCCCCTCAGCTGCACCTCCGCCATCACCCTCAGGTCCGAGTAGTAGTCCCTCAGGGGGACGCCGAGGAGCCAGGCGTAGTAGGGGCCCCCGACGTTGATCTGCACGGGGACCCTGTCGGGCTCCTCGAAGCTCAGGGCCGCCTCGACGCGGCGCCTGCTCTCCTCGATCCTCCTCTCGAACCTGGACAGGTCGAGGACCACGCGCCGGCGAGGCGCCCGCGCTAATACGCTTGGCGGCGGGCGACCCCCTCCTCCGCCAGCTCCTCCTC
>JAGDWA010000122.1 GCA_023269735.1 Thermofilum sp.
CTCGCGGGGAGTGAGGGGGTGCGTCTGGAACAGGGGCTGGAGGGCGGGGGTGTACACCAGCGCTAAGAGGATCAGGAGCTGCGCGGCCAGGCTCGACAGGACCCACCTGTCCCTGAGCAGCGAGGCGTCGAGGATCGGCCCCCTCCTCCTTCGGGATGCCACGAGGTTGCCCATCTGCGAGAGGACTATCGTGGCGAAGGTCATCGTCACGCCGGTGAGGTAGGTGCTCGACGACGGGTCGAGGGGGCTGCCCGGGCGCCAGCCCGAGCTCAGCCAGTACGAGATGCAGTTGTAGAGCCCGAGGCTGGAGGCTAGGAGGCCCGTGAGGAACGACCTCAGGATCACCTTCCTGTCGAAGATCCTCTCGCCCTTGCCCCTGGGCGGCTCGTCCATGACCCCCGGCTCCGGGGGCTCCCTGCTGAGGGCCACCGACGGTATCACGTCTATCACAAGGTCGATCGCCAGAACCTGGGGGACCGTGAGCGGCAGGGGTATCCCCCCCACTATGAACGCGAGGAAGGGGAAGAGCTCGGCCCAGTTGTGCGTGAAGACGTAGGTGACGAACTTCTTTATGTTGTCGAAGATCGCCCTCCCCACCTCTATCCCCCTGACGATCGAGGCGAAGCTGTCGTCGAGGAGGACGATGTCGGCCGCCTCCCTCGCAGCGTCCGTGCCGGCGACCCCCATGGCGACTCCTACGTCTGCCTCCCTCAGGGAGGGCACGTCGTTAACGCCGTCGCCGACCATCGCCACGACCTCCCCGCTCCGCTTCAGCACCCTCAGGATCCTGAGCTTCTGCTCGGGGGTTACGCGGGAGAATATCACCTCGCCCGACCTGAGCAGCTCGGCGAGCTCCTCGTCGCTCATCCCGTCGAGCTCGGCCCCCTTCACCACCCTAGCGCCCTCCCCGACGATCCCCACGCTCCTCGCGATGGCCTTGGCCGTGGGCCCGTAGTCCCCCGTCAGGATCACTACCTTGATCCCTCCCCGCTTGGCCTTCGCCACGAACTCCGGGACCTCCGGCCTCGGGGGGTCGGCTATCCCGATCAAGCCCAGGAAGGTCAGGCCCGAGTCCACCTCGGTGCCCTCGCCGTACGCGACGCCGATGACCCTCAGGCCCCCCTCCCCCATCTCCCTGACCTTCTCCTCGATCCTCCTCCTCACCTCCTCCGTGAGCTCCAGCACCCCGCCGTCCGTGAGGATCCTCGCTGAGGAGTTTATCACGCCCCGCGGCGCGCCCTTCAGGAACAGGTACGTCTTGCCGTCCTTCTCGCACACTGCGTACATAGTCTTCTTGTGGGGGTCGAGCGAGGTGCGCCTAACCACCGTGTACTCCCTGTGGAGGTTATCTACGCTTAGACCGTACCGGTGGGCGGCCGCAACGATGGCTCGGTCGGTGGGGTCACCTACAGCGTCCCACGGGCCCCTGCCCTCCTTGAGCTGCTGGGTCTGTGAGTTCGCTGCTAGCACAGCGGCGGTGAGCAGCTTCTCCAGGGCGGGGTCCCCGCGGCCGGCGGGAGCTCCGCTGGGGAGGGGCTGTCCCGCTGGCTCGCAGCACGCGTCTGTGACGACGTACTCCCTGTCGTAGACCCACAGCCTCGATACGGTCATCTCCCCCTTAGTTATCGTCCCCGTCTTGTCCGTCGCTATCACCGTGACGCTCCCGAGCGCCTGGACCGCGGACAGCCTCTTGACGAGGACGTTCCGCCTGGCCATGTCGAGGACCGCCAGGGCCAGGGCCGTGGAGACTGTTATCTGGAGGCCCTCGGGCACGAGGGCGGTCATCACGCCTATCATGAAGAGGGCGCTGTCGTAGGGCGGCTGGCGCATGATTAGGAGGCTGACGAGGAAGAAAGTGAGGCCCACGAGCATCGCCAGCGCGAACGTGGTCCTCGCGAGGTGGGCCACCTCTCTCTCGAGGGGGCTCTCCCCCTTCCTCACCTCCTGCGCGAGCTTCACGACGCTGCCGAAGGCGGTGTGCCGCCCGGTCGCGAAGACCACGGCCCTCCCGTAGCCCCGCACGACGATCGCTCCCGCTAGCACTACGTTTGGCATCTCGAGGAGGGAGGCGTACTCTCCCTCGCCTGCAGCCGCGATCCTCTGCACGGGCTCCGACTCGCCCGTCAACGCAGCGTTGCTGACCCAGAGGTCTTGGGCCTCGATGAGCACGGCGTCCGCAGGGACCTTGTCCCCCTCCTCCACGACGATGACGTCGCCCGGGACGACCTCCCTCGCGGGCACCACGGCCAGCGAGCCCTCGCGAACAACTTTCGCGTAGGAGGGCATCCACGCTTCGAGCCTCTTGAGGACCTTCTCGGCGCGCCACTCCTGCAGGGTGTTCAGTGAGGCGTTCAGGAGCGTGAGAGCAAGTATGGCCGTGCCGAGGCCCTGCGAGCCTATCACGAAGGACAGGAAGCTCGCGATCAAGAGGAGGAGCGAAAGGGGGTCCACCAGGTGCTTACCGAAGCGCTTGAGGCTCCCGAACCCCCCCTTCTTCACCGCGAAGACGTTGGGCCCGTACGCGCGCAGCCTCCTCCTGGCCTCCTCCCACGTGAGCCCCTCGGGGGATGTGCCTAGCGTCGCGCAGAGGCGCTCTGGGGACAAAGGCTTCACGGCGCACCACCTTGGGATCTTACGAGAACTAGCGCGCGCTTTTTAACGGTTTAAAAAGTTATCGCTGGAGGGGCCCGCCGCGGCGGCCCCTAGGCTCGGCTTCAAGCTACCAACCCGCATCGGCACCGCCGGCACCCCGGGCCCGTCAGACCCCCTCCCCGCCCCAAGCGCCGTCCATTTCAGCGCCTCCAGGCCTCATGAGGCCCGAGGCGGCCTCGGCTGTGGTCTAGGCGCGTCATCATCCCAGCTGGCGCTGTTCACTCCGCGCTAACAGCTGGGGCTTAGCCGGGAGGCCTTGCTTCCACTTCTACTCCGCTTTCGCGCTGCGGGAAGTTTTCAGGCTGTCCGCGCAGGCCCCCGCGTGGGGTCGCGGTCACACCTCCATGCTCTTCTCGATCAGCGCCTCGGACGCCTACGAGGTGGCCGAGGAGTTCGAGGAGGGAATTGCCGAGTACCACCTGGCCCTGCCGATTAAGCGCAGCGTCTGTCGCTGGACAGGGCAGTCGGCGGGGGGTCGAGGCCTTCGCCTTCACCCCACCGATGCTCGCCATAGTCCTCGCGCTGGTAGGCGTCCCCGGCCCCGCGCAGGCCGCCGTCCTGGCGTACACCTCCGTCGCCCTCTCAGCCTCGATGTCGGCGCTGGCGATTACCATCTCCACGTCGACCAGGGACTTCAACATGCAGGCCACCTTCAGAGCGCTGACCTACTACACGCTCTTCCTCCTCCCCAGCGTCTTCTACCCCCGGGAGGTGCTGCGCCTCCCCGGGCCGCTGGCCAACGCGGCGGCCCAAACCCCCGTGTCGCTCGCGGCGAGCGCCCACAGGTGGGCCCTCGGCTACTCGGCGGCCCTCGACCCCTCGGCGCCGCTGGAGATCGCGCTCTGGGCCCTGGCGCTGCTTGCGGCGCTACCGCAGGAGCTACTGAGCGCGCGTCACCTTGCTGGGGCACAGCACCGAGAAGTGGCAGTACCTGCACTCCCACGGGTAGCGGGGCGCCCTGGGCTCCAGCGCCCTCCTCGCGATCTCGTCGAGGCCCATCCGCTCGGCCACCTCGAACTGGGTGACCCTCTCGGGCGTGACGTAGACGAGGTAGCTCCTGGGCAGGTCGAACAGGGTGTTGTAGGCGCGGACCTGGTCGACGTGGTGCTCGAGCGGCAGCTGCAGGTCGGAGCGCGCGGTCTTGATCTCGATGCCGCACCTCTCCCCCCGCGGGCCGGTGAGGACCACGTCGATCCTGCCCCTCACGACGACCCTACCCGAGCCCAGCCCCAGCCGCCCCACGTCCACCTCGACCTGCGCCTCGGGCTCCACCTCCACCCTCACCCCCTCTGCCTCGAGCAGGCGGGAGAGGAGCGCCTCGAGGCCCACGTGCGTCAGGAGGCCCTGGACCAGCACGGGGTTGAAGAGGTCGGCCAGGCTGAGCTCCGCGTACTCCCGCTCGAACCTGGCCTTCAGGCTGCACGCCACCAGGTCCGTGACCCAGTAGACGCCGGGCTCCCTCGGGTGCTTCAGCCGCTCCTCCCTGAGGTACCTGTACAGCAGGTCCACCACGCTCAGCCCCTCGAGCCCCGGGGAGCACACGGGGAGGGGGGAGGGGCGGCGGTAATGGGCGTGACGCCCGGGGCACCGCCCCGAGCGCTAACCACTTATAGGGAGAGGCCCCCCTGCACCGAGTGGACAAGGCCCGCGAAATCCTCGCGAAGATACCGTACCCCTCGAAGGGCCCCTTCGAGCCGACCTGGGAGTCGCTGAAGGCTTACAGGGTCCCGAAGTGGTACGCGGACGCCAAGCTGGGGATCTTCATCCACTGGGGCGCCTACTCGGTCCCGGCCTTCGGCAGCGAGTGGTACCCGCGCAACATGTACGTGAAGGGGAGCCCCGAGTACGAGTTCCACCTGAAGAACTTCGGCCCTCACACCGAGTTCGGCTACAAGGACTTCATCCCCAGCTTCACCGCCGAGAACTGGGACCCCGACGGGTGGGCCAGGCTCTTCGAGAGGGCGGGGGCGAAGTACGTCGTCCTCGTGGCCGAGCACCACGACGGCTACGCCCTGTGGGACTGCAGCTACACGAGGTGGTGCGCCACCAGGGTGGGGCCCAAGAGGGACCTGGTCGGGGAGCTGGCGGAGGCGGTCAGGGACAGGGGCCTCATCTTCGGCGTCTCCTACCACCGGGCCGAGCACTGGTTCTTCTTCGAGCCGGGGACCCGCATCGACTCCGACGTCAACGACCCGCGCTACAGCGACCTCTACGGCCCCGCGCGCCCTGCCTCGCTGAACCCGAGGGACCCACCGGGCCCCGGTAACGAGTACCCCGACGACAGGTTCCTGACGGACTGGCTGCTGAGGGCCGCGGAGCTCGTGGAGAGGTACAGGCCCCAGGTCTTCTACTTCGACTGGTGGATCGCGAATCCGGCCTTCGAGCCCTACCTGAGGGCCTTCGCCGCCTTCTACTACAACAGGATGGAGAGCTGGGGCCTCGAGGGGGTGATCAACTACAAGCACGAGGCTTTCGCGGAAGGAACGGCGGTCCCTGACGTGGAGAGGGGCACCCTCGACGACGTGAGGCGCGAACCCTGGCAGGCCGACACCTCGGTCTGCTATAAGTCGTGGGGCTACATACGGGACCACGAGTACAAGCCGCTGGAGGCCCTCCTCGGCCACTTCGTCGACGTGGTGAGCAAGGGGGGCAACCTGCTCCTGAACATCGGGCCGAGGCCCGACGGGACGATACCCGAGGAGCAGGCCAAGCTGCTGAGCGGGCTGGGCTCGTGGCTCAGCGCCTTCGGCGAGGCCATCTACGCTTCGAGGCCCTGGGCGAGGTACGGCGAGGGGCCCACCAAGCTGAAGGGCGGGTTCTTCAGCGAGAGGGGCTTCTCCTTCCAGCGCGGGGACGTCAGGTACACGAGCAGGAGCCTCTACCCCTACGGCGAGGTGGTCTACGCCATCCTGATGAAGGCGGAGGAGGGCGAGGTGGTGCTCAGGGAGGTGGTGCCCCACCTGAGGGAGAGGGGGCTGCGGGTGGTCGACGTGGGGCTGGTTGGGGGTGCGGCGCGCCGCGTCGAGTGGAGGCTGGAGGGCGACGCGCTGGTGGTGAAGCTGCCCAGGGAGGCGGTCGGCGAGCCGCCGGTCGTCGCGCTCAGGGTGATCGCCGCCTGAGCCCTAGCCGGCCACGGGCTTCACCCTCATCTCGCAGGGGTCGGGTATCGCCCTCCACTCGGGCCTGTAGGCCGCGTACTCCTCGCCCGACCCGTCGTTCAGGTCGTAGAAGATCCAGATGCCGAGGTACCTGCCGACCCCCCTGACGAGCTGCAGCTTCCTGGCTATGCCGCTCAGCCACTCCTCTGGGCTCCTCGCCCCGTAGTAGCCGGTGACGACCATCTGGCGCTCCAGCAGGCCGGAGTAGGCGCTGATCGCAGCCTCGCTGTAGAGCTCGGTGACCACGAGGAAGGGCGGGTTGTAGCGCGCGAGCCCCCTCGCGACCTCGGCGTAGGGCTGGTCCAGCCAGGCGGCGTAGACCCGCTTCAGCCCGTCGGGCAGCGAGCCGTAGAAGCGCACGACGTCCTCGGGGTCCCGCCTGTCGCTCCACCCGTACCAGACCGCCACCCTCCACGTCGAGTTCAGGCCGGCGAGGAACTCCATCACCCGCAGCACCAGCCTGTTCATGGGGGAGCCCGGCGTGAGGTAGTCGGGCTCCGGGCCGTACTTCCACTTGGGGAAGATCGCCCACATGACCCTGAGCCCCGCCCGGCGGGCCAGCTCGTCCACCAGCCTCAGGTTGCTGAAGTAGAGCTGCGTGTCGTCCGCCGGGATCACGACGATCAGGGTGTTGTAGGCGAGCGAGATCACCCTGAAGTCCCTCTCGATGAGGCCCCTGTACGCGCTCAGGTTGGCGTGGGAGTAGAAGTAGATCCTGTCGCCGTACCTCTCCCGCCAGAGGGGGGTGGAGGCCCCGGACGGGAGTATGTAGGCGATGGCCCTCACCTCGCCCGAGATCGCGGGGGACCACGCGCAGCCGGCCCCCGCGCGCCCCCCGAGCTCGCGCAGCCTCTCCAGCAGCTGCCTCCTCGCCTCCTCGAGCTCCCTGATGGCCCTCCTGGCCTCCTCGAGCTCCCTCAGCGCGCTGCGGAGCTGGAGAGCCGCGTAGGCCGCGACGATCAGGGAGGCGGCCGCCGCGCACAGCGACAGCGCCACCGCGACGTAGCGCGGGTCCACGCGAGGGCGGCGGGGCGCGGTAAAAAGCGTTGACGCCTTCGCGGGGCAATCGAATGGTTCGTGTTGCAGCAGTCATCGCTGCCAAATGCACATTCCTTCCAAGTTTTTATAAAACGTATTGATCGGTTAGTTGAGATAACGGCAAGCTATTTATACCTCTGAGGTTCTAACTTCCTCGATGGCTATGGAGCCAACCCGCATGCCGCTGCTCGGCGAGAAGGTGCCGAGCGTTAAGGTGAAGACGACGCATGGTGTGATAAACTTCCCAGACGATTTCAAGGGCAAATGGGTCGTGCTGTTCAGCCACCCCGCCGACTTCACCCCCGTCTGCACCACTGAGTTCGTCGCCTTCCAGCGGAGGTACGAGGAGTTCCAGAAGCTGAACGTCCAGTTGATCGGCCTCAGCATCGACCAGGTCTTCAGCCACATCAAGTGGGTCGAGTGGATCAAGGAGAAGCTGGGCGTCGAGATCAAGTTCCCGATCATCGCCGACGACACCGGCGAGGTCGCCAGGAAGTTCGGGATGATCCACCCGGGTAAGGGGACCAACACGGTGAGGGCGGTCTTCATCATCGACCCCAACGGGGTGCTGAGGGCCATCTTCTACTACCCGCAGGAGGTGGGCAGGAACATCGACGAGATCCTGAGGACGGTCAGGGCGCTGCAGGTCAGCGACCAGCACGGCGTAGCGATCCCGGCGAACTGGCCCAACAACGAGCTCATCGGCAGCAAGGTGATCATCCCGCCTGCCGACAGCGAGAAGCTGGCCAGGGAGAGGCTGGAGAGGGCCGCCAGGAAGGAGATCGAGTGCTACGACTGGTGGTTCTGCTACAAGTCGGTTTAAGGGAGGCCTTTTTCCCTTTTCCCTTTCTTCCCCCGCCCCCGGCCGCTACGCCAAGCTCTTCGCCATCACCGCGAACAGCCTGACCCAGCGCACTCCGGGCACCTGGGCGTAGTAGGCTAGGTGCGTCGTCCAGGGTATCGTCGCCACGCGGACCCCCTCCTCCCTCAGCGCGGCCGGCGGGATCATGGGCCCGCTCCTGAAGCCCATGTCGTCC
>JAGDWA010000046.1:0-6394 GCA_023269735.1 Thermofilum sp.
CGGGCGGCCGGGGCGGGGTGATGGAGGCCGCGTGCAGGGGCGCCAAGAGCGCCGGCGGGCTCACCGTCGGGATCCTGCCCGGCGAGTCTCGGGAGGAGGCGAACCCCTACGTCGACATCGCCCTGCCGACGGGCCTCGGCAACGCGAGGAACGCGCTCACCGTGCTGGCCGGCGACGTCGTCATCTTGGTGGCCGGCGGGGCGGGCACGCTGTCCGAGGTCGGGCTGGCGCTGGCCTACGGCAAGCCGGTCGTGGCCCTGAGGCCGAGCGGGGGCGTGGCGGAGCTGGTCGCGGGCAGGCGCATCGGCGACCACGTCGTGGAGGCGGCCGAGACCCCGGAGGAGGCCGTCGAGAAGGCGTTCAAGCTCGCGCTGTCCAGGGGCGGCCCTGCGGCGGGCCGGCGGGGGGGCGGGCCCTGACCGTCGTGGTCTACTTCGACGGCCTCTGCGAGCCGGTGAACCCGGGCGGGGTCGCAGCCTACGGCTTCGTCATCTACAGGGGCGGCCGCAGGATCGCCGAGGGGAGGGGGATCGTAGGGGCTGGCTACCGGGGCGACGACGTCACGAACAACGTCGCAGAGTACGCGGCGCTAGCGAGGGCCCTCGAGTGGCTCATCGAGAACGGCTACGCCGGCGAGGACCTGGTGGTCAGGGGCGACAGCCAGCTCGTGATCAGGCAGCTGCAGGGGGCGTACGCGGTCAGGAGCGCGCGGCTCGCCCCCCTCCACAGGAGGGTCAGGGAGCTGCTCTCCCGCTTCCCCCGCGCGCGCTTCGAGTGGGTCCCGCGCGAGGAGAACGCCGAGGCGGACTCCCTCAGCAGGGCGGCCTACGAGGAGTTCCTCAGGGAGAACCCCGACGCCCTGGCCTTCTACGCCCGGAGGCGCCCAGCGCGAAAGCGTTAAGCCCGCCTCCAGGGCGCGCCCACGTGCAGGGCGGCAGGAAGGTCCTCCTGGCGTGGAGGGCCGAGCCGTGGGAGGTGGAGATCTTCGAGGCCAAGCTGCGCGGGCTGGCGGAGGTCGTGGCGGCGAGCGGCGCCGCGCTGCTGAGGGAGATCGAGGACGCCGAGGTCGTCGTGGGCCGCCCGCCCGACGAGGCCTTGGCGGCGGCCAGGCGCCTGAGGTTCGTTCAGGCCCCCTGGGCGGGCGTCGACGGCTACAACCTCGAGCTGCTGAGGAGCAGGGGGGTGGTCCTGGCCTCAGCGAAGGGCTGCAACGCCAGGGCGGTCGCCGAGCACGCGCTGGCCCTCATGCTGGCCCTCGCCAAGCGGGTCGCCGCGATGGACCGGGTGGTGAAGGGCGGGGGGTGGGTCCCCTGGACGGAGGCGACGTTCCTCGAGGACCTCGAGGGGAAGCTGGTCGTGGTGGTCGGCTACGGGAACATCGGCAGGGAGCTCGCGAGGATGTGCAGGTGCCTCGGCATGCGCGTGGTGGGCGTGCGCAGGAGGCCCTCCGAGCCCGACGGGCTCGCGGAGCGCATCGTGGGGGTGGGGGAGCTGGAGGAGGCCGTGCGAGGCGCGGACTTCATCGTCGTCGCCCTCCCGCTGACCCCCGAGACCCGGGGCCTCATCGGGAGGCGGGTGCTCGAGGCCGTGAAGCCCGGCGCCTACCTGGTCAACGTGGGCAGGGGGGCGGTGGTCGACGAGGAGGCGCTCTACGAGGCCCTGAGGAGCGGGCGCCTGGCCGGAGCAGCCCTCGACGTGTGGTGGTCGTACCCCCCGAGCGAGGGCGCGCCCTCGAGGCTGGGCATCCACAAGCTCCCCAACGTGATCGCGTCCCCCCACAAGGCCGGCTGGACCCGGGGGGCGAGGAGGGAGTGCCTCGAGTTCGCGGCGGAGAACGTGGCTCGCTACCTCAGGGGCGAGGAGCCGCTCAACGTCGTCGACTACGACAACCCCTACTGAAAGGTTAATAGGGGCCCCGGGGCCGCGGCAACGTGGCGAGGGTACGGTTCCTCGGCCACGCCGCCTTCGACATAACCCTGGGGGGGCTCGACGGGGCCGAGAAGCGGGTGCTCATCGACCCCTGGCTCGACAACCCCCTGAGCCCGGTGAAGCCGTCCAGCTACCGGGGCACCCGCGTGGACTACGTGATCGTGACCCACGACCACGGCGACCACCTCGGCAACGCCATCGAGCTCGCGAAGCTGACGGGAGCCAAGGTGGTCGGCGTCTACGAGGTGGCGGAGCACGCCAGGGAGCAGGGGGCCGAGGCGGTGGGCGGCAACGTGGGGGGAGCGCTGGCTCTGCCGGACCTCGAGATCGTGCTCACGCCGGCTGTGCACAGCAGCTCGCGGGGGGTGCCTGTCGGGGCGGTGGTTAGGGGGGCCGACGCCTGCGTCTACCACGCAGGCGACACGGGCCTCTTCGGCGACATGGCCCTCATCGGTGAGCTTTACCAGCCTGACGTGGCGCTCCTGCCGATCGGCGGCCACTTCACGATGGGCGTGAGGGAGGCCGCGAGGGCGGTCTCGCTCATCAGGCCGAGGGTGGCCGTGCCGATGCACTACAACACCTTCCCCCTCATCAGAGCCGACCCCATGGAGTTCAAGCGCCTCGTCGAGTCGGTGACGAGGACGCGGGTCGTCGTGCTGGCCCCCGGGGAGGAGCTCAGCTACCCCTAGCGCACCTCAGCACCCTCTCGTAGTAGCCGAGGCGCCACGCGGCGATGTCGCAGGTGCGCCTCTCGTAGGCCTGGTAGAGCTGGGCCATCAGCGTCCTGTTGACGGGGAGGCCGTGCCTCACCAGCTTGTCTGCGAGGTCCGCCCCGTAGCCCAGGCTCAGGTAGAGGAAGACGTAGTGGCTCTTCAGCGGCTCCCTCGCGATCGGGCCCTCCGCGTCTAGCCTCACGCCGTCCTCGATCATCAGCCTGAACATCCTCCGGATCGCATCCCAGCCCCTCTCGCTCACGATCTCGATGAAGAGGTCCACGTAGGGCCTGTCGCGGGGGTTGAGTATGCGGTAGTGCGTCGCCGACACCTGCTCCAGGCCCAGCTGCCTGGTCACGAGCACGGCGACGGCGTAGGGGAAGGGGCTGCCCCGCCCCCAGATCTCGGTCCCGTCCGCCCACGGCCACCCGCCCGTCACCCCCTCGCCGGTGAACAGGTTCGTGGCCTCGTGCGCTATTAGGACGTAGGCCCAGTAGCCCCGGATGCCGTAGGCCTCGTTGACGAAGGCGTCGTAGACGACGCCGATGCCTGGGCTCCTCCTGCCCGTGATGGCCCTGATCTCCGCGATGTCGCCGGTCGCGAAGCCCGCGAAGCCGGCGCCGCCGGGGTGGACGAGTATGTAGACCCTCCCCTTCGGCTCCACGCCCAGGTCGCTGCGGAGCGCCTCGTAGACCCTGTCGGCGTAGTCGAAGAAGCGGGAGATCGAGCTCCCGTAGAGGTTCCAGATGCTCTCCGGCGCGTACCACGTCCAGTACTTCCCCTCGTGGATCTTCACGTAGCGCTGCCTCCCGCCGGTAGCGGCCAAGAGGGCCACGATGAGCAGCAGGACGGCCAGCAGGATCAGCCAGGAGGGGTGGGGCTTCCTAGTAGCGGATGGTAAAGTCGGAGAACTCGCCCCTGTACTCCTCCCACTGGACGTCAACGCCCTCCACCCACGCGCCCCGCGGCCCCCTCCTCGCCCAAGCGATCAGCCTCTCGACCCTGTCGCGGGGCCCCTCGACCACCGCCTCGACGCGGCCGTCGGAGAGGTTCCTGACCCACCCCGTCACGCCGAGCTCCCTCGCCACGCGCTGCATCGACCAGCGGAAGCCGACGCCCTGCACGAAGCCGCGTACGAAGATGTGCGCCCTCACCATCTCGGGCATGGCGGCTCAGAGGGTCTCCAGGATCGCCCTGAGGTTGTTGAGGCAGATCTCCACGCTCTTCAGCGGCGGGTACTTGTAGCTCTCCTGCTCGACGATGAACCACTCCGTCCCGCCCACCTTCATGCACGTGGAGAGCAGCTCCGCCCACCTGACCTCGCCCTCGCCCAGCAGGGCCTTCGGGTCCTTGCTCGAGTACTCCTTCAGGTGGATCGTCTTCGTCCTGCCGGGGAACCTCCTGATGTAGTCCAGGACCTGGTCCATCGTGACGCCGCCGTGCATGGCGTTGCCCACGTCCATCTGCAGGATGACCTCCGGGCGGGTGGCGCGGGCGAAGATCTCCCACCCGGTCTCCCCGTCGAACCTCCTGAACTCGACCTCGTGGTTGTGGTAGCCCACGTACATCCCCTCGGCCCTGAGGCGCTCGGCGATCCCGTTGAAGGCGCTGGCGGTCCTCAGCCAGGCCTCCCTGCTGTTCCTCATCTCCTCGGGCAGCCCAGGGACGATGAGGAACCTCACGCCCAGCTCCCTGTGGAACTGCACCGTGCCCGGCAGCCTCTCCCCCGTCAGCGCGTCGAAGGGTATGTGGGTGCCGGCGGGCTCCAGCCCGAACTTGTCGAGGAGCTCGCGCAGCTGGCTGGCGGTGCGGCCGTAGTAGCCGGCGAACTCGACTCCCTCGTACCCCATGTCCGCGACCGCCTTGAGGGTCCCCTCGAGGTCGCGCGCGCAGTCGTCGCGGACCGAGAACAGCTGGAGTCCTACCCTGGGCCGGGCCACGCGACCCCCGCCGCCCCCGCGTATTTAAATGCGCGCCCCAAGCGGGCTGCCCTCCCCCCTCAGCACCGCTTCGGTCTCCTCCGGCGACAGGGTGACCCTAGCTCCGACCCGGTAGTGCCAGTCGTGGGAGAGCCACCTGGTGACCTTGACCACCTTGCCGCGCAGGTGGTCGGGCAGCTGGACCCCGGGGCACCTCCTGCTGAAGCGCACGAGCTCCACCTCCAGGACGCACCTCCTCCACTCGAGCCCCTCCTCGTCGCGCTTGACCTCGCCCGTCCTCTCGATCCTCCGCACGATCCCCTGCAGCCTGCAGCCGCCCCCGCTCACGCGCATCACCTCAGCGGGTACCTGCCGTACCTCCTGCCGACCTCGAGCATCGCCAGGTAGTTCTCGAGCTTGACGTAGTTGGCCACGCTGTTGCCGCAGCCGAGCGCGTACCCCCCGCCGGGCGCGCACCTCCTGAGGATCCCCCTGACGTACTCGACAAACTCGGCGGTGGGCATCCTCGCGAGCTTGTCCATGTCGACGCCGCCCAGTATCGCTATCCTGTCGCCGTAGAGCTCCTTGTACTCCGTGACCGGGTACGCTGCGTCTTCGAAGGAGTGCTTGGCGTCGATGCCCACGTAACCTATCAAGTCCTCCATCACGACCTTCAGGTTGCCGCAGGAGTGCAGTATGAACGGCTTGCCGCACTTGTGGACCGCTTCCGCGCACCTCCTCAGCCACGGCAGCGCCAGCTCCCTCAGCGCGGCCGGCGGGATCATGGGCCCGCTCCTGAAGCCCATGTCGTCCCCCATCGTCACGGCCGCGACCTTGTCGCACTCGGCCGCGGCCGCGCAGAGGGCCTCGAGGACTCTGCCCACCCTCTCGAACATCCCCCTCACAAGGGCCCTATCCCTGTAGAGGGCCCTCGAGAAGGGCACGAAGCCCATCAGCCAGGTCACGTTCTCGAAGACGCCGCCCGGGGTGAGCGGGATGAAGCCCATGCCCTCCGGCAGCTCGCGCTCGACGAGCCGGTAGTAGAGGTGGAAGACTTCGGCAACCTCGTCGGGGTCGGGCCACTCGTACCTCTCGAAGTCCTCCCTGGTCTCTATCGTGCCGCGCCGCTCGTCCTGCCAGACCCTCTTCTCCCTCCTGAGCGGCGCGGTGTCGTCGGCTAGCAGCACGTTCCAGCGGGGGAAGGGCGTGGGGATCGAGAGGGTCACGTAGTCGTAGCCCAGCCCGCCGTAGAAGCGCACGAGGAGCCTGACGTTGTGCTCGATGGCCCTCTCCAGCTCGATCCTGGCCTCCGGGTCCCCCGCGGCGCGCGCAGCCTCGCGGGCGGCCCAGAAAGGCTTATCGCCGGCCGCCCGGGGGCGTGGCGGCCTTGAGGGCCTTCGCGGCGACGCTCGCGGCGGTGACAGTGGCCGAGCTGGGGGACAAGACGCAGCTCCTAGCGGTCGCCATCGCCGCGCGGGCGCGGGCCCCCATCGCGTTCGCGGCGTCGACGCTAGGCTTCGTGGCGGCGAACCTCCTGATGATCCCCCTGGGGGCGCTCCTCCACGGGACCCTGACGGGGCAGGCCCTCCGGGCCCTCGCCGGCGCCCTCTTCCTGGGGGTGGGCCTCCTCTCGCTGCTGGGGAGGAGGGGGGACCCCCTCGGCGCGTGCAGCTTCGTCAAGGGCTTCTGCGCGATGTTCCTCGCCGAGCTGGGCGACAAGACCAACCTGACCACGCTGGCGCTCGCCGCCTCCACCGGCGCGCCCGCCGAGGTGGCGCTGGGGGTTGCCGCGGCGGCCGCGGTCCTCATGGCCACCGCGACGGCTCTCGGCTC
>JAGDWA010000046.1:6404-7813 GCA_023269735.1 Thermofilum sp.
GCTCGAGCCTGGCCGCCAGGCTGCCTGCCGACCGCCTGAGGAAGGTGGTGGGCGCGCTCTTCGCGGCTGTCGGGGCCGCAGCGCTAGCGACCGCCCTCGCCGGGTGAGGGGGAGGGGGGCTACTCCTCCCAGGTCACTATGATGTGCGTGAACTCGCCGTTGTCCTTGATGCCCCTCTGGATCTCCGTTATGTGCGCGTGCTTGGCCCCGAGCGCCGAGAGGATCTCGTACACCGCCTTCTCGGGGTTCGAGCCCGTCCCGCACACGTAGACGTCGAGGGCGGCGTAGCCGTGCTCGGGCCACGTGTGTATCGAGACGTGGGACATCGCAACGATCAGCGTGCCGCTCACCCCCGTCGGGCTGAACTTGAAGAAGTAGCTCCCCTTCACGTCCATGCCGGCGCTCTTCGCCGCCCTGAGCAGGACGTCCTTCAGCTTGTCCACGTCGCCCAGCACCTTCGGGTCGCAGCCCGACGCCTCGACCACGTAGTGGTAGCCGACCGTGTCCACGGTCAAGCCGCGCAGCCCTCCTCTAAAAGCTTGACCTGCCGCTCAGCTCATATAGCTGCTACGCCGGCGAGAAGGCGGTGCTGACCCCCGAGAAGCTGGTCCGCTTCAGGGTCGCGGTGCCCTCGGAGAGCGAGGTGGAGCTCATCAGGGCGCTGGCCCGAGTGGGGAGCGTCCACCTGGAGCACGGCGCGCTCGGCCTGGAGGTGTTGCCGCCCCTGCTCGTCGCGGCGGAGGAGGGCAGGCTCGACCCCCAGAGCCTGGACGCCGACGAGTGCCTCAAGGTCGTCAGGAGGGTCCTCAGGCCGGGAAGCGAGATCCTGGCGAAGTTCGAGGAGCTCTACGCCGAGCTGCTCAGCGTCAGGAGGCTGAAGATGGTGGTCAACGCCCTCGCCGAGTGGAGGGTCCCGCTCGAGTCGGTCGGGAGGGCCCACCTGAAGCTGGTGGTGGACGCGGTCGTAGTCTCCGACGAGAACCTCAACGACGCGGTCGCCGAGCTCTCCAAGCTGGCGGTTGTGCTCGGCGTGAGCAGGCTGCTGCCCGGCGAGCGCCTGCTTCTCGTGGCCTACGGCGCGGAGCAGGCCGAGGCGGTCAAGAGGGTCAAGGAGAGGTACGGGAAGGGGGTTGCGCTCCCGCCGTGGCTCTCCGGCGACCCCTCGGCCGCCCTGCGGAGGCTGGACGCCGAGGAGCTGGAGGTGAAGAGGCGGATGGTGGTCGCGCTGGCCGAGGCCGCGGCCTACCTCAGGGGGATGCTCGACGTGAGGAGGGCCGAGAGGATCGAGCTCCTCTCCAGCGCGTTCAGGGGGGTGCAGCGCCTCAGGGAGATGCTGGAGGAGGCCGAGCGCGCCGCGGTGGAGGCGGCGGCGCTGTTAGTTTTTTGGCTTCCTCGACAAGTTTTGGCTT
>JAGDWA010000024.1:0-7112 GCA_023269735.1 Thermofilum sp.
GCTCAGGTTCAGGCCCGGGGGCCCCCTCCGCGGCTCGGTCGAGGCGAGGGAGTTCCTGGGCAAAGCTTACAAGTACGTGGTGAGGCTGGACGACGGCAGGGAGGTCCTCGTGAGGTCGGTCGAGAGGGTCGAGGTGGGCTCGCGCGTCGAGGTGGGCTTCGAGCCCGACGACGCGGTCGTCCTGCCCTACCCGCCCGAGGGGCTGGAGGAGGCGATAAGGTATGAGTAACCGGCTGATCTCCTGGCTGAGCGACCAGCGGCGGGCCAGGGCCCTGCAGTCCATGGAGGCCCACATCACCGAGGTGGTCAACTGCGTGAGGGCCCTCCAGGAGTTCATCAGGTCGTGGAGGGAGGGGGACCCCGACCTCGCCGTGCGCTTCAACGCGGTCAAGGCCTTCGAGAAGTCGGCGGACAACCTCAGGAATGCGACGGCGAGGCTGCTCGCTGGGGGCGGGGAGAGCGACGCCGTCGAGAGGACGTTCCTGCTGAGGCTCATGGGGAGGATTGACCGGATAGCGGACTGGGCGCTCGAGGCCGCGCGCATCATCCTCATCCTCAGCTCCCACGAGGTCCCGGGTAGCGTCCGCGAGACCCTCGCGTCGATGTCGTCGAAGCTGGGGGCGATAGTTGAGGCCACGTCGAGCGCCGTCAAGTACCTGAGGGAGGAGCCCCTGGCGGCCCTGACAGCCGCGGACGCCGTCGAGAAGCTCGAGGAGGACATTGACGCCCTCTACGCGGAGTGCAGGGCCCGCCTGATGGCGGAGGCTGCCCAGCTGCCGGCGCCCGTCGTCGTCATGCTCTTCAACGCCCTCGACTCCCTCGAGCGCGTTGCCGACGCGTGCGAGGACGCCTGCGACATCGTGAGGGAGGTGGTGGTGAGGCTGTCGTGGTGAGGCGCGGCTACCTCCTCCTCACCACAGGGGTCCTGCTGGGGCTGCTGCTGGGCCTGCTGATGGCGAGGGCCTACGCCCCCGCCCCCTCGGGCTCGGCCCTCGCCAAGCCGGAGAAGGTGGAGCTGGTCTTCCTCCTCTCGAGCGAGAAGGAGGCCTGGATGAACGCCGTCAAGCCGCTCTTCGAGGACTACTTTAGGCGGAAGTACGGCGTGCAGCTGGAGCTCAAGCTGTACGTGACGGGGTCGCACGAGATCGTGAACCTGATCCTCAGCGGCAGCGTGAAGCCGGACGTGTGGAGCCCGGCGTCGAGCATCTGGATCCCCTACTTCGAGAAGAAGTGGAGGGAGCTGAGGGGCGGCAGCATCGTGGGTGGGTGGTACCCGGTCGTGCTGAGCCCGGTGGTGCTGGCCGGCTGGGAGGACTTAGTCAGGAAGTACAACGTGAGGGGCTTCTACGACCTGTACAGGCTGGCGAAATCTGGCGTCGACTTCAGGTACGGCCACACGGATCCCGCGCTCTCCAACAGCGGCCTGATGGCCCTGCTCATGGAGTTCTGCGAGGCGGCGAACAAGACGCCCGACCAGCTCACGGTCGACGACGTCCGGAACCCGAGGATCATCGAGGTGGTCAAGACGATAGAGTCGAAGGCGGTGTTCTACGGGAAGTCGACCGGGTTCTTCGGCGAGTGGGCGGTCGAGAACGGGCCCTCCGCGATCTCGTTCTTCGCGGTCTACGAGAACGTGGTCGCGAGCTCCGCCGCCAGGGCCCGGGCGAAGTGGGGCAGGAGCCTCGTGGCCGTGTACCCCGAGCTCGGGGTCCTCTACAGCGACCACCCGCTCGTCCTCGTGAACGCCGACTGGGTCGACGAGTGGAAGAGGCTGGCGGCCCACGAGCTGCTCCTCTTCCTCCTTCAGCCCCAGGCGCAGGAGCTGGCCCAGCAGTACGGCTTCAGGCCCGTGAACCCGCTCGTCCCGCTGGACGAGAGGGTGTTCAGCGAGAGCAACGGGGTGCTGCGCGAGATCCGCGCCAGGGCCCTTAAGCCGCCGAGCGGGGAGGTGCTCGAGGCCCTGCTCGAGGTGTGGGTCGAGGTCAGGAACCCGGGTGTCTAGCGTGCGGGCGCCGCCCCGCAGGATCCTGAGGCTCCTCTACGCGGCCTCCGTGCTGGCAGCGACGGGCTTCCTCGTGCTGGCCCCCCCGCTCTACGTCGTGGCGTACGTGCTGATGCACGCCGGCCAGGTGGCGGAGGAGGCGTTCAGGCACTACATAGTCGGCTCCGAGTACTGGAGGATGATCGTCCGGGCCCTCCTCCTCTCCTTCAGGCTCTCACTGACGACGCTGGCCGTCGACATCCTGCTGGGGGTCCCGCTGGCCTACCTGATAGCGAGGCGGCGCGTGAGGGGCTCGCTCCTCCTCGAGAGCGTCTCCACGCTGGCCCTCGTGCTGCCGACCTCGGCGTTCGGCTTCGCGATCCTCGTCGCGTGGGGCAGCCCCTACGGGGTCGCCTCGCTCCTCAGGATCAACCGCGGCCTCGTCTCCCCCGAGCAGGCGATCCCCCTGGTCAACGTGCCAATCCTCCTGCTGCTCGCCCACGTGTCGCTCACCCTGCCCTACCTCCTGAGGCCCCTCACGGCCGCCCTTGAGTCCCTCGGTGAGGCCTACGAGCTGGTCTCGCGCTCGCTGGGGGCCTCGCCGCTCACGACCTTCCGCCGGGTGACCCTGCCGCTGGTGCTGCCGAGCCTGGTCTCCGGCGCAGTGCTCTCGCTGACCCGCTCGCTCGGCGAGACGGGGGCGACACTCATGGTCGCCGGGGTCAACGTGCCGGCCAGCGTGGCCATCGTGAGGCTGGTCGGGGCCCTGAGGTTCGGGCTCGCCAGCGCGCTGGCCAGCCTGATGGTGCTGGCCGCGATGTCGCTGGTGCTGCCCGTCGAGCTCCTCTCGAGGAGGATGTGGGTTGGGAGGGAGGTGAGGGAGAGCAGGCTCGAGAGAGCGCTGGTGGCGCTCGAGGGGAGGCTCTCGTCGGCGCCCCTGCTCGCCTCCGCCTTCAAGTCGGCGTGCGTCCTCACCCTGCTGCTCCTTCTGCTGGCGCCCGTGGCCATCGTGGTGAAGGTCACCGCCGAGTACTGGAGCTGCGACCCCTACACGGGGAGGGTGGAGGGCGGCGTGCTCTACCAGGTCTTCGGCCCCTCCGGGTACCTCCCCCTGATCGCCAGGGCCGCGGTGAACTCGCTCGTCGTGGCGGGGACCTCGACGCTGGTGGCGACCTACCTCTCGGTGCTGCTCTTCACCGCGGTGAGGGGCACACGGCTCGCCCCCGTCGTCAGGGCCCTCCTGCGGGTGCCCCTGATCGTCCCCACCAGCGCGACCGGCCTCTCGGCCCTGCTCCTCTACGGCGAGGGCGGCCTCAACGTCGCCAGGCCCAGCGTCTGGCTGACGATCCTCGTCCACCTGGCCTTCACAACGCCCGTGGTCTTCGAGACGCTGATGTCCGCCTACGAAAGCGTCAGGCCCGAGGTCTACGAGGAGGTCGCCAGGACCCTGGGCGCGACGCCCTACGACGCGCTTGAGACTGTCACGCTCCCCATGCTCAAGCGGGGCATCGCGGCCGGCGTGCTCCTGGCCTTCCTCAGCTCGCTGGGCGAGACGGGGGCGACGATGATGGTCATGGGCAGCGACGTCACCCTCACCGTCCTCGTGGTCAACATGGCCGAGGCGATGGCCGTGCCGGCGGCCCTCTTCACCTCGACGCTGCTCCTGGCCTGCGCGCTGGCCGTCCTCCCGCTCATCCGGAGGCTGGTCGGGTAGCAACCTCGCCGGGCCTGAGCGCCAGGGCTGCCGCCAGCGCCGCCCCAGCCGCCCCGACTGCCGCGCTGTAGGAGAAGGCGACGGCGCGGCCGTAGGCGTCCCAGAGGTACCCGACGATCGTCATGCCGGCCAGCGCGGCCAGCCCGTTGACCAGGTAGAAGAGGCCGTAGGCGGTGCCTCGCAGCTCGCCGGGGGCGTAGCGGGGGACCACGGCCCTGTAGAGGGTCTCGTAGCTACCGAAGAAGAGGCCGTACAGCACCGCGATCAGGGCGACGGCGGGGGGGCCGGAGGCGAAGCCCATCGCCAGCGAGGAGAGGGAGAAGAGGAGGAACGCCAGCGGCAGGAGCCTCTCCTTCCCCACCCTGTCGGAGAGGGCGCCGACCGGGTACCCGACCAGTGTGTGGAAGGCGTTGAGCCCGAGGTAGACCAGGGGGACGAGGTGGGGCGCGAGGCCCAGCTCCGAGGACCGCACGAGCACGAACGAGAAGTCGTAGAAGCCGAGCCCGAAGACGGCGAAAGCCAGGAGCAGCGGGAGGAAGCCGCCCCTGAGCAGCGAGCCCGCCCCGCTGAGGAGCGCGCTCCTCCTGGGCTGGGTCCTGACGTCGGTGACGAAGAGCCAGAGGACCACCAGGGCCAGGGCGGCGGGCACGAAGGACAGCAGGAACAGCGTGCGCGGCCCGATCGCCGGCAGGAGGGCCGCGGCGAGGAGGGGGCCCAGCACCGCGCCCGCCTGGTCCAGCGTCCGGTGGAGCCCGAAGGCCCTCCCCGCGGCCCCCACGTCGACCGACTGGCTGATGAGGGCGTCGCGCGGGGAGGTGCGGACCCCCTTGCCCGACCTGTCGGCCACCCTTATGGCGAGCACGTCGAGGGGCGTCCGGGCGAAGGCGAAGAGGGGCTTGGAGGCGGTGGAGAGGGCGTAGCCAGCGAGGACGAGGGGCTTTCGCCTGCCCAGGCGGTCAGAGGCGAAGCCGCTGACCATCCGGAGGAGGTAGTTGGCGAGCTCGCTGACGCCCTCGATGAGGCCCAGGAAGGCCCTCGTCGCCCCCAGCTCCCGGACCGCGAAGACGGGAAGGTAGCCCATCACCATCTCAGTCGAGACGTCCGTGAGGAAGCTGACGGCGCCCAGCGCGTAGACGTTCCTCATGCCCGGCCCGCTGCCCTCCCGGCTCACGGCGGGGGGTGCCCGAGCCCGCCTCTTTAACCTGCTGCAGAGGCGTTGCGGTGCTAGCCCCGTTGGGTGCCGCGGCAGCTGCGGCGGCCCGAGCATCAAAGGAGATAAAGCCCCCGCCGCAGCGGCGCCGCGTGAACCCCTTCCTCGACTACGAGTGCTTCGAGTGCAACGCCAAGCTGGCCCTCTACCTGGCGAGGTTGAGGCACAGCAGCGCGCCGGAGGCGGTGAGGCTGGCCTCGAGGCTGGTCGAGGGCTTCGCCAGGGCGGCGTACAGCGCCCTCGACGACTACGTCGAGCTGAGCGCCCGCATCGTCGATCACATCGCCGCGACCCTCGGGGACCCCTACGCCGAGGTGAGGAGGGCGAGCATGGAGGTCGCCAGGAGGCTCCTGCCGCTTGCGGAGGCCTTCGTCGAGGGGAGCGAAGACAGGCTCTGGGGGGCCGTCAGCGTGGCGGTGGCGGGGAACGCGCTGGACTTCGCCACCGGCGTCTACAGCGTCAGCCTGGAGTCGTTCTCCGAGGGCTTCGCTGGGAAGCTGCGGGAGCCCTTCGGCATCGACCACACCGCGAGGTTGAGAGAGAGGCTGGAGGGGGCGAGAACCGTCCTCTACGTCCTCGACAATGCAGGCGAGTGCGTCCTCGACCTCCCCCTCGTGCGCCTGCTCTCCGAGCGCGCAGACGTCGTCGTGGCGGCCAGGGGGGGCCCCGTCTTCAACGACGCCACCATCGAGGAGGCGCGAGGGGCCGGGCTAGGGGACTACGCCGAGCTGGTGACCACCGGCTGCCGCTTGCCGGGCGTCAGCGCCAGAAGGTGCAGCCGGGAGTTCCTCGACCTCCTGGCGGGGTCCGACTTGGTTATCCTCAAGGGCCAGGGCAACTACCAGTCCTTCTACGAGGTGGAAAGGGTCAGGCGCAAGCCCACCTTCTACCTCCTCGTGCCGAAGTGCAGGCCTGTGGCGAGGCACCTCGGGGTCGAGGTGGGGAGCAAGGTGGCGTTGGAGCGATCAGCTGGATAACCGCCTCTTCACCGCTCGTACCCCCAAGACGTCATCATCGTGCTGGGCGGGGGCTGGGGGGCAATAAAGCCTCCCAGCGCCTGCGCCCGCCGCGGGCCGATGAGCCTGGAGATGAGCTCGGCCAGGCGGCTCAAGAGGCCCCTGATTGCCTCCACCAGCCGCCTGAGCAGGTCCAGCAGCCTGTCGATCCAGCTGGGCTGCTGCGGCGCCTTGGGGGGCTGGGGGTTCTCCGGGGCCTGGGGCGCCGGCCTCGTTGAGCTTGGGCTCGTCGGTGCTGCCTGCCTCAGGAGCTCAGCGAGGAGCGCGCCGTAGTGCGTCGCGTGCTTCAGCCACACGAGCGCGTCCTCCAGGGACCGGGCCGTTGAGGAGAGGTTCAGGAAGTAGACCGGCGCCAGCGCGTCGGGCACCGACGCAGCCGCTGCGAGCGCTTGCTCGCGCGAGGCGTTCAGGTACACGCTGCTCCCGGACGCCTGGGCCTGGAAGGCCAGGAGCGCGGCCTCCGACGCCGCCACGCACTTGGCGGCTGCTACGGCGGCCAGCAGGTGCCGGCCGGAGGAGTAGAAGGAAACCGCCGCCCTGTAGTACGTGCCGGCCAGGTCCATCAGCGTGGCTCCGCCGCCCGTCTGGCTGAGCACGGAGTACACGTACGACCAGGTGGTCCTCGCCACGGAGAGGTAGGTCTGGGCGGCGTCGCGCGCGTCGACCGCCCGGCTGCCGTTGAGGCCCCTCAGCCACAGCCGCGCCTCGTCGAGGAAGGCGGAGGAGTAGGCGAGGTTCTGGAGCGCGGTCGCCGGGTCGCTGGACCAGGTGGAGGCGGACGCGTTCAGCAGCCTCGAGGCCCTGACGGCGAGGTCAGCGGCAAGGATCAGCCTGCTCAGGTCGAGGGGCGTGGAGACCCGGGCCCCCGCGAGCTCGTTGAGCAGCCCGCTCAGCCTGCCCTCCACGTCGGAGACGTACTTGTCCAGGCTGGCGCCGGCGAAGTAGTCGGTGAGCATCCTCACCCACCTCGAGCTCGCGATGCTGAAGGTCAGCAGCGGGATCGACTCGACCCCCCGCGAGGACTCGGCGCTGGACAGGTAGCTCCTCGCGCTGGTCAGGTACCTCCCGACCAGCGCCTTGGCCAGCGAGCCGATGCTCGAGGAGTTGAGGTAGCGCTCGGCGCCGCTGAGCTCGTCGCGCGCCCTTGCCAGCAGCTCGCCCCTGACCTCGGCGACCAGCGAGAGAGCGGCA
>JAGDWA010000024.1:7122-7737 GCA_023269735.1 Thermofilum sp.
CGCGGCCCGGCCGCTCGGCGGGGAGGCGCACGCCGAAGAAGTACCGCAGCGCGTCGCGGAGCGTGGCCACCTCGACCACCGTGAGCCCCCAGCGGCGCCTGGCCTCCTCCGCCAGGTTCACGGTGACCGGCCTCGTCGTGTAGAAGCGGAACGGGCCCACCTTCCTCACCTCCGTGACGTAGGTCGTCACGACGCTCTGGCCCGGGGGCACGAGGAACACCTTGGCGCCCGCCGCCGCCACGGCTTGCGCCTTCTCGTAGACGCCGCCGACGGGGCCCACCGTCCCGTCCGGCGAGATCATCCCGGTCACCATGACGGACCTGTTGATCGGCCGCCCGGTGAGGGCGGAGTACACGGCCACTGCCATCGCTACGCCGGCGCTGGGGCCGCCGACGATGACCGCGGGCCCGACGACCTTGAAGTAGAAGTTGTACCTGGAGAAGCTCAGGTTCAGCAGGCCGCAGACCACCCTCGCGGCGGCCGTCGCGGCCCCCTGGAAGTCCTCCTGCGTCAGGGAGTAGGTGGAGACGTAGACGTCGCCCCAGCCCTCGGTGACGAGGACCGTGACGTTCGTCGTCGTGCCCACGTAGCCGCCGTCGCCCTGCGCGACGGCGG
>JAGDWA010000012.1 GCA_023269735.1 Thermofilum sp.
CCGCCGCTAGGCCGCCGGTGCCCCTCGGGGTCTCGCTGCCGGGCAGGCTCGCCGCGAAGGTCGTGGGGGTAGGCCTGCCGGTGGCCCTGGAGAGGGTCGTGGCGGCCGCCGCCCAGAACGTCTACCTGAACGCGGTGGCCAGAGGGGGAGCACGCGCGCTGGCCGCCCACAACATCGGCATCACCGTCGAGCTCCTCGTGATACAGCCCACCTTCGCCCTGAGCACGGCCGCGCTCATCGCGTCGGGCCACAGCGTGGGCGCCGACGACCTCGGCTCCGCCTCGAGCCTCGCGCGCGAGAGCGCGAAGATCGGCGCGCTGTGGATGGGCCTCGCGGCGCTCCTGCTAGCCGCCCTCTCGCCCTTCGCCGGCTGGCTCTTCACGAGAGACCCTGAGGTGGCCCGGCTGACGGCGGCATACCTGCTGCTCGCCGCGGCCAGCGAGCCCGGCCTCGGCGTCAGTCAGGCGTACTTCGGGGCGCTGCGGGGGGTGGGCAGCGTGTGGACGCCCTTCCTCATCAGCGCCTTCACCGTCACCGCCCTGCGGGCCCTGCCGGCCCAGCTGCTCTCCCTCAGCTACGGCGCGGTTGGCGCCTGGGTCACCCAGATCACCGACATGTACGGCAGGGCCCTGCTGGCCTACGCGGTCTGGAGGACGATGGGCGTCCGCAGGCTCGCAAAGAAGCTCGTCTAGCCCCCGGGGTCCTAGCGGCTCAGCGGGCGCCTCTGATGGGCTCGAGGGGCTTCACGTTGCCGTACCGCGGCGCCGGCCCCCCGACGGGCGCGGCCCACTTGACCGCGTTGAGAATCACCCTCCTCACGTGGGGGTTGTAGAAGGTCGGGTGCGTCTCGTGGCCCGGCCTGAAGTAGAAGACCCTCCCCCTGCCGCGGTAGAAGCAGCAGCCGCTCCTAAACACCTCGCCCCCCTCGAACCAGCTGATGAAGACCAGCTCGTCGGGGGGCGGGATGTCGAAGTACTCCCCGTACATCTCCTCGTGCTCGATCTCGAAGTACTCCGGCAGGCCCTCGGCGATGGGGTGCCAGGGGGCGACCACCCACACCCTCTCCCTCTCGCCCGCCTCGCGCCACTTGAGGCTGCAGCTCGTCCCCATCAGCCTGCGGAAGATCTTGCTGTAGTGCCCCGAGTGCAGCACGATGAGCCCCATCCCCTCCAGGACCCTCCTGTAGACCCTCTCCACCACCGCGTCACTGACCTTGTCGTGGGCCACGTGGCCCCACCAGATGAGGACGTCCGTCTCCCTCAGCACGTCCTCAGCCAGGCCGTGCTCCGGCTGGTCGAGCGTCGCCGTCCTCACGACCAGGCCGGGCTGCTGCCTCAGGTACTCGGCGATGGCCTCGTGGATCCCCCTCGGATAGACCTTGGCGACGGCCTCCTCGGTCCTCTCCTGGATGAACTCGTTCCAGACCGTCACGCGTATGGTGCGCTGCACGGGGGGCGCTCGGACCCTCGATAAATATGCGTTGCGCGGGCGCAAACTTCATAAAGCGGGTCGAGGGACGGCGGGCCCCGTAGGATGGGAGGGATGCCGGACGACAAGCGCAGCGGTGTCGTCGGGAAGCACGTGTACGGCAACCTGTACGACGTCGACCTCCTTGTGGCGGCGGACGAGGAGAGGCTGAGGAGGGTGGTCGTTGAGGCGGCGGAGCTCGGCCGCATGAAGGTGTGGGACGTGAGGTCGTGGAGCTTCGGCGGCGAGAAGGGCGGCGTCTCGGTGATCGCGCTCGTCGTGGAGAGCCACATCGCCGTCCACACCTGGGTCGAGTACCGCTACGCGACGGTCGACGTCTACACGTGCGGCGAGCAGAGCGACCCCTTCAAGGCCTTCGAGCACATCGTCAGGGCCCTCAAGCCCAGGGTCTACACCTACAGCTACGCCGACAGATCGATGAGGCCCGTGCTGGAGGCCCCAGCGCCGCCCGACCGCCTCAGCCGTCCACCCTCGTGATGCAGCGGTAGCTGCCCCTCGACGTTCTTACCTCGACCTCGAGGGCTGGGGTGGCGTTCACCTCCAGCCTGATGACCGCCAGCCCGCCCGGTTCCACGGCCTGCTCGGGCACGGGGATCTCCCTGCCGTTGACCGCGACGCCGACGATCCTCGCTGCGGCCTGCCCCCTGTTGTGCAATCGGAGCTGCACTTCCGCCCTGCTCCCCGATTTGACGGCCGAGCAGCTGACGTCGAGCAGCTCCAGCAGCGTGCACTGCATGGCTATCGTCGCCAGCCAGAAGGCCGCTGCGACTGCGACCGAGACCGCGACCGCTACGAGGAGCACCAGCGAGAGCTCCACGGCGGCGCCGGCCAAAAAGGGGACTGATTAAGGTCTCGCCCCCGGGAAGGGCCGGCCCTCAGCGCCCGGGCTGGACGGGCCTGCTGATGGGCCTCGCGTTGAGCGCGCGGGCCACCAGCGTGAAGCCCCCGCCGCCCCCCTTCACCCTCACCCTGACCCTGCGCCGCTCCCCCGGCAGGAGGTCGAAGTAGTTGTCGTCGGCCACCGCCACGAAGTCCTCGACCACGTCCACGTGGGCGAGCCTCGCGTAGCCCCTGCTGGCCACCTCGGCCTCCACGACGGCGTCGCCCCCCTCGAGCTTGACCGACTCGACCCTCAGCTCCAGCTCCGCCGGCGCGAAGGCGACCTCGCGGTGCTTCGCCGCGATCAGCACGTTCCAGCTGGCGCCACCCTCGTACTCAAGCCTGAAGTGCAGGATCTCGCGCCTCGGATCCCTGATCCACTCGCGCGCCGGCAGCCTCGCGACCACGGCGGAGGCGTTGGCCGGCACCCTGACCGGCACCCCCTCCTCCCTCACGACCTCGTGCCTCCCAACGTCCACCGCGCGCACGGTCAGCGTGCCCGCGACCTCCCTGAGCTCGTCGTTGACCACGTGCACCTCGACCTCGTCGCCGGCGAGCACGGGCGAGACGAGCACTGGGGCGAAGGCCCTCTTGGCGGCGTAGAAGCCCATCTTGGGCCTCCCGTAGTAGTCCACGGTCTCCCAGCAGACGTTGGGCCAGGGCGCGTTGAGGCTCCAGTAGAGCGCGCCGCCGCAGGCGAACTTCCTCCTCCTGCAGTGCTCGATCGCCGTCCTCAGCGCCTCCGCCTGGACGAGCTGGGTGAGGAGCACGTAGTCGTGGAGCCCCCTCGGGTCGCCGTAGTCCTTCAGGTACGGGATCATCTTGTCGGGGACGTGGTAGTGGTAGACCCAGAGCTCGTTCACCGGCCACAGCTTCTCGGGCGGCAGGAACCGCCTGAGGGTGTTCACGTGCGGGGCCGCCTGCATCCCGAACTCGCTGAGGAAGCGCGACTCATCCCTCGTGTAGCCCTCGATCGGCGCCATCCCGTGCCAGACCGACCAGTTGTGCGCGTCGCCGGTCGAGGAGTCGGTCGGCCCCCCCTCGCCCCACGGGCTCGAGGGCCAGTAGGGCCTGGAGGGGTCGAGCCTCGAGACCACGCGGGGCGCCACCTCGAAGTCCTTCCGGTGCCTGTAGACCCCGAAGCCGCTGTAGAACTCGAGAAGCTCGTCCTCGTTGTTCCCGCACCAGAGGATTATCGACGGGTGGTTGCGCAGCCGCCTGACCGTCGCCTCCAGCTCCCTCTCGACGAGCTGGAGGAACCTCTCGTCCTCTGGGTAGTGCCCGCACGCGAACTGGAAGTCGTGCCAGAGCACGATGCCCAGCTCGTCGCAGAGGTCGTAGAAGTCGTCGTACTCCACCAGCCCCCCGCCCCAGACCCTCAGGGCGTTGTGGTTGCCCCCGGCGGCCAGCTCGAGCAGCTCCCTGTACCTCTCGCGCGTGAGCCTGGAGATCAGCAGGTCCGCCGGGATCCAGTTGGCCCCCTTGAGGAAGACGGGGACGCCGTTCACCTCGAAGAAGAAGGTCCTCCCGTTGGGCGTGATGGGGGCGTGCGTCACCAGCCTCACGGTCCTGACCCCGAAGCGGAAGCACCTCTCGTCCTCGAGGGAGCCGCCCACGTGGAGGGAGACGCGGGCGCTGTACAGGTTCTGGGGGCCGTAGCCCCGGGGCCACCAGAGCTTCGGGTCCTCGACCTCGAGGGTAAACCTGAGCTCGTTCAGCCCCCTCCTGAGGCTGACGGGCCACCGGGCGCTGACCACCGACTCGCCGCAGCGGGCCTCGAAGGCCAGCTCGCCGCCCCACTCGCCCAGCGACTCGACGTCCACCCACAGCTCCAGGGCCGCCGCCCCCCCGCGCAGCTCCCTCGTCCACACGAACGCGTCCCTGATCGTGGCCCTGTCGTACGCCTCGAGCCTCACGCTCCTCCAGATGCCGGTGGTCAGCAGCTTGGCCGCCCAGTCCCAGCCGTACTGGTACTGGGCCTTCCTGGCGTAGAGGCGGGCGTAGCTCCCGTTCCAGTTGACGGTCCGCTCGCTGAAGCCCCCGGCCCTCCGCAGCGTCTCGTACCACGGCGCGCCGAGCCGGACCGCGATCACGTTCCAGGCGCCGTACTCCAGCTTGTCGGTCACGTCCACGCGCAGCGGCAGGAACATGTCCTCCGACTCGGCCACCCTGACCCCATTCAGCCAGACGGTGGCGAAGGTGTCGAGCCCCTCGAAGACGAGCTCGACCCTCTTCCCCTGCAGCTCCCTGGGGACGAAGAAGCGCTTGCGGTACCACCAGTCGACCCTCTCGACCCACTCCCTCCTGTCGCAGTTGTCTGCGTAGAAGGGGTCCTGGATCAGCCCCCTCCTCAGGAGCTCCTCGTGGACCTCGCCGGGGACCCTGGCGTCGAGCCACCAGCTGTCGTCGTAGTCCCTCGCGAACTGGCCCTCGCTCCTGCCGAACTCGAACCACCTGAGCTTCCAGTCGCCGTCGAGGCTCAGAACGACCTTCATGCCCCCCGGCGGCCGGTGCCCGAGGGGGTAAAAACGGGTTGCGTCGGACTTGCCGGGTACTCATCACGGCTCAGGCGCCGCTGAAGGCTCCCCACTCGCGCCTCTGGCGCGCTGAGTCCATTAAACCTTTTCCGCTAGCTCGGCCCTCGGCGGGTAGACCCAGTTGAGGTACCGGAGCCCCACGTGCGCCTCGTGGGCCCAGCCCCTGTGGATGAGGAGCCTGTACCTGAAGCGGACGGGGGCGGTGAGCCTCATGTCGCCCTCCCTCCTCCCGACGAAGTGGGAGAGCCCGAAGACGTTCGCCGCCATGAGGCCGTAGTCGCGCGCGTGCCAGTAGGTCGGGTGCCTCGGGTTGGAGGGGTGGTCGAAGGCCGCGACGCCCCACACCGAGCCGGCGAGGGGGCCGCTGTAGTCGCACCACTCCGCCCTCCTCCCCCAGACCTCCCCCTCGTTCACGCCGCCCCAGCTGTTGGTCAGCCTGCCGCCGCTGAGCACGGTCATCGAGCTGGCCACTCGGAGCGACAGGATGCCGGCCTCCTTCGTGTCGCCGAGCACCACCTCGCCCTCCGGCTCCAGCGCTACCTCGTAGTCCACCAGCCACTCCCCGCTGGGCACGCTCCAGATGCGGACCCTCCTCTCCTCCAGGATCAGCCTGGAGCCGCCCGACTCCCAGCTGTTCTCCGCGACGATCTCCGCGTAGACCGGACCCGCGACCAGCCGCTTGAAGCGGAGGTGCCTGATCTCGCCGCCGCCCGCCCAGAAGTCGACGCCGTTCACGTCGCCGTGAGCGGTCCAGAGGGAGCGGTGGTGGGGGTGGTCGCGCGGTGCGTCCTCCGTGACGCTCGCCGCCCCGGCGGCGTTGAGGGGGTAGACGTGGGGCACCCTGGCGCCCCGGTACCTGTAGCTCGCCACGTGGAAACCCCCGCGGCTGACCCGGACCTCGGAGCCCGTGTCCGAGAGCTCGAGCTGGGCGGCGGGCTCCCCCTCCACCAGCCTGAGCGCCCTGACCTCGCCCGCGCGGAGGAGGGGCACGACGAACGAGAGGACCCCGCCCGAGGACTGCGCTGGGTAGGCGTGGCCGGAGTCGTCGACGAGGAGGTACGCCCCGTCCGGGAGGCCCGCCCGGACCTCGCAGGTGGCCTCGATCGCGTCGCGCGGCCCGCTGCGGATCAGGACGCGCATCGGCAGACGGGCGGGCGCTCGCAGAAATCCGTTTCGCTACCGCGCGTTCAGCTCACCGATCACGGGCCGCGCCCAGTCCGCCAGCGTGAGCCACGCCGCCATCAGCAGCGCACCGGCCAGGTTGCTGAGCAGGATGCCGGCCCAGAGGCCCATCGGCCCCCACCCCACCCAGGTGGCGAGAACGTAGGACGCGCCCACCCTCAGCAGCCAGAGCCTCCCCACGTTGATGGCCGTCACTGCCGCGGTGCGCCCCGCCCCCCGGGCCGCCGAGAAGCCGCACATGAAGAAGGCGAAGAACGGCAGCCCCAGCAGGATCGTGTCGAGGAAGCGCATGCTCTCGGCGACCACCCTGGGGTTGGACGTGAAGACCCTGACCACGTGCCCCCTGATCGGGTGCAGCGCGAGGGAGGAGGCGGCGACGAGGGAGGAGACGAAGAGCGAGCCCAGGACGGCGCTCCTCCTCGCGCGCTCCCCCTCGCCGGCGCCGAGGAGCTGGCCCACGATCACGGCTATCGAGCCGGAGAGCCCCCAGAGCGCCGCGTCGGCGATGTCCAGCACGATGAAGCCGATCGCGTAGGCCTGCGCGACCTCGACGCCGAAGGAGTTGACGAGCCTCAGCTGCACCATGAACGCGGAGCTGTTCAGCGCGGACATCGCGGCCACGGGCCCGCCGACCCTAGCCACCAGCTTGACCCACGCCGGGCTGAAGTCGCGGGTGAAGCCCGGCCTCACCTCAGCGAAGCGCCTCCTGAACAGGAGGGCGAGCAGAGCTAGCGAGAGGGTCAGGCCGATGGTGTCGGTCAGCGCGGAGCCGAGGGGGCCGAGGCGCGGGACCCCTCCCAGCCCCAGGATGAAGAGGGGGTCGAGCGACGTGTTCACCAGGACGCCCGCGAGGTTGATGAGCGAGGGCAGCCTCGTCTCGCCCAGCGCGTTGAGGACGGTCGTCAGCGAGAGGACCATCGAAGAGAGCATCACGTTGAAGGCGGAGACCGCAGTGTAGCTCATCACGTGCCCGTAGATCTCGGGCGGGGTGGCCACCACGTGCGTGAAGACCAGGGGCCGCAGCGCGAAGAAGGCGGCGAAGCAGCAGGCCCCCGCGCCGGCGGCCGCCGTGAAGAGCCTGGACGCCTCCCTCCTGACCTCGCCGTACATGCGGGCCCCGACGTACTGCGAGACGAGGCTCGTGCCGGCCGTGTTCAGCGCGTTGATGACAGACGTGAAGAGCATCTGGACGGGGAACACCTGGCGCGGCACCGCGACGGCGACCTCGCTGTAGAGGCTGAGCCAGAGGGAGTTCAGGACGCCGTACATCAGGTTCAGCAGCTGCGAGAGCATCGGTGGGGCACCCAGCCTCAGCAGCGTGGGGATCAGCGGGCCCCCCACCACCCGCTCCCTGTAGGCGTCCAGCCTCGAGTGGTGGGCCATGGAACCGTCGGGCCGCCACCGGGCGGGTAGAAAGCTTTAACGCGGTGGAGCGCTCCAGACCACTCGCGCACAAGGCTTAAGCTTGGAGCCCCGCTGCACGACCGTGCGGGCGGGTGCCTGGCTGCTAGCGGCGGTCGTTGCGCTGGCCCAGGCGGCGCCGGCGGCCCCCCAGCAGCTCAGGGTCGTCGGCTTCGCGTGGATCCTCGCCCCC
>JAGDWA010000110.1 GCA_023269735.1 Thermofilum sp.
GATGCTCGTGGGCGAGGCCGCTGGGCAGGTTATACCCGTCACGGGAGGCGGGATACACACATCCATCGCCGGCGGGAAAATTGCCGCGGAGGTCGCGGCCAAATCGCTGGAGCGGGGGGACCTTTCCGAGAAGGCCCTCCAAGAGTACAGGCGCCGCTACGACGAGTACTGGGGGAAGAGGATAAGAGACAGCTACAGAGTCCTAAGCGTCCTCGAAAAGCTCAGCGACGATGAACTCAACCAGCTGGCCGAAATCCTCACGCCGGAGGACGTCGTCAAGCTGGCCAACGGCGAGGACGTGGCGAGAGTCGCGGTGAAGTTCCTCAAACACCCGTTATTCAGCATCAAGCTCGCCCAAGCTCTCCTGACAAGCTGAGAGGAAGATTTAAAAGGATTTAAGAAGTAGTAACCACCGGTTCCGGCCATAGCGCCCCTGCCACGCCCGCACTCGTCAGATCGCGGAAGCTAAGGGGGGCGCGCCGTCCCTAGTACTGGGGTCTGCGGCCCCGGGAAAGCGCGGTGCCGGCTACGGCGCCCCACTTACGCCTACATTGCGTTTGGCTAAAGCCCGCGTCACTTTTTTAACCAAGCGCTGCTCACCTTTTTAGAAATTGGTCGTGGTGTAAGCATGGCGGCGACATCGTCGTGCGATAGGTGCACGTACTACTTGAAGAGAAGCGGGTACTGCGCTCTGCTCGCGGTCAAGGTGAAAGACCCTAGGAACCCCCCATGCGCTAGCGGCAGAGTCGAGGGCGGTGGGGCGAGCGAGCTAAGCCCTCCCAGCGCTGTGGGCGGCGCCGCGGACCCAGCTAACCTCGCGCCGGACCCGCCAGCCCGACGGTGTCCGTCGCGATCCCCCAGCCTGCGCCCCCCCAGGCTCCGGTCGCGGCGGAGGCGTATGGGAGCATCGAAAAGCAACTCGAGTACGCGGTCCCCGAGATAGCGAGCTTCGATTACGTCAGCACGGGGGTCCGGGAGCTGGATGAGGCCCTGGGGGGAGGCTTCATCAGGGGGAAGACGTACCTCGTGGCCGGGGAGACCGGGTGCGGGAAGACGATCTTCTCCATCCAGTACTTACTGACGGGGGCCCTGTACTACGACGAGCCCGGGATCTACATAGCCATCGATGAGCCCACCGAGCAGCTGCTGAAGGGCCTCAAGCGGTTCGGCTGGGATGTAACGGAGCTGATCAGGGAGAGGCGGCTCGCGTTCCTCGACATGCGCACTCACTTCAGCAAGATCTACCTGCGCGAGGAGAGGAGGAAGATAGAGCCCCGCTACATAATAGAGTCGATACTCAACGCGGCCAAGAAGATAAAGGCCAAGCGGCTGGTCATAGACCCCATCGCGCCGCTGATCTACGGCGGCACCCCCGAGGACGTGCTCTATGTGAGGGAGTTCCTGAGGGAGATGGTCTTCGCGCTGGAGAGCGTGGGCACCCTGACGACCGTGATGACGAGCGAGATCCCGACGGGCAGCAAGCAGCTCAGCAGGTTCGGGGTGGAGGAGTTCCTAGCGACGGGCATCATAGTCCTGGGGCTCGAGGAGATGGGGGGCGAGATTGTCAGGGTGATGTACCTCAGGAAGGCGCGGTGGGCGCCCGCGAAGCCCATCAAGTTCGTTTTTGACATCGTGCCGGCCACGGGGATCGTGATTAAGGGCACCTACCGGGGCTCGAGGTGACGCCGGCTCCGGCCGGCCTCCTCCACTGCGCGCACTATGGCCGTAAGCTTGGAGTAGAGGTCGCCCCCCTCCTCGAGGATCGTCCCCGTGACCACGATGTCTGCGCCAGCCGACACAGCCGCCCTGGCCAGCTCGGGGGTGCGTATGCCCCCGCCCGTCACGATGGGGATGTCGACGCTGCTGTCGACGGCCCTTATGAGGCTGGGGGGCACCGGCTCGGCCCCCGAGCCCCCCTCCAGGTAGAGGAAGCGGAAGCCCATGTACTGTGCGGCCAGAGCGAAGGCCACCGCTATCTCAGGCCTATCGTAGGGTATGAGCCTCGCCTGGCTCACGAAGCCCACCGTGCCGCCGCTGCCCAGGATCAGGTACGCGAGCGGGATGGCCTCCAGACCGTAACGCTTGACTACGGGCGCGCCCTGCACCTGCCCCAGCACGATGAAGTACGGGTTGGTGGAGTTGAGGACGGAGAGGAACCAGACCGCGTCGGCGAACCGGCTCAAGCTCGTTGGCGAGCCGGGGAACAGTATCACGGGGAGCTTGCACGCGTCCTTCACGGCCAGGACGACGTCGTCGACCATGTGCTCGGAGACCCCGATGCTGCCGCCGACCATTATGGCTGCGGTGCCGGCCCTCTCAGCCACCCTGGCGATCTCCCTCGCCTCCTCGGGCCCCGTCCTCGCGGGGTCTATCAGGGCCATGTGGATGGCGCCCCTCTCCTCGATAGCGCTCAGCACGTACTTCTCGACCCTCCCCATACGCTACGCACCGGCCGCACCCTCGTAGGCGTCCAAGAACCTAGCGTAGTAGTCGACCGGCTGCAGGTACTCGCGGTACTCAAAGTCGGCCGCGAGGCCGCAGGTCGAGCACGCCACGTGGACCACCCCACTGCTCCTGTCGATGCTCACGCCCACGCTCACCGAGCCGCAGCGAGGGCACTGGAACACCTTCGGCAGCGTGCGCCGCGGCCTGACCCTGATCCTCCTCTTACTCTTCCGCCGCCCCAACTTGGCACCCTCACCTCACGCTCAGGTTCCCCTAAAATACCTTGACGCCTCGTCGCGACGGCCTGGCGCTCAGCCGAGGAGCCTTATGGACTCAACTGCCATGACCCTGTCCCCGCTAACGTAACCCCTCAGCTCGACGTCGAGACCCCTCAGCTCCTCAGCTACATAGGAGAGGGTGGCCGGAAGGATGCCGGTAGCCGCCCCCTCCCTGATCGCCTCCTCGTCTGCGCTCAGCAGGTGGGCCACGTGCCCCGGGAAGCTCGTTATGGCCCGCGCCCACCCGGTGCCGTCGTCGACGTTGATGATCGCAGCGACCAGTGGCCACCCGTCGCTCAGGATCTTGAACCTGAACGCCGCCGACACAATCGTGGCCCGCGCGCTGACGTGGCTGCCCGGGCGGTGGAGGGTTTCGGCGCGAGTCGCCTCCTCGCCCGAACCCCTGACCTCGAGCCTGAAGTATGGCGACAGCCTCAAGCCGTGCTGCGTCGCAAAGGCCCCCCTAACCTCTACGATGCTGCAGGGCTTGACGGTAGCGAGCATTCGAGCGGCGTCCTCGCTGAACGTTAGCACGCTGAGGGACTCCCTCAGGCCGCCAAGCACCATCAGGAAGCCGCCCGCCCTAGAGGGGACCACCGCCACGTGGTAGCCGCGGATGCCGAGCGGGCTCCGGGTGGGCTCGCTCCCCTCCAGGAGGTCTACCACCCCGAAGCTGGCGCCGCCTCTATCGATGGGGCTGCTCCCCAGGGTGAAGATCCTCGAGAGCTTCGTCAGCAGGAACCTCTTGACCGCGCCCGAGGTCACCACGCGGGGGTCCTGGATCAGCAGCACATCGCCGGGCCGGAGCTTGGCGCCGAGGTCCCCCGGAACGATGGCGCACGAGGGGGCTCCGTCGCTCACGCCGTAGAGCGTGGCACCACCGCTCCCGACCACCACCTCGTGCAGGTGGAACTTGTGCACGTTCACCCCGAAGCGCTCGGCGAGGGACTCGAGGCTGGGGACGGTCGGGTCGTCGACGACCTTCACCTCACTGTTGTCTGCCACTTTTACCTCCAGCTCACCCCTGTACCTGATCACTGAGGCCCTCGTTATCAGGAGGCAGTCCCCCGGCTTGAGGAGCCGCGCAATCTCCTCGGCCTTCTCCCCCCAGGCCACAGCGCTGATGGTCGAGGTGGCGTCGCCCAGCAGCAGCCTAACCATGGCCCTGCCGTCGGGGGGGCTGCGGCTCCAGACTTTGAGCACCCGCGCGAGGATCTGGACGTTCTGCAGGCCGGCTACGAGGTCCTTTATCGCGAGGCGCCCCCTCCCCGCGGGCAGGACGGCCTGGGGCAGCGGCACCCCCAGCTCCTTGGCAACGAGGAGCGCGGCGGCATCCTCGTCGATCAGGCCCTCAAGCTCCCTCACGCGCTCGTTTATCATTTCGATAACGGCCTCCCTGGAGAGGTCGGACCTGTGCGCCAGTATCCTGTCCACGATCTCGGGGAGGGAGGGGGCTGGGCCGCCAGCGCCGCCTCCGCGCGCGGGTTGCTCGCAGTGCTCCTCGCTCGGCATAGGGGCGCCCCGCCTGCCCCTTAAGCTGCGACGAAAAGCCTTTATATGCAGCGGTGGGGCGTGCCTCGATGGCTCAAAGCGTCGAGATAGGCGAGATCAGGCTGCCTGTCGCAGAGGCCTTCCGGATCTCCCTCGAGAACATCAGGAGGAGGTTCACGAGGGTCGCGATAACCACGGCGTCGGTTACGCTGGGGATAGCGTTCTTCGTCTCGCTGATGATGATGGCCTCGTTCCAGGCGGCAGCGGGGGGCGCGGGCATCCAACCCTACATGTACTGGCTGCTCTTCATCTCACTCCTCGTCTGCGGCGTGGGCATCACCAACAGCATGCTCATCGCGGTGGCTGAGAGGTACAAGGAGATCGGCACGTACAAGTGCCTCGGCGCCCTAGACAGGCACATCCTCGAGATGTTCCTGATGGAGGCCCTGCTGGTGGGCGGCATAGGCGGCCTAACGGGCTACCTGGTGGGGCTGGTAGCGGCGCTAGTCTACGCGATCGCCAACCCTGGCGTCGGCATCGCCAATGCCGTTAGGGCGATGATCAGCGGCAACCCCTCGATCCCCCTTGGCAATCTCATGCCGGCGTCCGTGGCGCTGTTCGCGCTGGGTGTGGGCATCGCGGTACTGCTAAGCCTGATCGCGACGCTGTACCCCGCCTACTACGCTGCCAAGCTGAACCCGGCGGAGGCGTTGCGTTACGAGATCTAAAACCTGAGGTGCAAAAGGTATATACCCCAGCCGTGGGAGCTCGAGAGTGATCCGGTATGGCGCTCAGGTACGAATACACGGTGGAGACGGAGGACCTCGCGAAGTACTACAAGATGGGGGCCTACATCGTCAAGGCCCTCGACGGCGTTAACGTGAAGATCAGGCGGGGGGAGTACGTCTCGATAATGGGCCCGTCGGGGGCGGGGAAGACCACGCTCTTCAACATGATCGGCGGCCTGGACAGGCCCACGCGGGGCAGGGTGTACATAGACGAGGTCGACATCAGCAAGCTGGACGCATACGAGCTGGCGTGGCTTAGGGCCAGGAAGATCGGCTACGTCTTCCAGACGTTCAACCTGATCCCCGTCCTCACGGCGATAGAGAACGTAATGCTGCCGATGATATTCGCGGGGGTGAGGAGGGAGGAGAGGATCCGCAAGGCCAGGGAGCTGCTCGAGAGGGTCGGCCTGGGCGACCGCCTGTACCACAGGCCGACGGAGCTGAGCGGCGGCCAGCAGCAGAGGGTCGCGATCGCGAGGGCCCTGGCCAACGACCCGGCCATCATCCTGGCCGACGAGCCCACCGGCAACCTCGACCTCCAGACGGGGCTCGAGATAATCAACCTGCTGAGGCAGCTGAACAAGGAGAAGATGGTCACGGTGGTCACGGCCACGCACGACCTCAAGATGATCGACGTCAGCGACAGAATCATCTACCTGAGGGACGGCAGGGTCGAGAGGATCGAGACGAGAGCGGAGATAGCGGTGGAGGCCGAGGAGGCCTGAAGCCACCTAGGAGAGCAGGCCCCTGAAGATTAAAGGGAAGATTTTGTTCCTGAAGTCCTCCAGGCTGACTTCCACCGCCGGCAGCTGGGCGTCCTTCGCGAGGGATAGCGCCGCCAGGTGCACGCACTGGCTGGCCGTTCTCCTCAGGAAGGCGCTGAAGAAGAAGCTGAAGCAGGAGCAGAACCTCCCCGGTATCAGCAGGTAGAGCTTGTCGAACTTGGCTCCGTAAGCCAAGTACAGCGTCAGGCCAAGCTCCCTTACGTGGACCTTCACTACGCGCCTCTCGCTCAGCAGCTTCTGGGCCGCCCTCTCCACGAGCCCTACGGAGGCCGGGGGGCCGCTCCATAACCCTTGCGGAGGCGGTGGGAGCTACTGCTCACCCTGGTAGGCGCCGCTGTACCCGACCGAGGCACCTAGCACCCTGATGAACACCAGCTGGACGATCCTAGCGTTCTTCTCGAGGACCACCCCCTTGTCGTTGAAGACGATTAGCAGGGCCCTGCTGCGGCCTCTGTAGCCTGGATCCCAAAGGGCGGTCTCGACGGTCGCGCCGCAGCGCAGCAGGCTCGAGCGGGGCCTCGCCAGTGCGGCAACGTCGAGCGGGAGGCTCACGACCTCGTTGAAGACCACCTGGTAGGCGCCCGGTGGCAGCTCGATAGAGCCGTCCCGATCGAAGGGCAGGGGCTCGGTGTCCGGCAGAGCCCTCCTTTCGTTGCTGAAGTCCACGCGCCCCCGGCCCCTGAACCTCCTGACCTCCATCAGCGTGAGATCAAAGCCAGCGGGCTGGAGCTGCCTATCCAGGTCGACCCAGCCGGTGATTAGTGAGGCCTCCCTAATGAGCCTAAGGATTTCCTCTCTCCCCAGAATCATCGCGGCCACCAACGCCTCAGCGTGCCCCTGCGATCAAGCTAACGCTCCGGGTCCAAGGAGTCCGGCTAGGGGACCAACCTCTGCCTGTCTCGAGGGAACAGCACTACCTCCCTGATGTTCTGCGCCCCCGTTATCACCATCACGAGCCTGTCGAGGCCCAGGCCGAAGCCCCCGTGGGGGGGCATCCCGTATTTGAATGCTTCCAGGTAGAAGGCGAACTCGCTCGGGTCGAGCCCCTTCTCCCTGATGCTCCTCACCAGCTCGTCGTACCGGTGCTCCCTCTGCCCGCCCGACGCCAGCTCCATCCCCCTGTAGTCTAGGTCAAACGAGCGGCTCAGCTGCCCCTCCCTCATTATGTAGAAGGGCTTGGCCCTCCAGGGGTAATCGGTTATGAAGTATGCGTCGTACCCCTCCTCGACCATCGCCTGGCCCAGCAAGCGCTCCTCGTCGCTGCCGAAGTCGTCTCCCCACTCGAGCTTGCAGCCCCTGCCCCTGAGGATCTCCAGCGCCTCGTCGTACGTTATGCGCTTGAACGGGCTCCGGGGCGCCCTCACCTCGAGCCCCAGCTCGCTCAGCTCCTTGCCCGCGTTAGACCTCACGTACTCGAAGACGTAGAGGACGAGGCCCTCGAGAACCTTCATGACGTCCTCGGGCCCCTCTATGAACGCCATCTCAGCGTCCACCCCCCAGCTCTCGTTGAGGTGCCGCACCGTGCTGAAGGGCTCTGCCCGGAAGTAGGGGGTTACCTCGTACACCCTCGCCAGGCCGCACATCAGCATCTGCTTGTAGAGCTGCGGGCTCTGAGCTAGGTAGGCCGTCCTGCCGAAGTAGTCGACCCGGAAGAGCGTCGCACCCCCCTCAGCACCAGCCCCGCAGATCTTGGGTGTGTGGACCTCAAGGAAGCCGTGCCTCTCCAGGAACTCCCGGGCGGCCTTCACGACAAGTGCGCGTACCCTGAAGATGGCGCGCTGGCGGGGTATCCTCAGCGCGACGTACCGGTGGTTGATGAGGTTGTCCAGCAGCGCCGGAGTGCGCCCCGAGGGGTCTAGCGGCATCACGTCGATGGGCTCCGACACGACAGCGAGGCTCTCGGCGCGCACCTCGACCCCCCTCCTGCTCACCTGCACGCCTGGCACCTCGCCCTTAACTACGACGGCTGAGCCCACCCTCACCCGGTTTGCAGCCTCCCAGGCCCCAGGGTTCTCGCTGCGCTTGATCACCACCGTGTAGACTTGGAGGTCGCTCCCGTCGATGACCTCGAGGAAGACTATGCCCCCCAGCCTCCTCACGGAGTTGACCCACCCTCGAACCTCCACGCTGCCAGCTAGCACGCGGGCATGCTCACGGCGCCGACAAAAACTTTCTTCGGGCCGCGTGAGCGACAGGCTTATCCACGAGCGTTCGGCCCTCCGAGCGTGGCTGCCGCAGCGCGGCCGCTCTACCTGCTAGAAGTAGAGTATGACGGCAAGCTGGGGAGGGCCGTGCTCAAGCTCTACGACGCGGAGAGCCAGAAACTCGTGGAGGTGCCGGACGCTAGCGGCCACAAGCCCTACTTCCTAACGGATCTGTCGCCGGAGGAGCTGCTCCGGGAGCACCCTGAGCTCTTCAAGCACGGCGGCTTCGACCACATCGAAGTGGTGGAGAAGTACGACCCTCTGAGGGACGAGAACGTCTTGATGACGAAGGTGGTGGCGCGTGACCCCCTCTCCGTGGGTGGGTCTAGGGGCGCCATGAGGGAGGTGCTGAAGGATCACGCTTGGGAGGCGAGGATCCGCTACCACCACTGCTACATCTACGACCTCGGCCTGGTGCCCGGGATGCCCTACGTGGAGTCTAACGGCGCGCTCAAGGCGGTCGAAGTGGAGGTGCCCGAGAACGTGGTGCAGGAGCTGGAGAAGCTCTACGGCAGCGATGAGGAGTTGTTCAGGAGGGCGCTGGAGTGGGCTAAGCTCTTCCAGGCTCCCGTGCCGCGCATCAAGAGGGTCGCGGTAGACATCGAGGTCTACTCGCCTGAGCCCAACAGGGTCCCCCGGCCCCTCGAGGCCCCCTACCCAGTGGTCGCGGTCTCGTTCTGGGCGTCGGATGGGCTCAGGCGGGTGCTGCTCCTCAGGCGCCCCGAGCTCGGTGAGCCGCCGAAGCTGGACGATGTCGAGTACTTCGCGAGCGAGCGCGAGCTGCTGCGCAGGGCCTTCGAGATCATCAGCCAGTACCCCCTCGTGCTGACTTTCAACGGCGACGCCTTCGATCTACCCTACCTACGGGTCAGGGCGCAGAAGCTGGGGTTCGCTGAGGAGGAGATTCCGATAGAGTGGAGGCCCGGCGCGGACAAGGCTCAGGTGAAGGGGGGGCTTCACGTCGACCTGTACAGGTTCTTCATCAACCGGTCGATGAAGGTCTATGCGTTCGGGAACAAGTACAGGGAGGGGCGGTCCCTCGACGAGATCTCCGGGGCCCTGCTGGGCGTGGGGAAGGTGAAGCTGGACAAGCACGTCTCCGAGGCCGGCTACGAGGAGCTGGCCCGCTACAGCCTACGCGACGCGGAGCTGACCTTCATGCTCACGCAGTTCAACGATGAGCTGGTGATGAAGCTGATAGTGCTGATGATGCGGATATCCAAGCTCGGCATCGAGGACCTGACGCGCCACAACATCTCGACGTGGATACGCAACCTCCTCTACTTCGAGCACAGGAGGAGAGGGTACCTGATCCCCAACGAGAGTGACCTGAAGAGGCTCAAGGGCCAGACCGACACGAAGGCCGTCATCAAGGGGAAGAAGTACCTGGGGGCCGTGGTGATAGACCCGCCCACCGGCATCTTCTTCAACATCACCGTGGTGGACTTCGCGTCGCTGTACCCCTCGGTCGTCAAGAAGTGGAACCTGTCCTACGAGACCGTGAGGTGCGTGCACGAGGAGTGCAGGTCGGCGGTGATCCCGGGGCTCAGCCACTGGGTCTGCAGGAAGCGCAGGGGCATAATGTCCGAGGTCGTCGGCTTCCTCAGGGACTTCCGAGTCTACATCTACAAGAAGCTGGCGAAGAGCGAGAAGGATCCCGTGAGGAGGGGCCACTACGACGTCGTCCAGAGTGCGCTGAAGGTCTTCATCAACGCTAGCTACGGCGTCTTCGGCGCGGAGACGTTCCCGCTCTACTGCCCGCCCGTGGCGGAGGCCACGACGGCGCTCGGGCGCTACCTGCTCGTCCAGACGCTGCTGAGAGCCCTCGAGCTGGGCCTGCCCGTCCTCTACGGGGACACGGACTCGCTCTTCCTGTGGAACCCCTCGCCCCAGAAGCTGGAGGAGCTGGTCAGCTGGGTGTCGAGGGAGCTCCAGGTCGACCTGGACGTGGACAAGAGCTACCGCTGGGTGGCCTTCAGCGGGCGCAAGAAGAACTACGTGGGCCTGCTCAGCGACGGGACCGTCGACGCGAAGGGTATAGTCGGCAAGAAGCGCAACACCCCCGAGTTCATCAAGAGCTACGTCATGCAGATCATGGACCTGCTCGGGAAAGCCGGCGACATTGAGCAGCTCGACAATGCGATTAGCGAGCTGAAGAGGCTAACGCACGAGTACTACAGCAAGCTGAGGAGGAAGGAGGTGCTGTTGAACGACCTCGTGTTCAAGGTGGCGCTGACAAAGCCCCTAGCCAGCTACGTCAAGAACACGCCCCAGCACGTGAAGGCGGCCAGGCAGCTGCAGAGGCACGGCGTGAGGGTGGAGGTCGGCGACATCATCTCATTCGTCAAGGTGAGGGGTGGAGAGGGCGTCAAGGCCGTGCAGCTGGCGAGGATAGACGAGGTGGACTCGGAGAAGTACATCGAGCACTTGAGGACGGCCACGGAGCAGATCCTCGAGGCGCTCGGCACATCATTCGAAGAGGTGGTGGGCGGGGCGCAACTGATGTAGCCGCTCAACCCTTCTGCAGCGCCTCCGCGATCCTCCGCCGCGCTTCCTCGAAGTCCGGCCTCCCCGCGGAGTCGAGGGGAACCCTCGTAAGCACGTGGACCACGCGCCCCTCTTCGACCTCTACGAAGACCTGGGGGACGTCCGCCCCGCCCAGCTCGTCGACCTCCCCGTGGCGGGCCAGGAACACCCAGTCGTCCTTCCTCACCTCGAAGGGTACACCGGCCTTCCTCGCCTCCTCCTCGCAGATCTGGGCGAGTTTGCTGGAGAACGGGGCCCAGTCGGTCGTGACAAAGATCAGCTTCTTGGGCATCCCAACCGCCGCCCCGCCACCCTCAGACCCCTATATACGCTTTTTTGCGTCATTCCTCCTTCAGCACTTCACTTATCGTTTTCACTCTACCTTTCTTCTTGTACACTATTTTGGTTTCGATCCTTATCGGGTAGCCGAGCTGCTCGAAGATCATAAACACCGACTCGGCGTCGAGGGGCCCCCGTACCTTGCCCGCGGCTATCAGCTGCCCGACGGCTTCGGCTACCTTCCGCGCCGCCTCCGGGTACTGCTCGAGCGCCATCCTGTACATCTCTCTCCCGTCTTCCGTCAGGCTGTCGGTGAATAGCCTAGCGTAATCCACCTTGGCCTCCTCCGGCCTGGCCGCTGCCTTGGACGCCATCTTGCGCTGCATGTCGAGCAACATTTTGCGCAGCAGCATCTCCTCCTCGCTCCCCATGCCAACCATCCGGGGGAGGATCCCGCCGAGAGGGCTGATAAAGGCTTTGGTCGCTAGACCTCAGGTGGGAAAGGAACGGGAAAAAATGGGGAATTTACGCCTGCGTCTGCCAGTCGTTTACTTTTTCGTGACGTACTTCTCCACTTCCTCCTTGCTGAGGAATCGGAAGACCTTGATCCCCGTCTCCTCGCTCGTACCGGTTACGGCCCAGCGCCCGTTCTTCAGCTGCACGAACTGGGGGTTCTTGATACGCACCTTCTTTCTCGCCTTGACATCGAACGCGTACCACTCGACCATGTTCCTCGCCAGGACAGCTTGCAAGCCGCACCTATATAAGCTCAATGTTCTCCTTAAAGTTTGACGAGGTACATAGCCTTGAGGCCTAACCGTTGATGAAATTCGATTCCAATACTTCAGCTGCTTCGGCTCCCATGAGCAGTGAGAGAAAACATGAACAATAGTTCTTATAATTTCTACGTCATACGGCGGCACATCTAGATTTTTCACAAAATTACACGACGTTCAGCAGGGTTCGGCGGTAGTCCGGGAGCTCCTCAACGAGGCTGTGGCGGGCTCCCAGCAGCTCGGCCACGAGGAGCGACGTCTCAAGCCCCAAGCGGCCGCGGAAGGCGAGCCCTGAGGGGACGCTTGCACAGTCCTCCGGCACGAGGGCCTTCAGTATCGTGCCCTCATCGCTGACCATTTCGTGGGGGCGCGCCGACGCTACCCCCCTCCGGTAGAGCCTGAGGCGCAGCTGGTAGGCGTCCTTACTGCTGGCCGGGCAGAAGTGCACGCTGACACCGTACCCGCTGCTCTCCGCGGCGCTCACCAGTCTCAGCGCAACCTCGCGGCTCCCGCGCACGGTCTTCCCGTCTTCCGACAGCTCGTAACCCCGCCTCCTCATCGCCGCGCTGTTGCTCTCAGTCACCTCGAGCTCGTTCACGTTCACGAACTCGACGACTTCACTGGTGTTGGCCAGCTCGAGCAGCTTCAGGGCTTCCTCGAAGGCTTCGGGGAGCGCTGGTATCTCGAGCCCCACGCTGAAGGGGGGCCTATGCCTCTCCAGCAACCTCAGCAGGCGCGCGGCGTCGGCTGGCTCGGGGTGCAGCCTCAGCTCGTCCAGCCCAGCGCGGCTCAAGCCGTCCAGGGCCTGCTCGCTCAAGAGCTCGCCCGACGTGTAGAGGTGGATGTGGAAGCCGCTGCCGAAGCTCTCCTTCAGCGCCCTTATCACCTCCAGCGTGCGCTCGAGCCTCGCCAGCGGGTCGCCGCCCGTGAGCCCAGCCCCCCTCGAGCCCGCCGCCGCTACCTCGGCCACGAGCTCCCCCACGCTACCCACCGGCCTCTCGTTGGCGTAGAAGGAGTCGTGCCCCCTCCTCTCGAGGCTGATCGGGCAGTAAAAGCACCTCCTCGGGCAGAGGCCGGTGACGAAGATCACACTTTTCAGCCCCCTAAGGCAGAGGCGGCAGCCCTGGGGTAGCCGGCCGTAGACTACGTTGCCTGTGTAGAGCCTAAGGGCCCTCATCTCGGAGGACCGTCAGCATCAGGTAGGCGTCTTCCCCGTCCGGGTAGTAGTTCTTCACCGTTCCGACTATCCTGAAACCGAACTTCCTGTACAGGCTGATGGCCGCACTATTGCCAGTCCTCACCTCTAGCCGGACCACCCTCGCCCCCTTGCCCCTGAGCCTCCTGAGGAGCTCCTGGAGTAGAGCTGAAGCGACGCCGCGCCTCCTGAACCGCGGGTGGGTAGCCACCGATATCAAATGCCCCTCGCCCCACCTGTTGACCACCGCGATGGCGTAGCCGACTACGCGGCCGTCGAGGAGCGCAACCAGGAAGGTGTCCCGGGCTAAGCCCATGTAGAGCTGGAGCAGGGCCGGGTCGTAGGCCTCAGCGCCGAAGCTCTCCACCTCTATCTCGTACACCTCTCTTAGGTGCGAGGGGTCTGCCTCGCAGATCGTCAGTCCTTCAGCTGCTCCAGCAGAGCTATCACTTGCCATATCAGCGTCCTCGCGTAAAGGGGCGCGTTCGGGTCGAGGGAGACTTCGTCGAGCTTGGAGATGACGTTGGCGGCCCTCAGGCCTATCGAGAGCCTATCGTCGCTGAGGATCTCGATAGACTCAGAGGCCATCCTCCTGATGTTGCGCGGGATCCCCCTATCCTCCACCAGCTTCCTGAGGAGGTCCAGGGCCTGCTTCAGCTGCACCGCGCCGCTCATCCCACCACCCGCAGGAAGCGGGGACCCCGCCGTTTAAAGGTTTTCACCGACCGCAATGTTCTTCTGAGGATCCATGCCTCCGATGCGTGCCCGAGAGGGGGGTGAGGGTCAGGGGGATCTACGCCACCGCGGTGGCCAGACTCCTGATCGACCATGGCCTCAAGGTCGTCGATGCGAGCTGGCAGCTCAGGGAGCGCTTCGGCGAGGCCGTCAGCGAGGGTGGGGTGGCGGTTGCGACCGTGAAGGATCGAGATGATAGGAGGGGGCTGGTGGTTGTAGGCCGCAGGCGGGCCGTGGAGGACGTTCTGAGCGCGCTGAGGGGCGCGCTGAGGCGCTCACCGATCATCGTCCTGGGGGACGAGATCTACGCCACGTACGCCTGCAGGGCGCTCGACGATAGGACTGTCGAGTTGCCGGGAGGCCGCGAAGGGCTCCTAGAGGGGGGCGGGGCGAGGGCGGGGGACGTCGTGATCGCCCACGTCTACACGTTCCGGAGGGGGGTGCCGGTGCTGCGGAGGGGCGCAGCGCTGGTGGGCGATTACGCCAGGCTGGTCGAGGGGCAGCCGCACGACGTGAGCGAGCACGTGAGGGGCCCGCTGAGGAACCTCCTGCTGACCCTCGCCGTGAGGGCAGGGCTCGAGGGCTGGGGCGTGAAGTGGCGCAGCTCAGCTCGCTGGGCCGAGATGGCTGAGCTGCTGGCTGAGCTCCAGAGGCTCAAGGAGGAGGCGGCGAAGCTGAAGGAGGCGGCCTCCAAGGCCGTGGCGCCCTCCAAGCTGAGCGAGGGGGAGCTGCTGGCCATCGTGCCCCTCTCACTGGACGACAAAGCCCGCCTGGACTCCCTCAGGTCCAGCTGCGTCCCCACTCTACCGCTCCACCACTTCTTCAAGGCGTGCGGGGACCAGTACTCCTCGCTGGTCGACATTGCCGAGAGCACCTTCCTCGGATTCTGCGGCGCACGCGAACTGGCTAGGGCTCTGATGGCCAGGGTGGAGGGCAGCTACCCCCCTTCCGGCGTAGCGAGGCTCCTCCACGAGAAGCTGGACGGCGAGGTGGTGGCGATCGAGGGTGAGTACAGGGTGGTCGCGAGGGCGCCGCTCACGCTGAGGCTGGAGAGGCGCGTGCGCGGGGGCGGCGTCTACGACGGTCTGCGCATCCCGAAGGAGGAAGGGGACACCATAGTCAGCGTGGTGACCCTAGGCTCGTACGTCGTCCCCCACGCCTACCTAGCCCCCGGCGGGAGGCTGAAGGGCGTTTACGTCAATGTGAACAGCCCCATCGAGGCCCAGCCCCCATCCTCGTTCTGGTACCTCGACCTCTGCGTGGACGTCGTCTGGACGAAGGACCGGGGCGTCGAAGTGGTGGATCTGGAGGAGCTGAGATCCTACTCGAGCTGCCTGGGCGAGGAGGTTGCGAGGAGCTATGAGGCGCTAGCCAACGAGGTGGCGCGGCGCCTCAGCGGGGTGGAGGCGGAGTTGGAGGAGCGCGCGATCGAGGTCCTCCTCAGCATCAGCCGGAGCTTCGTCACCGAGCACATCTCATCCATCGTAGCAGAGGATCAGAGGTGTAAAGCTTTTAACGCGGCCCTGCCGGTAAGCGACGGCGGGGGTGCCCGAGCTAGGTCAAAGGGGGCGGACTGAGGCTCCGCTGGCGTAGGCCTGCCCGGGTTCGAATCCCGGCCCCCGCACCACGCCTTAGAGGGCTACGGCGCTCCGGGAGCTGGGGGGATCGGCCCCCTCATGGTGCCCTAGGGGCACAGGGTAAAGAGGGGGAGCCTGACTGTGGGGCCGGTCAATACCCTTTAAGGACCTCGTGGAGGTCGTCGAGGCTCTCGCGCAGCTTCCTCTCGATGTCGGAGAGCCTCCTCTCCCTCTCCCTCTCGCTCAGCCTCCTGCCGGCGCCGCTCACCACCTCCTCCGCCTCGCGGAGTAGCCTCCCGACCTCCGCGAAAATCCCGTCGACCTTCTCGAGCAGCTCACGCGCCTCCTCGCTCGATGCGAGGACCTCGGCTAGCCGCCTCAGCTCAGCTTCGCGCCTCATGTACCTCTGCGCCGCCTGCCTGAGGGCCTGCCTGCTGAGCTTGCCCCTCCGATAGCTGCCCCAGACGCCCAAGTAAGCCTCCAGGTTGCTCCCCCTCTCCCTCAGCACCGCGAGGAGCTCGCTGGACACCCTCACCTCCGCGGCCACAAGCTCCCCCTTGGGCCTGCGGAGCCTCATGACAGCGCCCACTGCCGCGAGCACCACCGCCAGGGCTGCGATCAATAGGTAGTTCGGCGTGGGGGGCGGGTACAGGTGCCCCTCGACCAGGACGTAGGGGTCGGCCTCCTCGGGGAGCAGCTTCTGGCCGCTGAGCCTGTAGATCGTATAACCCCCTTCAGCCCCCACCCTCTCTACGCCGCGCAGCTCGCCCCGGACTTTCAAGGTGATCGTGAGGTTGCTCACGTACCACCCGACGCTAAGGAAGGCCGGGAGCGCGTAGCGTCCCTCCACTGTGCTAAGCGGGGCCGAGAGCTTCACCCACACGATTGCCCTATCGCCCCGGGCCTCAGGGGGGGCTAGCAGCCTTATGGACACGACCGTGGCATCGCCTTGCCTCTCGACCGAGTAAAACGTCGGGGGGTAGGGGCCCAGGAGCCCGCCCACCTCCCTCACCTCCACGAAGCCGGGGTACGTGAGCGTGACGTTGCCCTGGGATCTCCCAGCGAAGCCTACGAGCGTGAAGTTGTCGACGATGGTCAGGTGCTGAGCGTCGACGTAGAGTGTCCTGTCCAGCCTCTCTATCGAGGGCGCGAGCATGGTCGCTAGCACGCTGAAGGTCAGGTTGCCCACGCGAGGCGCCTCGACGCTCAGCGCTGCTCTTAAGCTGTACCTCTGCCCTCCGTAGCTCACGCTGACATTGAACGGCGACGAGACGACGCTTGGGTAGGAGGGTAGGTCGGACACTGTGAGCGTGAAGTTGCAGTCGCGAGCTTCGACTGGTACCAGAGGTGCCGGAAGGCTCACGTACAGCACCCCAGCCCCCCGAAGGGTCGTGTTGAGGGCGAGCCAGAGCTCGAAGCCCCCGCCTGCGGTTAACCCGAAGCTCAGCTTACCCCCCTGCGCCCTCAGGGGGCTCCGCGTCCCATTGATGACTGCAGTCGCGTACTCCAGGTACCGTGAGAAGTTCCCCAGGTCGATCGTGGCGCTGGCGGCCTGGAAGCCCCTCCCCAACAAGTGGACAACCACGTACGGGGGCTCCACGCGGGCCCGCATCTCAACGACGGGCGCCGCCAGCGCGACATTCGAGAGCAGCAGGATCGCTGCGGCAAGCGCGCACAGTCGCATGTGGAGCCCTCGAGTCACGCTTTTAATTCCTTCTCAGGGCTCGATCGATGGGATGCACAAGGTTTACGTCGAGGACTACGGCTGCTGGCTCAACAAGGCCCTGGCCGCATACATCAGGCAGCTGGTGGCTCGCGAGGCGGTTATCGTCGAGAGGGCCGAGGAAGCCGACGCCGTGATCGTGAACACGTGTGCCGTAAGGGCCGAGAGCGAGAGGAAGGTTCTTGCGCGGCTCAGGGAGCTCGCCAGGATGGGCAAGCGAGTGGCGGTGACAGGCTGCCTGGTTAATGTCCGCCCCTACTCGATCGTGGAGGCAGCGCCGGGCGCATCGCTAATCGAGCCCTCGTGCCTGGATGAGATTGAGAAGTTCTTGAGGGGCGAGGACGTGTGGTGCGTCAGGGAGTACCGCAGGGCGGCCTTCGCGGCGCGGTACAATGGGGGTGTCAGGTTCGCGGTGCCCATCCAGGTTGGCTGCACGGGCTCCTGCAGCTTCTGCGTCGAGCCCATCGTGAGGAGGGGCGTGGCCAGCCTGGAGCCTGACAGAGTGGTCGAGCTAGTGGCCGACGCCGTGAGGAGGGGGGCCAAGGAGGTTTACCTCACCGGCCAGGACGTCGCAGCCTACGGCGTGGACCTGGGCACACGGCTGACGGACCTCCTCCAGCGCATCCTCTCGGAGGTGGATGGCGAGTACAGGCTGAGGCTGGGCATGATGGAGCCGTGGATGGTGAGCAGGCTCGCGAGGGACCTGGCCGCGCTGATGAGGGACAGGAGGGTCTACAAGTACCTCCACCTGCCGCTTCAGTCCGGCGACGATGGGGTCTTGAAGCTCATGAGGAGGAAGTACACGGTGAGCGAGTACGAGCAGCTCGTCTCCTTCTTCAGGCGTGAGGTGGGCGAGCTCTCCGTGGTGACCGACATGATCGTTGGGTTTCCGGGGGAGACTCAGGAGGCGTTTATGAGGAGCGTGGAGGCAGTGAGGAGGCTCCGCTTCGACAAGGTCCACGTGGCGCGCTACACGTTTAGACCGTTCACGCCGGCGTACGTGGCTGGGAACACGGTGCCGGAGCCGGAGAAGAAGAGGAGGTCAAGGGTCCTATCGCAGGTAGCCCTCCGGGTCGCTGCCGAGGTCAACTCATCGTACGTGGGAAGGGAGCTCTACGCGCTGGTTTGCGAGAGGGGTGAGAGGGAGGGGACTCTCGTGGCCAGGACGGACGCCTACAAGCCCGTGGTGGTGCCCGAGGGCGCCAAGCTGGGGGAGTGGGTTAAGGTTAGGATCAGGGGCTTTACGCCGCTCCACTTGATAGGCGAGGTCGTAGACTAGCCGGTCGACCTCCCCCTGATGGCCTCGAGCTTCGCCTGCATCGCCTTGAGCTCCTCATCCGAGATCTTCCTGAAGAGCGGCTGAGGCTCACCGATCCTGAGCCCGGGCCTTACCGGCTGCTTAGCCTCGCTCCAGCCAGCCTCCTCCACCCTGCCGCTGTAGCCTAGCAACTCCCACATCCTCTGGGCGCTCTCCGGGATCACGGGCGCCAGGGTTACGGCTAGGGTCTTCACCAGGCTGCACGCCACGAACAGCGTCTTAGCCGCCTCCTGCAGGGGTTCCTCCCAGGGCCTCATCTCGTTCAGGTACGCGTTGCCCAGCGACGCGATGTCCACCACACCGGAAAGGGCGCGCTTGAACCGGAACGCCAGCATCTCCTCCTCGACTTTGTCGACCCTGCCCCAAGCATCCTGCAGAGTCTCGGAGTCCCGCCCCCTGAGCTCGCCAGGGTCCGGTATCACGTAGTCGAACCTGCGCTTCACCAGGGTCAGGGTCCGGTGGACGAAGTTCCCGATCACATCGTTAAGCACCGAGTTGATGACCTCCTGCAGTCCCTTCCAGGAGAAGCTCGTGTCGCGAACCTCAGGGCGCATCCAGATCAGGGCGAAGCGCCAGTAGTCCGCCGGCAGCAGCTCCAGCGCCTCGTCTATCCACACCCCGATACCCCTGCTCTTCGAGAACTTCTCACCCTCGAAGAGGAGGTACTCGGTCGAGGCGACCGTCCACGGCAGCACGTAGCCCTCGCCAGAGGCCATCAGCAGCGCTGGGAAGATGATGGTGTGGAAGGGTATGTTGTCCTTGCCTATGAAGTACACGCTCTTCGTGCTCTTATCGAGCCAGAACTCCCTCCACCTCCACGGCTCGCCCCTCCTCTCGAAGTACTCCTTGACGGCCGACACATAGCCTAGCACGGCCTCCATCCACACGTATATGGTCTTGCCCTCGGCGCCGGGGAAGGGGGCTGGTATCCCCCACTTGTTGTCGCGCGTGAGAGACCTGGGGCGGAGCCCCTCCTTGAGCATCTGCAGGCTCATGTTCCTCGCGTTCTCGGGCAGGTGGGGGTTGCCCTCGATGTACTCCCTCAACCTGTCAGCCAGCTTGGAGAGGTCCAGGAACCAGTGCTTGCTCTCCTTGACGATTGGCCGGGAGCCGCAGAGGACGCAACGCGGCTCGATGAGCTGGAGGGGGTCGAGGAGCCTCCCGCAGTTGTCGCACTGGTCGCCCCTAGCCCTCGGGTAACCGCAGTAGGGGCACGTGCCCTCTACAAAGCGGTCGGGCAGGTAGATGTTGTCGACAGGGCAGTAGAGGGTCTGCACTACATCGCTGAAGATGTACCCGTTCTCGAAGACCCTCCTGTAGAACTCCCTCACGAACTCGATGTGAGTGGGGTTGTGCGTCTTGGTGTAGATGTCGAAGGAAATGTTCCACCTCCTGAAGAGCTCGCTCACCTTCTCGTGCATCTCGTCGGCCAGCTTCTCCGGGTCCACGCCGCGCTTCAGGGCCTCGACCTCTATGGGGGTGCCGTGCTGGTCCGATCCGCTGGCGAATACAACCTCAGCGCCACGCATCCTGAGGAACCTCGCCGCCACGTCAGCCGACAGGATGGAGCCGATGAGGTTCCCCAGGTGGGGGATCGCGTTCACGTACGGCCAGGCCGAGAAGACTAGCCACCTCTCCCTTAGCTCGACCACCCTGCGGTGGGCCCGCGCTCCCTTAAAAGCTTTCGGCGCGCCCCAGACGAGTTTATAAGGTCGCGGTCGAGTGCCCGATGCAGTGGAAGGGAAGCCAGTGCACGAGATAGAGCTCCCCGCCAAGGTCGTAGTGGGGAGCGGAGCCCTCAGAAGGCTCCCGCAGCTGCTAAGCCGCTTCTCCTACGAGCGGGTTGTCGTGCTGACGGGCCCCAACGTCCACCGCGTGGTCGGCCACGCCGTGGTCTCAATGCTTTCCAGCGAGGGCTTCGAAGTCAACGTAGGGATAGTGGGAAGGGCTGACAGCGAGGGCGTCAACGAGGCGAGGGAGGTCGTCAAGTCGGCCGCGCCGGACGCCATCCTGGCCGTGGGCGGGGGCAGGGTGATCGACGTGGTGAAGTACGTGGCCCACCTTTCCAACCTGCGCTTCATCAGCGTCCCTACCGCGATCTCCCACGACGGGGTCGCCAGCCCCATCGTATCGCTGAAGGACGTGGACGGCTCCCCCATCGGCAGGTTCGTCAAGCCGCCCATAGCGGTCGTCGCCGACGTGGACGTCATCTCCCAGGCCCCGCGGAGGCTTCTGGCCAGCGGCTTCGGCGACATAATAGGCAAGTTCACCAGCGTTCGCGACGCCGTACTGGCGAGGAAGCTCAAGGGCGAGTACGTCGGCGACTACAGCCTCGCACTGGCGAAGATGAGCGCCAGGATGGTGGCGAGGAGCGCGGAGAGCATAGCCAAGCTGGAGCCGGAGGGGGTCAGCGTCCTGGTCGAAGCGGCGATCAGCTGCGGAGTGGCGATGGCGATCGCCGGGAGCTCCCGGCCCTGCTCCGGCAGCGAGCACTCCTTCAGCCACGCGCTGGACATGGTCTACCCGGAGAAGCAGAGCCTGCACGGCGAGCAGGTCGGCGTGGGGACCATCATGATGGCTTACCTGCACGGGATCAACTGGAGGAGGATAAGGCGACTGCTGAAGATCGTGGGGGCGCCCACAAACTGCGAGGAGCTGGGCGTGCCCCCGCGCGCGATCATCGAGGCGCTCAAGCTCGCGCACAGGGTCAGGGAGAGGTACACGATACTCGGCGAGAGCGGGCTCAGCGAGAGCGCTGCCGTAAAGCTGGCCAAGGTGACGGGCGTGATACCCTGAGGCCGCAGAGCGGCGGCCAGGGCAATGAGGCAAAGAATTTAAAGGGTGCCGCCGCGACTGGTCCGATGAAGGTAACGGTCTCTCTGATCAAGGCCGATATCGGCGGCTGGGTCGGCCACAGCACTGTCCACCCCAAGCTGATAGAGTACGCACAGGGCAAGCTCAAGGAGGCCAAGGAGACCGGCCTACTCATCGACTACTACGTTTTCAACGTGGGGGATGACCTGCAGCTGCTGATGACGCACACGCGCGGGGAGAACAACCCCGAGATCCACAAGCTGGCCTGGGACACCTTCGTGGGGGCCACGGAGAAGGTCAGCAAGCCGCTCAAGCTCTACGGCGCCGGCCAGGACCTGCTGAAGGACACTTTCAGCGGCAACGTGAGGGGCATGGGGCCGGGCGTCGCCGAGATGACGTTCGAGGAGCGCCGCAGCGAGCCGATAATAGTGTTCGCGGCCGACAAGACGGAGCCGGGCGCTTGGAACTTCCCGCTATACAAGATGTTCGCCGACCCCTTTAACACGGCCGGACTGGTCATAGACCCCAGCATGCACGACGGCTTCCGCTTCGAGGTGTACGACGTCATCGAGCACAAGTACGTGCTCATGAACGCTCCCGAGGAGCTGTACGACCTTCTGGCGCTAATCGGCACCCCTGGCAGGTACGTGGTTAGGAGGGTGTTCAGGAAGTCCGACAACGAGATCGCGGCCGCCGCCAGCGTGACGAGGCTGAGCCTGATAGCTGGGAGGTACGTTGGTAAGGACGACCCGGTGCTCATCGTGCGCGCCCAGCACGGCTTCCCCGCAGTGGGCGAGATCCTGGAGGCCTTCGCCTTCCCGCACCTGGTGGCCGGCTGGATGCGCGGGTCCCACCACGGCCCGCTCATGCCGGTTCCCCTCAAGTACGCCAAGTGCACCAGGTTCGACGGGCCGCCTAGAGTCGTTGCGCTGGGCTTCCAGCTGCACGACGGTCAGCTGGAGGGGCCCAACGACCTCTTCGACGACCCCGCTTTCGACTACACGAGGAGCGTGGCCCAGATGATTGCCGACTACATAAGGCGCCACGGCCCCTTCATGCCGCACAGGCTAGGCCCCGAGGAGATGGAGTACACGACTCTGCCGGCAGTGCTGGAGAAGCTGAGGGGGAGGTTCAAGCCCGGAGAGGAGTAAGAGCCCTTATAAATCTCTTTTTTACATCAGCCATCTGAACTGCAGGTAGCACACCTTCCCGTTCTCGTCCACGAAGGCTATGATGAACTTCTTCCTGACGGAGTGCGAGAGCCTTCCCGCCCGGACGATCTCTATGGGGTCGAGCTTGCTGTCGAAGGGCAGGACGTGGACCAGGAAGGGCGCGTGCTCCAGCCCCGGACCCAGCCTGTACACCAGGAACGTGGCCCCGAACTTCATCCCGGACTTCACCACCAGCCCCCTGTCCCTGAGGTCCCTGTAGACGGCGTAGACCTCGCCGAAGTTCTCGTAGCTCTCGCTGCCCAGCTTCATCAGCTCCTCGACCCCCATGCGTCGCCCGCCCTCGCGCACGACCTCAACGACACCCTTCTCGGCGAGGTAGATGGCCTCCAGGAGCGAGAGCTCGAGCTCCCGCTCCACGTTGGGCAGCTTTGGCTTGCTTACCGCGAAGAACTTGCCGTAGAAGCCCTCGTTGAAGTAGAGGTCCCTGGCCCTCTCCCTATCGAACACCACCACCCTTCTCCCGAGCAGGGCCGCGGTGACGGGCATTGCGTGCAGCGGGCCTGAGGAGCCTCTTATCCCTTCTTTCCCCCTTATCATAACCGCGACCGTAGGGTGGGGAGTGCGTGGCCCTCAGGCTGAGGCTGGGCAGGTTCGGCGGAAGGATCGCAATAACGCAGGGTCACGTGGTGATCCTAGGTCGCTCGGGTTCTGGCAAGACCAACACCGCGAAGGTCATCGTGGCAGAGTTGATGAAGAGAGGCGTGCCAGTGCTCGTGCTGGACTGGGCCGGCGAGTACGCCAGCCCGCGGCTGGTGCGGCTGGTTCCCGGCGAGAACCTCGCGTTGGATGTGCTGCCTCCCGGATCTGACGACCCGGAGCACGTAGATGTGATCGTGGACCTCTTCGACGCTGTCTTCCACCTCACCCAACCCCAACTCTACATGCTACGGCTGGCTGTCAAGCAGGCGATCGCCGATGGCTGCAGCGGCATAAAGGGGATCCTCGACGCGCTCGAAAAGGTGCCCATCAGGTCGTATTATGACCACGAGACGAGGGCCGCGCTCGTCAGGCGCCTGGCCCCTCTGAGCGAGGGGCGCGTTGCGCGAGCGCTGGAGGGGGGTGCACCCCTCGAAGCGGTCTTGTCGAAGAGCTTCGCAGTCGACCTGAGCGTGTTCAAGAGCGTCTACGCCAAGAGGCTCTTCACGCTACTCCTACTGAAGGAGGTTTACGATCGCGCGGTGGCTCGAGGGCCCACCCAGGGAATCGTCCACGCGACTCTCATCGAGGAGGCGTGGAATGTGATCCCCTACCGAAGGCCCGACGCCGAGCCGACAATCGGCGAGCGGCTCTTTGCGGAACTGCGGAAGTACGGCGAGTGCGCGATAGCTGTAGCGCAGAACCCGGCTGAGATCGCGTGGAGCGTAGTGAATAACGCCGAGATCTTGGTCGTGCACGCCATGATGCCCAAGGGATACGAGGCGCTGGGTCTGCAGGCCCTCGCGCTGAGGACAGGCGAGGCGATCGTCATCGAGCGTGGGCGTGCCAGGCTGGTGAGGGTTAGAAAGGCCCGATAAACATTTTATAACTCTGAGCCCCGGCCGCAGGGGCGCCATGGCGGTGCGCGAGCGCAGGCTCCGCGTCCGCAGGCGCGACGACGTTCCGCGGGGGCAAGCGCGGATGAACCCCAGGACCATGGCGAACCTTGGCATCAGGGATAGGGTCGAGGTGGTCGTGGGGGGCAAGAGGCGGCTAGTCTTCAGCGTCCTGCCTAACGATAAGGTCCCGGAGAACGAGGTGTGGTGCAACGCCGACGAGCTTAGGGAGCTGGGGGTCGCGGACAACACCGTGGCCGCCACCCGTGCGCCCTTGACTCAAGCCTCGGGTGGGGGCTGATGGCGGTGGAGGTCTCCAGCGGCGCGCCGGCGACCGCCGACGAGAAGCTGCTCTCGATGCTGCGCAGCGAGCTGATCATCGCGAGGGAGCTAGCGAAGAGCGTGCTCGGCTTCCTCACCAGCGAGAAGGGGGAGGCGGACGCCGCGAAGCTACGGAGCGAGGTGGACGCGACCAAGAGAGAGGCCGAGGCCCTACAACACGACTTCCTCAGCTACTTCTCGCGGGTCGCCCCCTCTCTCTCCAGCCGCGAGGTCTGGATGGACATCTTCTCGAAGGTCTCGGGAATCGTTGATAAGATGGGGGGCCTCGCCTATCGTGCCGAGTTCCTCGCCCTCAAGCACCGACCGCTCCTCGAGAGCCTTGGCGGGGCGATAAAGGAGATGCTGAACTCCCTGATCGCGATCATCGACAGCTATATGGCCATGATGAGCTACGTCCTCACGAGTAAGGACAAGGCCCTCGAGGCGAAGAAGAAGGTATCCGAGCATGAGAAGAGCATGGACTCCCTCTACAGGAGCACGGTGTTCGCGGCGTTGAGCATGGAGCTCCCGGCCTCCGCCCTCTTCCTCGTGCTCAACGTGGCCGAAATGATAGAGGACGTAGCAGACCTGGTCAACTCGGCAGCCGATGACCTCTACCTGCTCACGCTGTACTCTTACTGAGCCGCAGGAAGTCTCGGTCCCTTGCCGCCACGCTCAACCCCTTTGCGCCAGAACGTGGAGGGAGCGACAGCGTGGAAACCTGCGACGTTTACCCTCGCTGAGCATCCGCGAAGTGGCTAGCCGCCGAAGAAGTCTAGCAGCGTCCGCTGGGGGGACTCCAGCAGCTGGGCTTCGCGGACGCCGAAGTAGCCGAGTATCCTGAGCGCCGCCGGCACGACCTGCTTCCTGATGTAGTAGTCGACGTCCAGCTCCTTGACATCCTTCAGGAGCACGTAGGGGACGGCCCTCTCGGCCAGCTTGCCTGACCCCTTGACCACGACGAACCCCACCTTCCCGCCCTTCAGAACCTTGTAGCCGCTTTCCATCAGCCTCTTCGCTGCCGCCACGTGCGCGGCCTCAACCTCGTACTCTTCGAGGGACTTCCCCAGGGACTTCCAGATTATCAGCTTCTCCAGCGGGACCCTATAGGCCCTCAGGTCGTCGATCACCCTCCTCACGAAGTTGACGGCCTCCGCGACATCGTCCTTCCTCAGGATCAGCTCGATGACCTTCTCCTGGACATCCTTGGCGATCTCGGCCCAGTCCCCCCTCACCGCCTCCAGCCCGACCACGTCCACTCGCCCGTCCTCGAGCAGGCCGCAGTACCTCTTCTTGGCCTCGGTGAAGAAGACCTTGACGTACACCTTGTCGACCTTGATGTCGAGGTTGAGCTCCCTGTTGATGGTCTCGACCAGCTTGTCCACCCTCGGGGGATCGTACACCACGAAGATGCTGTCGGTGTCGCCGTACACTATCCTCAGGCCCAGCTTCCTGGCGAGCTCGATGGTCCTCATGATGGTCTCCCTGCCCCACGCCGTCGTGGCCTCCGCGACCTCCCTCTTGTACCACCGGGCCCCGACCCAGCCGCAGTAGCCGTACGTGGCGTTGGCGACCACCTTCAGCGCCTTCTGCCTCTCGTCGAGGACCCTGTACTCCGGCGAGGAGGGGTCCAGGCCCCTCATCTTCTCGCGCACCTCCCTCCTAGCCTCCAGCAGCCTCTCCAGCACCACCCTGTAGAAGCCTGGGGGCTCCCTCCTGAAGGCATGCCCGACCTCGGGCGCAACGTTGACGCTGGCGGGGTCCGCAACCTCCTCGGGGGGTACGTAGGTGTCGGGCGACACGTTGTACTTTATCATGAGGTTGGGGTACATGGAGGAGAAGTCCAGCACAGCCACGTTCCTGTGGATGCCCGGCAGCGGCTTCAGCACGATAGCACCCTTGTAGGGCTCGTAGGGCCGCTCCACCTTGTTGGGTATGAGCTCCCCGTACTCGTACGCCGCCCTCATGAGGTGCCACTCCACCCTGTTCCCCACAGATGCCGCGCCCACCTGATCGAGGGGGAGCCCGACGATGTTGGAGAGCTGGATGGCGAAGGGGAGGAACTTCTCCGCCAACCCGTACGTGCTCTCCACGTCGTCGACCGCGTAGCGCACAAGGAGCGGGCGCTTGCCCAGGTCGTCCCAGTACTCGTGGATTCTATGGCCCTCTATCAAAACTCTTTCACTCTTCTTCTTCACTCCCAAATAATCAGCTACGTTCTCTAATGTCTTAACTTTAACCTCATGTATCTCTTCTGCGAAATCATAGAGGTCTACGTTTGCCCTCCCCACAACGGAGTAGTGGCCGTACACGCTCGGGGCCGGCTCGCCACCGCCCCTCGACACGTCGAGCTTGACGCCGTGCACCTTGCCGCGCTCCAGCAGGTAGGGCCAGTCGAAATGGTTTGAGTTGTAGCCCACGATCACGTCCGGGTCGGCTTCAATGAGGTCCTTTACGAAGGCAGCCAGCGCTGACCTATCCTCCTTGCCCTCGGCTGTGAAGACCTTGGTCTCCCCCAGGCGCTTGACGGCTATCACGATCACGGGGTCGCGCTCCGGGTTGGGCTCGCCCAGCGGGTTGTAGCACTCTATGTCGAAGGCGTAGACCCTGAGCTCGGGGGGATCCTCGTGCCCCAGGTACCGAGGGGCATCCCTGGCAAAGTACACCTTATCGACCCTCCACCCCCAATCGTTGGCCACCTCCTCCACTTCAACCTCGTGCCAGCCGCAGGGGCGAACCCCCTTGTCTATCATGTACCTCATGTAGAACCGTATGTCCGCCTCCAGGACTTCCCTCACCCCCTCCAGCTTAGCGACCGCCTCCCTCAGATCGGGAACGACCCTGGGGGAGATCAGGGTCACTTTGATGGCGTTGACGGGCTTACCGAAGTACTTCCTGCTGACGATGTCTGTGCCTATTATGCCGTATCTCCCGCTTAAGCTCGCTATCCTCCTCAGCACCCGCTCCTCGGCGCCCTCCTCAGGGAGGACGTATATGTAGGGCCGGAAGCTCCTGTCCAGCAGGACGATGCGCCTGCCCTCACCATCGATACCCCAGAGCCTGACTTCGGGTACGCCGCCCACCATCTCGTAGCTGGCGTCCAGGAGCCAAAACCTGATCCTCATCGACTCCACTCATGCGGTGCTGCAGGACAAATAAGCCTTTGCGCCGCTAGGCTCCGGGGCCCGACCCCTCTCGCTCGGCCCCTGCGCCCACGCGTCTGGGACCTTCGAGCCTCTGCCGCAGCTCCGCTATGAAGTCGAGCACCTCCCTGCCGTAGACCGCTATCCCCACCATCGCCAGCACGACCCCGAGGCCGCAGCCCAGGCCGTATGCGAGCGCGGTGGCGAAGCTGACGAATGGCGACAAGTCGACGCCGGCGACCGAGAGGGCGGCCGCCAAGACTAGCACCAGCGAAGCGGCGTGCATGACGTCGATGGCCACCTTAGTCGCCACGCTGCCACCCGATGCGATCCGAGCCGCCACCTCGAAGATCTTCTCCACCACCACCAGGCCGACCATCAGGATCACGACCGAGAGGGCTACGCGCCCCACGAGCCTCATCAGCTCGCCGCCGAGGGCCTCGGCCTCGGGGACTCCGATCATCCTCACCGCGAGGGCCACAGTAAAGACGTAGACGATCGCGCGGGCGGCCAGGTCCGTGAAGTGCGACAGCGAGTACCCCGCCCTCTCCATGTACACGCCGAGGGGGGTCCCCTTCAGGGCCTCGTCGGCCCTGCTGAGCCTCACGATCATGGCTGACAGCCGGCCAAGGAGTCGGCCCAGTAGCCAGCCCAGCACGAGCGTGACCACCACCGCCAAGCCCCTAGGCAGGACCCTAGCAAGGGCGCTGAAGTACTCGACCATCACCTCCCTCAGGCTGGCGACCATCATGTCGATGAAGTTGGTCATAGCCCTAGAACCTCAGCACGCTTAAAAGCACGGTGAAGAAGGTCAGGATGAGGGCTAGGAGGCCCACCACAACGGCGGCCGCGTACGCCACGCGGGCCACCATCGCGAGCTCCAGCAAGGCCAGGTGGAGGGCCTGCGTGCCGGCTGAGTAGAGGGGGTAGAGGTAGCTCGCTACCCTCAGCTCCTCGTAGCTAGCCCCCCTCGGCGTCGCTACCCTGTAGAGGGCCGCCAGAGCCGCCAAGCGGCCGAGGGCCGAGGCGTAGAAGGCCAGGACCCCCCCGGTGTTGTAGAGCCATGCCCCCACCGCCGCGCCGGCAGCTGACGCCAACGCCGGCAACAGGTTGTAAACGGCGATGTAAATGTGCCGCCGCTCATGGGTGTAGGCGACGGCGTAGTTGAAGGCCGCCAGGTTGAAGCCAGTCCAGAGGAACGTGGAGTAAACCTGCAGCGCGCTCTGCCCGGCCAGGCTGGGAAGGAGCGGGAATAGCGCCGGCACCAGCACTATACCTAGGCCTGAGAGGAGGAACGTGGCTCGGGGGCCGTACCGGTCGTAGAAGCTACCCCACGGGGGGCTGGCGAAGGTCCCGACGACGCCGCCGATCAGGTTGAGCGTAGTGAACCAGGATTCGTTAGCCCCGAACGCCGCGTAGAGGTGGTAGTTCCACACGGCGGCCGCCACGTTCACCGAGAATGCCCACGCGGCCATCGCCGCGGAGTCCCTCAACGCCTCCCTGCTCCTGAGCAGCGAGAGCAGGCCCCCGACGGCCCCCCCGCTTTTGGGCTTCACGGGGTCGCCGTACATGTAGAGGAGCGGCACTGCCGCCAGCAGAAAGGCTGTGCCCACCCCGATCGCGACTGCGTAGCCGCTAGGGTAGCCCATCGAGTCATAGATCAGCTTCGCTACGAGGAGCCCAGCTATGTTCACGAAGCCGAGTATCGTGTTGCGCAGCGCGAACAGCCTGCCCATGCGCGCTGGCTCCACCAGGTCGGCTATCAGGTCGGTCCACGCGAGGCCTGCGAAGAGCCCTAGCGCGTTGGAGGCCACGAGGGCCGCCACCACTGCCCCCAGCCAGCCCCCCTTCAGCACGGCGAGCAGGACGGCCAGCCACAGCAGGCGGCTGGCGCCAGCGAAGGTCACCATCAGCTGCAGCCTCCTCTCGCGGTATCTGTCGAGGAGGGCTGCTGCTAGCAGCTGCAGTGGCGGGGTCGACACCTGAGTCACGGCCGTGTAAAGGGCGATCACGCTCGCGTTGGCTCCCATCCTCAGCAGCAGCGGGATGGACATCGGCCCCACGAGCGCTACACCGAAGACGGTGAGGGCACCCTCGACGATGCTGACCTTAAAGCCCCGCGAGGCCCTCCCGAGCTCGTTGAGCTGCAGACGCATAGGGAAGAGCCCGAGAATAGTACCGCTACTGGGTGAGGAGCCGGTACGGCGCCCCTGACCCCCTCCTGCAGCCGCCCGGGCACAGCTGCAGCACTACCGGCTTCCCGCTGCTCTGCAGCCCTCCCGACTTGAGCTTCTCTACCGCAGACCTGCAGGCCTCGGGCCCCACCAGCACCTCCACGTCACCCACGGCCTCATGCGCGTAAGCCTGGTTGGGCAGGTCGCTCAGCGTGATCCTAGCCCCCTTAGCCACCTCCACGAGCTCGTGGGCCGTGAGCACCAGCGGGTGGTCCTCCTTCCTGGCCGCGCAGGCAGTCACCAGCACAGTGTCCGAGTCGCCCACGATCCTGACGTGGCCCTTGACGGCCCCGGGCACCAGCTTCCTCACCCACCTCTCCTCAGCTGAGCTGAACGGCACCAGGGGGCCCTCGAATTCGTGAGCCAGCTTCAGCGGGTCGACGATGGCCACGTCGCTGAAGCCGAGCTCCCTGAGCAGCGAGATCACTTGGCCCGGCGCCACCCCTAGGGCTTCGGCGGCAACCTCGACGGCGTAGCTCTCGACGATTGCCGTGCCGCCCTCCCTCGCCACCTTGAGGGCGGGCTCCACATCGCCTCTGTAGGTTATCGCGGCGACCGGGCAGTAGGCCGCGCAGAGGCCGCACCTCACGCACCCAGCCTCCAGGAACGGCAGTTGCGCCGGCGTGGTGACGACCACGCGGAAACCCCTGTACGCCGGCGTCAGCACGTGGGCGCCTATGTACGCACAAATCTCCGAGCACCTCCCGCATACGATGCACTTGCCGGCGTCAAGCCTGAGGAAGTCGTCCTTAATCGTCAGGTCCCCCACCACCCGCTCGTACTCGAAGCGCCTCTCGTACCGCGCTGCCGCCAGGCCCAGCGAAAGCAGCCTGAGGACGGCGACCAGCTCGTCGACGCTCGCTGGGCACCCCCTCACGTGGGCGTCGACCTTAACGACCTTGTGCAAGGGGTGAGCATCCGTGTAGCCCTTCGCCTCGTACTCCTCCAGCCTCAGCCCGAGCCTGTACCCGAGGGTCGTTATCCCCCCTAGCACGGCGCAGCTACCCAGAGCGATAAGGTGCTTCGCCCTCCCCCTTATCTCCCTGAGCTTCCCGACGTCGGGCTGCGTGACGGCCCCCTCGACCACGGCGACGTCGAACTCGCCGTCCGAGGACAGGCCCAGCAGCGGCTCCCTAACGATCTCGATCCCCTCCAGCGCTAGGACCTTGTCGATCTCGTTGACGATCCTGTACCTACACCCCTCGCACGCGCCGAAGGAGAAGAACGCCACCTTCACGCCCACCACCTAGTGCACTGAGCAGGGGAGGCAGGGGTCATAGGCCCTAACGAGCGCCGCCACGAGGCCCTTGAGCTGCCACTCGTCGTGTAAGCCCCTCTCGCGCGCCCACCTGATCAGCGCCTCCCCCGAGACCTCGATGTGCCTGGCGTTCATCACCGTCGGCGTGATTATGTTAGCGTAGTCCAGCCTGCCGTTCACGACCCTGTAGTGGTGTATGAGCACCCCCCGAGGCGCGGTCGCCAGCCCGACGCCTTCGCCGCTCGCCGCAGGGACATCCTTCAGCGCCCTGAACTCCGCAGCCTTGCGGATTGAGGGCGCCAGCTCCCTGAGCATTCCAGACAGCACTTCTGACAGCCACGCGGTCTCGATGTACTGCGCGGCGACGTTATCGAAGGGGTTCGCGGGGTCCATCCTCAGGGCGCCCTCCAGCTCCCTAACCTCGGGGGGCAGCATCCTGGCGTAGGCCTGGAGCCTGGCCCGCGATCCGACGTAGAAGGGGGAGCCCTTGTAGAGGGTGTAGTGGGCGTTCGAGTAGGGCGACTTGAGCTCCTCGATGGCCTCCTTATAGCTCCCGGCCTCGACGACGGTCCCGTCGGAGAAGCGGAGCCTTTCGGAGAAGAACGGGTACTCGTCCCCCGCGGCGTCCAGCACGCAGTAGGTGGGGGCGGGGTCTCTGAAGCCCTCAGCCGGGGACCTCCACAGCTCACTCAGCTCGGCGGCCAGGTCGCGCATCCTCTGCCCGACCCCCTCGAGCTCCTTGGCTGCTGCTTCCAGCTCGCTCCCGCTTATCGGCTTGCCGTGCTCTGCCACGCCCAGGCTGGGCATGTGGATGAACCTCCCGCAGACTCTATTGCTGACGCCTAGGACGCTCTTGTTGATGGAGATCATCTCGCTGAAGATCTTCGGATACCTCTTGGAGAACTCCACGACGTTGCTGAGCCCTGTGAAGTCGGGGATCGCCATCAGCACGTGAACAAAGTTGTTCTGGAGGATCTCGATGCCCTTGGCAACCTCCCTGAGCAGGCGGACCTCGGGCTCCGGCTCCAGGCCAAGGGCCCTCTCTATGGCCTCGATCGAGCAGGTGAGGTGAGCCACGCTACACACGCCGCAGATCCTCGACATGACCCACGGCACCTGGGTGACGGGGCGCCCCTTGAGGGAGCGCTCAAAGAACCTCGGCTCCTGCACCGCGCCGAACTCGACTCGAACTCTCGCCTCCTCGCCTCTCACGTATACGTTCACTTTCCCGGCGACCGCCGGCACCTCCTCGAGGGAGAGCACCAGCCTCTCAGCCACGGCCACCACCCGATGCCCTGCCTGCGACGCTCTTAACGACGCCGAAGCTGTCTAGGGAGTTCCAGAAGATCTCCGCCTTGGAGACCACGGACGTCACGTCGAAGCCCAGCTCCGAGTACCTCTTAAATGCTCTCTCGAGTACGTCTGCTCTCGTTATGGGCCCTCTGCAGCCCCAGCACTCGCCGCCCCCCGCGACGCACTCGGCTTCGCAGCCGGCCAAGGTTATCATCCCGAGGCAGAGGATGCCCCTTCTCAGCAGGCACTCGCTGGGCGGCAGCGGGCATTCGGAGCAGACGGGGATTCCTTCCACTCCGAGCTCCTTAGCCAGGCTGACGAGGGAGCACGCGCCCTTCCTCTCGCACTGCCAGCACTCGATCCTGTGGAACGCGAGCAGGAGCTCGAAGTTGACCCTTCTCATCTCCCACAGGTCAGGCGAGGTGGCCACGAACTCCTCGTCCCTGTAGACCCTGTAGTTGCAAGCGGGGAAGAGCCGCCCGGCAGGGGTTTTCACCAGGCACACCCTGCAGCTAGAGCCCTCATAGAGCCCCGGCACGACGCAGAGCCTCGGTATCCTGACCCCCGCCTTCTCGGCCGCCGCCAGGACTGTGGTGCCCGGCTCCACTTCGACTACCCTACCGTCGATCTTCACCTTAGGCATGCCCACCACCTAGCGAACCCCTGGGAACTTTCGTGATAACTTTGACGGGGCACACCGCGAAGCAGATGCCACAGCTGATGCACTTCTCCTTGTCGATCCTGTACTTGCCGCTCTCGACCCTTGAGATGGCGCTCACGGGGCAGTTCATCGCGCACTGCCCGCACGCTATGCAGCGCTCCTCGTCGATCCTGTAGGCTATCAGGGCCCTGCAGACCATGGCGGGGCAGACCTTGTCCCTGATGTGGGCCATGTACTCATCCACGAAGTGCCGCAGCGTCGAGAGCACTGGGTTAGGCGCTGTGCCTCCGAGCGCGCACAGGCTGAACGACCTAACGGTCTCGGCCATCTGCCTCAGGGTGTGTAGGTCCTCCTCCGTGCCCTCGCCCCTGGTTATCTTGTCGAGGATGTTCCACATGGTCCTCAGGCCGACCCTGCACGGCACGCACTTGCCGCAGGACTCAGCCGACGTGAAGGTCAGGAAGAACTTGGCGGCGTCCACCATGCAGGTGTCCTCGGTCATCACGACTATGCCCCCGCTGCCCATGATGGCGCCGGCACCCTGAAGGGTCTCGTAGTCGATCGGCAGGTCGAGCAGTGCGGCCGGTATGCAGCCGCCCGAGGGGCCACCGATCTGAACCGCCTTGATCTTGGAGCCGTCGGGGGGCCCGCCGGCGAGCTCCTCCACGAGGTAGCGCACGCTGACGCCTATCGGCACCTCGTAAGCCCCCACCCTCTTCACGTTCCCCGTGACGCAGAACATCTTGGTGCCCTTCGTCCTCTCGGTGCCCACGGCGGCGAACTTCTCCGCCCCCTCGGCCATGATCGTCGCCGCGTGGGCCAGCGTCTCGACGTTATTGACTATCGTCGGCTTGCCCCACAGCCCCTTCTCGGCTGGGTAGGGCGGCCTCTGGCGAGGCCAGGCCCGCTTGCCCTCGATAGCCGCTATCATGGCCGTCTCCTCGCCGCAGACGAAGGCGCCCGCGCTGAGGATCACCTCGATGTCGAAGTCGAAGCCCGACCCGAGGATGTTCCTGCCCAGCAGGCCGTACTTCCTCGCCTCCTCCACGGCCCTCCTCAGGCGCTTCGCCATCATCGGCTTCTCGGCCCTCACGAAGATGAAGCCCTGGCTGGCACCCACCGCGTACCCCGCTATCGTCAGGCCCTCGACGATCCTGAAGGGGTCGGACTCCGCTAGCAGCCTGTTCATGAAAGCCCCGGGGTCACCCTCGTCGGCGTTCGCAATGACGTACTTCGGCGTCGCCGGCTGCTGCCGGGCCAGCTTCCACTTCAGGCCTGTGGGGAAGCCGGCGCCCCCCCGGCCTCGCAGGCCGCTCTTCTGTATCTCGTCGATCACCCTCTCGGGCCCCACCTTGAGGGCCTTGCTCAGGCCCCTGTACCCCCCGCTCGCGACGTACTCCTCCAGCGATTCGGGGTTGACCACCCCGCAGTTCCTCGAGACCCACTTGTACTGCTTCCTCCAGAAGTCGAGCTCGCTTAGCAGCGGGACCTTCTCCTCGCCCAGCGCCCCGCCCGTGCGCTCCTTCAGGGCGAACGCCCCGCTCACGTCGCGCTTGATGAAGTAGCTCTCTATCAGCTTCGGCACGTCGGCGGGCCTGACCCTAGCGTAGATCGCCGTGGGCATCCCCTTCGCCGAGAACTCCACCCACGGGTCGATGAAGTCCATCCCATAGCAGCCCGAGATGGTCACGGTGGCCTCCACGCCCAGCTTCTCCACCGCCTCTAGGACGGCGTTGTAGACGGCCTCCGAGCCCATGGCGAGCGTGCAGCTGGCCATCGGCACCTTTATCTTGGCCCCCTTCTCGCCGTAGGCCAGCTCCTCGAGCCTCCTCCGTCTGAGCTCCCTGCACCGCTCGTCCTCGTGGCAGAGCGGCCCGTTCAGCCTGCACTCGACGTAGTCCTTGCAGGGATTCTCGACGCTGTGCGTGCACCTGTCGCAGCACCTGTCGAGAAGCGTCCAGGTCATCCGCTGCCACCCCTCTCCAGCCGCCTGTAGCGCTCCACCGCGGCCCTGAGGCTGCGCGGGTTGGCCCTGCCGATGATCTCATTGGTGCCGTCGGGCTTCAGGATCATGACGACCGGCGCCAGGCCGCAGCAGCCGAAGCACCGTGCCTCCTCAACGGAGAAGAGCATGTCGGAGGTGGTCTTCTGGCCCGGCTTCAGGCCGAGCAGCGAGCGCAGGAACTCCGCGTTGAGGCGGTTGCCCGCGAGGTGGCAAGCAGTGCCCATGCAGAGCAGGATCCTGTACTTGCCCAGGGGCTCCAGGCTGTACTGGTGGTAGAACGTGGCGACGCCGTAGGCTTGGGCGAGCGGCACCCCCACGTAGTCTGCAGCCATCTTGATGCCCTCCAGCGGCAGGTACCCGTAGTGCGCCTGCACCCTCCTCAGGGCCTCTATCAGGTTGTGGGGAGCCCGCTGCAGCCCCCTGAAGAGCTCGTCCGGGTTGGGAGGTGCGCCCTTCTCCTCCATCGGGGGCCTCCCCGCCCCTCACCTTTTAAACACGCTCTACTTATCCCGCCAAAGCTAGAAAACTAAACTCAAAGGGAAAATTTCACTTTCATAGCCGGACCTTCAGCCCCTCTAACTCGGCCCCCGCCTCCCGCGCGGCCTCGAGCGCGATATCTGGGGGCGGCCGCTAGGTCCGGACCAAAATCCCCCGCAGCCCGCCATAACAGGCGGGCGAGTCATCAGCACTCAAGATCTTCGTCATCTCTCGGTTAAGCCTGGGTCATCACCGGCCGATAATGGGCAGGGGGAGGGGAATTAAGCGTGGCGTCACCGCTTGACGGTCCTCATCACCTTGTGCCTGCCCATTATCTCCCAGACCTCAACCTCGATGCCCGGCTCGATCTTCGCCCTCACGTCGGGATCGTCGGGCATCGGCGCCTCGAACGTGGAGTAGTCCTCGAGGCTCATGACCTGCAGGGTGTCGCCCGTGACCGCCAGCACCTGCCCCACGAACTTCCTCACCACGGGGCTCTCGACCCTGGCGTCGGAGGGGACTATGAGGGTCCTCTTCACGCCGTCGAACACCCCCACCGCGACGATGCGGACCTTGGCCGAGCCGTGCTTGCCGGTCTTCGAGCGCTCTATCTCCATCACTCGGCAGGGCTCACCGTCTATCACCACGAAGGAGCCCTCCTTCAGGTCGCCCGCCTCCACGGGCTTCGTTGACATACCCCTCAGCTCGGGCGCCGCCTTACACTCTATAAACTTTGCCTTGCAGCAACGCGAGGTCTCCTGGGAGCCCCCTGGTGAATGGAGTCAGCTTATTATACTATTTAAAGTTGTAGGTGGAAGTAAGCTCAAGGAAAAGGCAGCACAGTTAAAGATATGCTCTTATCGGCACTCGCCCTGCGATAGCGTGGTTCGGGCGTGGATCTACCCCCGGTTCAACCTCGCGCCGGAGAAGCTGCTGAGGGTGGTGGAGGCCCTCAGAGAGCTGGGATTCGAGGCTTCAATCAGCTTCCACTACCCCCACCCGCACCTGCCTCAGATGGGGGGCGATCAGGCCAGTTCCTGGGCCGACTTCGCGATCGCGGTGGGGGGAGATGGGACCCTCCTCAGGGCGTTCCACGAGGTGGGGGGCCGGATACCCCTGCTCGGGGTTAACAGCGGCGAGAGCGTGGGCTTCCTGCTCGAGACCGACCTTGAGGGCCTGGAGCAGGCCCTACGGTCGGTGGCTCAGGGCGCCTACAGGGTGGAGGAGGGGCTTGTCGGCCGCGCCACGGCGGCGGGGTGGAGCGCGCAGTTCGCTAACGACGTGGTGATCGCGCCCCCCCGCCGGGCGCAGCAGCTGCTGCGGGTGGCGGTGGTCGCTGGGGGCGAGGTCATCGCGGAGGGGCGGGTCGACGGGCTCATCGTGGCGACGCCCACCGGCTCCACTGCGTACGCCATGTCGGCCGGCGGGCCCATAGTCGACCCCCTCCTCAACGCCCTCGCGGTGGTGCCCATAGCCCCCCTCACCGCTCTATTCAAACCGGTGGTGGTCTCAGCAGATAGAGAGCTGAAGATCACAGTTGAGGGCAGCTGCACGGTGGTGGTCGACGGGCTGTTCGCGAGGAACATGGACAGCTGCACGATCACCATCTCCAGGGCCGAGACGACCCTCAAGCTGATCAGAACCCCCTTCAGCGAGCCCCGCGTGTGCAGGCTGAGGCGAA
>JAGDWA010000143.1 GCA_023269735.1 Thermofilum sp.
GAGGACTAGGTACGCCGCCAGGGCCACCGCGGCGGCGGCCGCCGCAGCCAGCGCCACCTTGAGGGCGAGGGCCTGGGCGGCCAGCGCCTCGTACTCCCTGCGGAGAGCTGCGTACTCGCTGCTCAGCGACGCGTAGCTGCTCTCGACGCTCGTCAGCCTGGACGCCAGGCCCCCCCTCTCCTCCCTCAGCGCGGCCAGCTCGTTCCTGAGGAGCGCGTTCTCGGCCTCCAGCTTCGCCACCCGCGCCGCCAGGCTGGCGTTGGCCGCCCGGAGGGCCCCCAGCTGCAGCTTCAGCTCGGTGTTCTCGGCGGAGAGCCTCTGCGCCTGCTGGGCCAGCAGCGCGCAGACGCCGGTGGCGTTGGCGAGCTTGGCCTCGAGCGCCGCCACCTGCTGGGCCAGCTGGTCGGCCAGCTGGGCCTTCTCCTGGGCCTGCGCCAGGGCGCTCACCAGCTCGCTGTAGGTGCTGCGGACGACGATCGACACGGGGGCCTTGAGCTCGTAGTACCTCGGGGCCCCGTCCACCGTGTAGTTGATCGTGATGTAGAGCTCGAGGAAGGGCTCCACGGGAGGCCTGGGGGCCGGTATCGCGACCGTGAACTCCACCGCGCGCTGCACCTGGTAGCCGGGGGGCATAGGCTTGCCCTGGATGATCGGGCCGTCGAAGAGCACGACCGCGCCGCTCTCGTAGACGAACACCACCCTGACCCTCATCTCGCCCACGGTCACGTTGGCCGCCGACGTGACGTCGAAGAGCATGCGGATCCAGCTGCCGTACTTCACCTCGAGTGGGTACACGACCAGCACCTTCAGCTCGCGGTTCACGTTGAGCGTCAGCGGCGTGGGCGTCTGGGCGGCGGCCAGCGGCGCCAGCAGCGCGAGGAGCGCGAGGGCCCCCGCCAAACCCCTGGCCTCCATCGCCTCCAGGGGCGCGGCGCCGCATATAAACCGTCGCTCGCCCGGCGACGAAGCGGCTTTCGCCCCCCGTCGGCGGGCCGCCCCTCCCCGCGGACCCCCACTCGCGCGGGGGGCCGAAAGAGGTTGGCTAACCTCGGGTGAGGGAAAAGGGAGGGACTTGCATTGGGGCTGCCGCAGCGCCTCCCGGGGCGCAGCTGGGAAGGAGTTGAAAGCGAACCGAAGGCTGCGGAAAGGTAGGGAAGGAGCGTTCGCGAGCGTCGGGGCTGCTGAGCGCGTTGGCCTGACCTGGGGGCCGGCCGGGCCAGCGCGGCGGGGCCGTCAGCGACCAGAAACCCTCTCACCGCTCGGTCCGGGGAGTTCACTCATCATCCGCGCGCGGTCGGGCAGCTTACCCTCTCGATCACCCCTCAGGGTGCCATCGGCCGCTCATCCCGCGCTGGCTTCCGGCGGGCCCCGGCTTAAAAAGCTACTCGGCGCCCCCCAGCTCGCGCCTCAGAACCCTCGCCGCCACGATCAGGGGGTCCCACACGGGCGCGAAGGGCGGGGCGTAGGCCAGGTCGGCGTAGAAGAGGTCGTCGACCGTCGCCCCCCTGGCGAGCAGGGCGGCCAGGGTGTTCAGGCGGGCGAGCACGCCCTCCCTGCCGACCAGCTGGCCGCCCAGCAGCCTCCCCGTCCCCCTGTCGGCGATCAGCTTCACGACCACCTCCGCAGCGCCCGGGTAGTAGGAGGAGCGGGTCCCCACCCTCACCCTGACCGACACCGGCTGGAACCCCTCCTTGGCGGCCCGCGCCTCGGTGAGCCCGGTCCTCCCGACCTCCAGGTCGAAGACCCTCGTGACCGCCGTCCCCACGGCCCCGGGGAACTCCGCTTGGCCGCCGGCCGCGTTGATGCCGGCCACGTACCCCATCTTGTTCGCGACGGGGGCGAGCGGGAACCAGTCCGGCCTCCCGGTGACGAGGTTCACCGCCTCCGCCACGTCGCCAGCTGCGTAGACGCCCTCCACCCCCGTCTCCATCCTCCTGTTGACGGCGATCGCGCCGGTGGGGCCGCGCCTCGCCCCCAGCCTCTCCGCCAGGCCCGTCTCGGGCGCCACGCCGGTCGCCACGAAGACGAGGTCGACGTCGTAAGTGCCCTTGTCCGTGGCGAGCCTCTTAACCCTCCCGTCCCCCTCGAGCCCCCTCAGGCCCTCGGACAGGTGGAGCTCCACGCCGTTCCTGCGCAGCTCCTCCTCCACGAGCGAGGCCATGTCCGGGTCCAGCGTGGGCATCACGTGGGGCAGGACCTCGAACAGCAGCACCTCCTTGCCCAGCCTGCGCAGGTTCTCGGCGAGCTCGAGGCCGATGTAACCGGCGCCGACCACCGCCACCCGCCTCGCCCCCTCGACGTAGGCCCTGGCCCTCTCCGCGTCCTCGAGGGTCCTGAGCGTGAGCACCCCGTCCAGGTCGAGGCCCTCGACCGGCGGGAGCTTCGGCCGCGCCCCCGTCGCCACGATGATCTTGCCCCACTCGAAGGCCCTCTCGCTGCCGCCCACGCGGACCCTGACGGTGCCGTAGTCCGCGTCGACCACCTCGGCGCGCGTGAAGACGTCGATGCCGCGCCTCCGGAACTCCTCGACCGGGTAGTGGACGAGCTGCCCGAGGTCCCTGACCAGCCCGCCGATGTAGTAGGGGATGCCGCAGGGCGCGTAGCTCACGAAGCCGCTCCGCTCGAAGACCGCGACGCGGGCGCCGGGCTTCAGCCTCTTGATCCTCGAGGCGGCGCTCATCCCGGCGGGCCCGCCGCCGACTATGACGTAGTCGTACCCCTCGGTCACGGGCCGCGCCCCCGGGCCGGCTTAAAGCCTTGACGGCCTGAGCCCCGCCGAGGAGCCGCGGTAGAAGGCGAGGGGCTCCTCGTCCCTCAGCTTGAGGGCCCCCACGACCCTGCCCACGACGATCAGGTGGTCCCCCGCCTCCACCACCTTCTCCAGCCTGCACTCGAAGGCGGCGACCGCGTCGGCGAGGACGGGGGCCGTGACGCTGCGCGCCCTAAAGAAGCGCACCCCGCTGGCCTCGAACTTGTCGACGCTCCTGCCGGACGCCGAGCCGAAGACGCCGTACGCCGCCCCCTCCAGGCTGGGGCCGACGAGGTTCACGACGAACTCCCCGTACTCCCTGATCAGCTCCAGCGTGTGCCTGGTGGGGGCCACGGCGACGGCCAGCATCGGCGGGTCCCAGCTCACCCTCGCCACCCAGGCCGCCGTCATCCCGCCCCTCCTCCCCGGCCTCCCCGGGTCGCCGGCCGTGACGATCACGAGGGGCTGGGGCAAGAGGTCCAGCGCCTCCATCGGGTCTACCTCGCTCACGGGGGCGCAGGGGCTGAGGGGTTAAAAAGGCCGACGAGGGCGGCGCCCGGTGCTGGGCGAGGTAGCGAGCTACCTGGCCTGCCTCGAGCCCCGCAGCTGGCCCGCCGGGCTCGCCGGGGTGGCAGCCGCCCTCCTCGCCGGCCGCGCGAGGCCTGGGGCGCTCGCGAGGCTGGCCCTGCCGGGCGGCCTCTCGATCCGCTTCCCCGCCTCGATCCTCAGGGACGTCCTGCGCAACGTCGCCCACGTGTACTACTACAGGGACTACGAGGCGCTGGCCGGCTTCGCGCCGGAGCCCGGCTGGACGGTGCTGGACGTGGGGGCCTTCATCGGCGTCTACGCGCTCAGGGCCGCGAGCCTCGTGGGCCCCTCGGGCCTCGTCGTCGCGGTCGAGCCCCTCCCCTCCAGCTACCGGCTCCTGGAGCTGAACGTGAGGGCCAACAGGCTGGGCAACGTGAGGCTGGTCGGGGCGGCCGTCTCGGACGGGTGGGGGTCCGCCGAGCTCCTCGTCCCGGGGTCGCCCCTCAACGCCACGCTGGACCCCGGCTACGCGTCGGCCTGGGGAGGGGCGGTGGGGGCCGTGCGGGTGAGGACGCTGCCCCTGGACGCGCTGATAGGGCCCCTGGGCCGCGTCGACCTGGTGAAGATCGACGTGGAGGGGCTGGAGCTGAGGGTCGTGGAGGGCTCGGCCCTGCTGAGGCCCGGCGTCGTGCGCCGCGCCGTCGTCGAGGTGCACCCGCCGCGCGTGGAGGCGCGCCGGGTCGCGCTGGCCCTCGAGGGGCGGGGCTACGAGGTCTCCGTGCTCCTCCCCGAGGAGGCGCCCGGCCAGGCCTTCGTCTACGCCCTCGAGCGGCGCCCGGCTGCGGGCCCGCGGGGGCCTTAGCGGCCCGGCGGGGGGCCTGCAGGAAGCGCAGCGGGAGCCCGATCTGTCTTTATAAAGGTCACCAGAAAGCTTAATATTGATTATCGCCGCTCCCTGGGAGGGAGCGGTGGATGCCTCCCGGTTCTTCGCGAGGAGGGCCGCCTACCTCAGGGCGTCGCAGGTGCGCGAGCTGCTGAAGTGGATAGGGCGCGACGTGATCAGCTTCGGGGGCGGCGTCCCGGACCCTGCGAGCTTCCCCATCGACGAGCTCCGCCGGATAATCGACGAGGTTCTGGAGGCGAGGGGGTCCGCGGCCCTCCAGTACGCGCCCACGGAGGGGATCGACGAGCTGAGGGAGGAGCTGGCGAGGTTCGTGGGCAGGCGGGGCATCAGGGCCGGCCCCGAGAACGTGCTCGTGACCTCCGGCAGCCAGGAGGCCCTGGAGCTCCTGGCGCGGGTCTTCGTGGACCCGGGCGACGTCGTGGTGACGGAGAACCCGACGTACCTCGGCGCGATCCAGGCCTTCTCGGTCTACGAGCCCTCCCTCGTGGGGGTCCCGATGGACGAGGGGGGCGTCAGGGTGGACCTGCTCGAGGAGAGGCTGCGCAAGCTGGCCTCCAGCGGCGCGCGGGCCAAGCTGTGCTACGTGATACCCACTTGCCAGAACCCGACGGGGAGGACCGCGGGCCTGGAGCGCAGGAAGGCGCTGCTGGAGCTGGCGGAGGAGCACGACCTCCTCATCATCGAGGACGACCCCTACAGCTACTTCTACTTCGAGGGGCCCGAGCCGCCGCCGCTGAAGGCCCTGGACAAGGAGGGGAGGGTCATCTACGTCTCGACCATCAGCAAGGTCCTGGCCCCCGGCCTGAGGATCGGCTGGGTCGTCGCGGAGGAGGAGGTCGTGGAGAAGCTGGCGATCGCGAAGCAGGGCGTGACGCTGCAGTCCCCGACCCTCGGCATGCACGTGCTGCTGGAGGCGCTGCGCAGGGGCCTCGTGGACCGGCAGCTGCCCAGGCTGAGGCAGATCTACAGGGTCAGGAGGGACGCGATGCTGAGCGCGCTGGAGGAGCACATGCCCAGCGGCGTCTCCTGGACCAGGCCGTGCGGCGGCATGTTCGTCTGGCTGGAGGCGCCCCCGCGCGTGGACATGGACGCGCTGCTCCCCGTCGCCTTGAGCGTGCACAAGGTCGCGTACGTGCCGGGCAGCGGATTCCACGTGGACGGGGGCGGCAGGAACACGGCGCGCCTCAGCTTCTCCTACCCGCCCCTCGAGAAGATCAGGGAGGGCGTGGCGAGGCTGGCCAAGCTGATCGCAGAGGCGGCCGGCTAGTAGACCCTGCCCCCGCGCTCGAGCACCCTCCGGATCCACTCCCAGTACTCCTCGACGTCCCTCCTCACCCGCTCGAGCAGGTGCGCGTTCTCGGGCCTGAGCAGGTGGGCGAACCTGCCCTGGGCCCTGAGGTACTCCTCCAGGGGCCTCCGCCTCCCGGGGTCGAGGAGGGCCGCGCTCCGGCCCGTGAGGCGCAGGACCCCGCCCTCGATCTCGAAGAGCACCCAGGCTCCCGTCTCGACGGCGAGGCGGCCCACCCTCACCATCTCGCTGGGCGGGAAGCGCCAGCCGGTGGGGCAGGGCGCGTGGAGGTGGATGTACTTGAAACCCCTCTTCGACGCGGCCTTCCTCACCTTCTCGACGAAGTCGAGGGGGTACGCGACCGAGGCGGTGGCGACGTAGGGGACCCTGTGGGCGGCGACGATCAGCGGCACGTCCTTCCTGCCCTCCGCCTTGCCGGAGGGCGTGGTGGTGGTCCAGGCGCCCCTGGGCGTGGCGCCGCTCCTCTGGATCCCCGTGTTCTGGTAGGCCTCGTTGTCGTAGCAGATGTAGATGATGTCCTCGTTCCTCTCCGCCGCCCCGCTCAGGGCCTGGAGCCCGATGTCCGCCGTCCCCCCGTCGCCGGCCCACACCACCACGGGGACGTCGAGGCCCCGCGCCTCGAGGGCGGCCCTGAGCCCGCTCGCCACCGCCGCGCTAGCGGCGAAGGCCGTGTTGACCAGCGGCACGCGCGAGGGCGTCCTGGGGTAGGTGCCCTGGATCACCGTGGTGCAGCCGGCGGGGACGACCAGGACGAAGCGGCCCTCCAGGGCCTTCCCCAGCATCCTGAGGCCCAGGGTCGCGGGGCAGCCGGCGCAGGCGGCGTGCCCCGGCAGCCAGTACTCCTCCCTGGTCAGCTCCCTGACGCTAACCACCCCCCATCACCGCCGCTGCCAGCCCGACCCACTCCACGCCCTCGGCCTCCGGCTCCCTCAGGGCCTCCTCCGCGACCCTCTCGAAGTCGGCGGGGGTCACGTCGCGGCCGCCAAGCCCCGCTATGAAGCCCCTCACGGGGGGCGCCCCCCTGGCCCTGTACAGCGCGCTCCTCACCTCGGCCAGCAGGACGCTGGGCAGCCCCGGCGAGAGGCTCCTGTCGACCACCGCGAGGGCGCTCATGCCCCTGGCGGCCTCGGCGAGCTCCCCGGCGGGGAAGGGCCTCGTCACCCTCAGCCTGATGACGCCGGCCCTCACGCCCCTGGCCCTCAGGCGGTCCACCGCCTCCTTCGCGTCGCCGGCCCAGGAGCCGAGGAGCACGATGCCCACCTCGGCGTCGTCGCAGCGGTAGAGCTCCAGGAGGCCGCCGTAGCGCCTGCCAGTGAGCCTGCCCCACTCCTCGTCGGCCTCCCTGATCACGCGCGCCGCCTCGCGCATGGCCCTGTCGAGCAGCCAGCGGAACTCCGCGTACGTGTCGGGGCCCGCGATTGTGCAGTAGGACTTGGGGTTGGAGGGGTCGAGCCAGTAGGGGGCCGGCGTCTTCTCCGGCAGGAACCTGTCGACGAGCCCCTGCTCGGGGACCTCGACGGGCTCGTAGGCGTGGGAGAGCAGGAAGCCGTCCAGGTTGACCATCGCCGGCAGCATCACGCGCTCGTCCTCGGCCACGCGGTACGCCTGGACCACCATGTCGAGGGCCTCCTGGGCGCTCTCGGCCCACATCTGCACCCAGCCCGCGTCCCTCACGGCGAAGGCGTCGTTGTGGTCGCACCATATGCTCCACGGCGGCGCGACGGAGCGGTTCACGACGGCCATCACGATCGGCAGCCGCGCGCCACCGGCCCAGAAGACCATCTCGCCCATGTAGAGCAGGCCCTGGCTCGAGGTGGCGGTGAAGGCCCTCGCGCCCCCCGCGGCGGCGCCGATGCAGGCGGCCATCGCGCTGTGCTCGGACTCGACGGGTATGAACCTCGCCTTGAGCTCGCCCCTCTCAATGTACTTGGCGATCTCCTCCACGATCGTCGTCTGGGGGGTGATCGGGTAGGCGGCCACCACCTGGACCCTGGCGAGCTTCACCCCGAGCGCCACCGCCTCGTTGCCGGACAGCACGGCTCGCACCGCCCTCACCCCTCCTCGACCATCGAGATGGCCTTCACGGGGCACTCGTTGGCGCAGATC
>JAGDWA010000025.1 GCA_023269735.1 Thermofilum sp.
ATCAAGAGATAGTAGAAAGACGCGGAGGGCGCCGCCGCGGTGACGTCGATCCTGTACACCCTGGGAGCAATCAAGAGATAGTAGAAAGAGTGTCGGAGGGGGCCGTGAGGGCTATCGAGGGGGGCGCGCTCAGAGCTCGGAGCTCGAGTAGACCTCCACTCCGAGCTCCTCGGCTACCTTCCTGGCTTCGTCCGCGACGAAGGGGGACACGACGATGAGCCTGGGTTTAACACCGGTCTTCTTCTCGTAGAGCTGGCCGATTCTCCAGAGTTCGAACACGTCGGCCCTCGACACGCTCGACTTGACCTCTACCAGCAGGTGCTCCCCGTCGGTTACCAGGAGGTCCACCTCGATGGGGCTCGGGCGGCCGAACACGAAGCCCTCCTCGTCGTAGTGCCTCCACGGCCTCACCCTGCCGCCGAAGTGGCGCTCGATGACGCCCTTCATGCCCTCCCTGAACGCGCTCTCGGCTAGGATGCCCCACCTCGCCCCGAGCGCCTCGATCGAGCGCGCCAGCCTCCCTATCGACCTGGTGTGCTCCTCTATGGCCTTAGAGTGCGCCGCTACCTGCTCTTGAAGGGCCGCTACCTGCTCCTGGAGGGCCGCTACCCGCTCGTGGAGAGCCGCTACCTGCTCCTGGAGGGCCCTCAACCCCCTCAGTATCTCCTCGAGGCCTATGAGGCCGGCTACCGCGAGCCTGAACTCCTCGTCCGTCTTGAGGAGCTCGAGCACCCTCGCCTTGAGCTCGGCCGCGCTGAGAGCCACGCTAGGCCACCTCGCCGCGAAACGCCCCCGCGGCCTCTTATATACCATCCTCCCCGGGCAGCAACCCCCTCGCCGCGGCTGGGCGTGCGCCCGGTGCGTGGCTTCACGTTCCGCTGTTACTGATAAATAGTCGGGTCGGAGCCAGGGGGGCGAGAGGGGTGGCTCAGGGTCTCTGAAAGGCTTCGGAAAGGGCTGTCAAGGCTGGTAGCGTGATCCGCAGGCTCCTGGAGGAGGCGGCAGAGCTAGTAAGGAGGAGCTACGAGCCGAGCCAGGTTCTGCTTATAGAGGCCCCGACAGGCTACGGCAAGTCCACCTCGGTGCCCGTCCTCGCCGAGGGGCTCTACGAGAACGAGTACGCGTTCAACTTCATCCACGTGCTGCCCCTGAGGGCCATAGTCAGCGACCTTTACCGGAAGATGTACTTGCGCTCGTTCGATGGGGGTGCTGGGAAGCCCCTGCTGAGAGTTCGTGAGGCGCTGGAGCGTATGGGCATAGGTAAAGACGACGTAGCCTACCAAATGGGCATGGACGCCCTGCTCAAGGAGGTGGGAGGCCGCAAGAGCCCCTCATTCGACGCGAGGGCCGTGGTATCGACTCTGGACTCCTTCGCCTACAACTTGCTCCGCGTCCCGGTCTCCGATAGCTTCAGGGCCACTAAGCGGTACGCGATCGTGAGGGCCAGGATCTTCACCTCAGCGGTCTTCTTCGACGAGGCCCACATGATACTGCGCTACCCAGACGACGAGGATGCCGGGAGGGAGCTGGCGTTCATGAAGGCCCTCACCGAGTACGCTAGGGCAGCTCGCGTGCCGCTAATCGTGAGCTCCGCGACCATCGGCAGCTGGTTTGAGGGGAAGGTCCGCGAGTGGAGCCAGGAGCACGTGAGGATCGTCAAGCTGGGGCCGAGAGATGAGGGGGGCCCCGGGCGCACCGCCATCCAGGTCAGGGACCCGGACTACGAGGAGGAGGCTAAGGCCATCGAGTGGGTGACGCGGCTAGTGAGCGAGGGCGAGGTGGTGCTCAAGGCCAGGTGCCTAGCCGAGTGCGGACTGAGGGTCCTGGTCGTCAGGGACCGCGTGAGCGAGGCTGTAAGCACGTACGAGGGGCTCAGGGATCACGTCCCGTGCGTCTTACTCCACGGCCAGCTGACAATCGGTGACAGGGGCGCGGCGATGGAGCGGGTTGACCAGCTGACGTCCAAGGGGGAGGGGTTCGTCCTGGTAGCGACCCCAGTGGTCGAGGCTGGGGTCAACTGGGACTTCGACGCGGCGTTTAGGGACGCTTCGAACGCCTTTTCCCTCGTTCAGGTCGTGGGGAGAGTCTGCAGAGCCAGAGGGGGCGGCTGCAAGGGGTTGGTGCATGTCATCAAGAGTGAGGGGGCCTCGCAAAGGCTCGTTGGGTGGTTGGAGAAGGTGCTGAACGGCGGTAGCGCGGTCGACTGGAGGCTCCCCTTCGACTACGAAGCAGGCGGGAGGAGGGTCTTCGGCTACCATCACCTGATCGAAGAGTACTCCAGCGCCCACCTGGGCAACCTGAGGGAGGACAGGCGGGCCTACGATCGCTACAGGTTGCTGTCCTTCTCCGCGATGCCCCCTTCAAGCTACATTACGGATCTCGTAGGGGGACTAATGAATTACGAGCTTCTGAGGAAGCCTCTGGTTCACATCATTGTGGGAGACCCTGCCAGGGACGGAGTGGGGGGCGGGAGCAGCGCAGATGATGTGGTCAACAGGTCGCTGAGCTACGATCTGAGCCTTGTGGAGAAGCTGGCCGATCTCGGGGTGGTCGAAGGTTTTACGGCGGTCGGCGTAGACGACGACGGTCAGCTTCACTACAGCTTTGAGAGGGAAAAGCAGAAGTTCACTCCCTCTATTCGGGAGTACGCTTACCTCTACCGGAAGCACGCGTCACAGCTCGCGAAGGAGGGAGCCTACCCAATCTTAGCAGGGTACGTTGTGAAGGAGGAAGCGTACAGAAGTGGTGTGGGTTTTGGAGTATGAGTTGCTACGCGTGGAGAGGTGACGGGGGGCGCGCAGAGCTCCTCTATGATCACCTTACTGGAGCGTACAGGGTGGCGAAGGACAGGTGGGAGACAGAGGCCCTAGCTAGGAAGCTCTCGAGGATGACGGGGCTTGACGAGGAGGTGTGCCGTGAAGCGATCCTTGCCGCTATACTCTTCCACGACCTAGGCAAGGCCGCTGAAGAGTACCAGCGGCAATGCAGGACGTCTGCGTGCGAGAGCTTCTACCAGCACTACTTGGTCTCTGCCCTGTACCTCCACGCCGTCCTAGCCAAAGGCTTACTAACGCCGAAAGAGGCCAACCGCGGCCAGCTCGTCTCGAATGTCCCCTTCGCCGACAACTTAGACGCGGGTGGAACTCTGGCACGCCTCATTCTGTTGCCCGTGACCTTCCACCACTACCACCAGATAGCTGGTTTGAGATCGCTCGAGTACAAAGAGCGGCAGGGGCACTTTGAAATCGAAGAGTGCGCAGAGTGCCTGAGGGAGCTAGCAGGTTTCGTGAGGAGAGAATTCAAGCGGCTAAGGGGACTCGAGGTCGTCGAAGATCTGCCCGGTCTGCTTAGAGACAGGGGGGTGCGCACTGCTGCCATCATGTTCGTGCAGAACCTTTCGGAGGAGATACGTGAAGCTCAGAAACGCCCCCCGGAGCCCTTCCACCTTCTAGCAGCGATCGAGGCGATCACGGGGCTCGTTAACCTGTGTGATGGTATTGTAGCATCGAGGGCTAGGCGGTAGCCCAGAGGGCGGTGAGAAGGGGAAGCTGAAGGGGGTGCACTGCTGTTTAACCCCTAAGAGTGGGCGCTCCGTCAGCTTCGCTGACCACTACCTGCCCCTACCCCCATTTTGATCCCCGCTATAGAGGGTGCGCGTAGGTGGGGTGGGCTAGTGAGGCTCAGTGATCAACTCCAAGGCCCTGCAAGGGCCATGTTCAGGGCCGCCGGGGCCACGGCCCCTGCGGGCGGCGCGGCACCGCGTCCACGGACTCTGGTTGGCCGGGAGGCCGAGGCACTCAGCCCGAGGCCCGCTGTCGGGGCCGCCGGGCGCTAGAGGATGATCAGGGGCGCGGCGTAGTCCGAGAGGCGCTCCCAGTCTCTGTCGAGCGTCACGACGCCTAGCCCCGCGCTCTTGGCGGTGACGGCGTTGAGGGCGTCGCCGGGGTCGACGGAGCGGCGCAGTACCAGCCCGGCCGCCTCCCTCAGCTCCTGGAGGGTGAAGCGCTGCTCCAGGACCCCTATGCCCAGCTCGGCGAGCACCGAGGGGAGGAGCTCGATGAGCCGCTCGTAGCCCCTAGCCCTCCCGGCGTCGCCCCTCCCCAGCCACGCGTCCCTCGACTCCAGCGCCCAGTTCAGGTACTCGAGGATCACCACCGGCGTGACATAGAGCCTCAGCTCGAGGGTCCTGAGGGCCTCCAGCCTCTTCGAGGCGAGGACGCAGGTGTCGACTATCGCCCCTCCACGCCCCTCCACGCTCTCGCCCTCGCCAGCCTCTCGACCTCCTCGGGTGCCGGCTCGCCGAGCTCCTCCAGCAGGCCGACGTACTCCCTCAGCGCGCTCCCGGCCGCCAGGCGCTCGAGGGCCTCGAGGACGCGCTCCCTAGAGGCGGAGAGGAGGATGACGCCGCCCACCTCGGCCATGTAGAGCTCGGCCCCGCTCATCCCGCGCGACAGGTAGAGCCTGCCCTTCCCGTCGACCTTCCTGACCTTTAAGCCCTCCATCCTCTCCCACCACCCGGGGGAAGTAGTCCCCCTGTAAGCGTTGCCCTGTCCCACAGCTCAGGGCGTGCCGAAGCCGTTGAGAGGGCCGGGCTGCGGGGCGTGGCGAGCGTCGTTGAGGGTGGGGCGCCGCTGGGGGCCGCTCAGCTTATATGAGCTGGGCCGCAGCAACCAGCGCGCTGACCGCGGAGGAGAGGGGGCGCTTCCCGCGCGCTGGGGAGGCGGTTTTGGGAGGCGGAAGCTGGAGGAGCTGGAGGCCCCCTCGTGGGCCCGGTGGACGGTCGTTACTATGACGTCCTCGGCTATCATGAACGCGAAGTGCATCGAGAGGGCGAAGAGCAGCGCCATGTTGGGCCAGTAGAGGTACCCGGAGTGCTCCGGCAGCACCCTGACCCCCACGCCCTCGCACAGCTCGAACCACGTCCACCAGGAGGAGCGCGCAGACCGCGTCGGGCTCGAGGCACAGGATCTACGGGGATGGCGCCAAAGAGTGTCGAAAAGAGAATTTAAGGGGAATGCTTCTGGTAAAAACGTGGGCGCTCCGAGGATCCTCCTGGTGGCCCCGTGGGGCTCGCCGAGGCACTGGCAACCCGTGACCTATAGGCTGGGGCAGCTGACCGTGAAGGCGCGCACGACGCTGATCCCCCTCCTCCTCAGCGCGGCGCGTGGTAGGGCGCGAGCCCTCGTAATCGTCGCCGACACGCTCTGCGCCGACGCCGATAATCGCGGTGATATCGGGTCGAAGTGGGAGCAGGCCGAGCAAGCCGCTAGGGAGGTGGCGCAGAAGTGGCTGAGAGAGTTCTTCGAAGAATACTCCTTGGAGGGGGGCCGACCGCTAGGGGAGGACAGGGGGCCCGAGCTCCTGAGCAGCGTCAAGGTCGCCGTGTGCCCCGGGCTCGGGCAGTACAAGGTCGGCGGGACCACAATCACCTTCAGGGGTTCCCTAACGCTCTACTACCTCTGCGTCCTGCTCTCGGTGCTCGAGGAGGCGCTCGAAGAAGCGGAGCGGCAGGGCGGCGAAATGGAGATCTGGCTCGATCTCACGCACGGCGTCAACTACATGCCGAGCGTCTCGCTCCTCGCCGTCTTGAGGGCGCGCTCCGTCCTCGAGAAGCTGGTCGGCCCCACGAGGTTGAGGCTGTTCAACTCCGACCCGCCGCGCGGAGAATCGAAGCCGGTGGTCGTGAACGAGATGGAGCTCGAAACGTACCCCACCCCCCTGCCCCGGCCCGATGAAAGGGTCGGAAACCAGAAGCTCTGCGAGGTCGCGGCGGAGCTCCTCGAAAAGCCTCAGAAGCTCCTCCGCGACGACCTGAGAGAAAAGGCTCGCGGGGCGCTGGAGCGCGCTAGGCAAGCCTTCGAGGGTATGGGACGGGGGGTTTTCGAGGGGCTTTGGTACGCAGCCAGCTACGCCCTGCCCCTGCTGGCCCTCACCTACGCCCGCAAGCTCCCAGAGGGCCGCGCAGAGAGGAGTGCCCTGGAGCTCGTGAGGGGGTTAAGGGATGCACTCTTCTCCGCCCTGCGCAGCTTAAATGCGGAGCCGGACGGCGGAGCTCTGACGTACCCCACGGGCCGCGCCATCGTCGAGGAGCAGGTACGCATCCTGGAGGTAGCGCTCGAGGCCTACGCAACCTGCTTAGGCGTAGCGAGGGCGGCGGCTGCTTACCCGCCCGATGAGGAGGGGGGCTATGCGCTGGAGACAATCGAGAGATTCACATCGGAAGTGCTCTCCAGGTACGCGCCCTTCGCAGAGAACTTCATCGGGAGGGAGGTGAGGGAACTCGCCGCCACAACGTGGCTGACAAGGCCGTGCAACTGGACTCTCTACGGGGAGCTGCGAAAAGCGGTGGAGAAGCTGAAGGAGCCTGACGAGAAGACTCTCACAAAGCTCAAGGAGAGGATCCTAGTGCGGTACCAGGGGGGCTCCAAGCCCAACTACGATGACAGAAACTTCAGGGCTCACCTGGGCCTCGTCTACAGCGACGTTGAGGTTAAGCTCCGGGCCCATGCGTAGGCAGAGCCTGAGCCCGGCCTCTCGCGCTTCCTCCGCCTCCACTGCGCGCTTTCTCACGCCTCTCCCCAGCGCCATTCTCGTGACACCCGCCTCGAAGTCTCCCCGCATACGCAGCCGGGGAGGAAGAACCCCCTTATGGGGGGCGCGTGCTCGCTCATCAACGGATCCTCCATAAGGGGTTCTTAAGCGCCCGCTCCTCCAGCCCTAACCCACGCGGCTTGCTGCTAGCAGCTGATCACTGCACTTATGATTGTCGCTATACTCATATATACCCCTCCCCTCGGAGTTTGAAAATGTGGGGGCTGCAAGCCCGGCTCAAAAGCTCGTTTTCCTAAAGGCTTTAACGCCCATCCACGCCGGCGTTGGTCGGGGCGCTCTGGAGCACGTCGACCTCCCCGTTCAGAGGGACGAGTTCGGCTTCCCGTGCATCTGGGCCAGCAGCTTCAAGGGGGCCGTGCGCGGCACGCTGACACGCCTCTCCAAGGACGACACGTGCCTGATGGTGGCGCTGGGCCCTCCGCCGCAGCAGGCCCACGAGCACTCCTCGGCGGCCAACTTCCTCGATGCTAGGCTCCTCTTCGTTCCAGCGAGGAGCCTCAAGAGCGTGTGGACGTACGTGACCAGCCCCCACCTCATCGGCTACCTGAAGACCTACCTGGAGGCCTTGGGCGCGGCCGCGAAGGCTGGCGAGCTGGAGAAGAGGCTGAGCACCCTCAAGCTCCCAGCACTCTCCAAGAAAGACATCCTCCTCGACGGTAAGACGGCCGTCCTCAACGAGCTGGACGTGAGCGCGGCCACCGTGGACGAGAAGCTCCCGGACAACC
>JAGDWA010000101.1:0-358 GCA_023269735.1 Thermofilum sp.
ACGAGGCGTACAAGCGCGGCTACTGGAAGGCGAGGGAGGAGACGATAGAGGGTCTCCAGAGCGTCTCCGCGGAGGTGGAGGCCCTCCTGGAGTCGTCGGCGGAGTGATCGCGCAGGCCAGCAAGTTCCTTAGATTGCTTCCGTGGGGGTCAGAGGAGCTGCTTGGCGGCCTTTCTGGCGGCCTCGAGGCCTTCGGCGATGACCCTGTACCTGGCGGCGTAGCGGCCGTGCTTCTCCTCGTACTCGACGACCCTGTCGAGCCTGGGCAGGACTCTGTGGTTGAGGACGGCGAAGAGGACGTCGTCGACGTCGCGGGTGGTGGCGTGGCTCCTCGCGTCGAGGAGGGCCCACGCCTTGGC
>JAGDWA010000101.1:368-7335 GCA_023269735.1 Thermofilum sp.
ACTCTGAGGAGGGCGATCGCCGCCCTGGGGCTGGCTCCGAGCTCGAAGTACTCGGCCGCTAGCTCGCTGACCTCGGGCCTGGTTAGCCTGACGATGGCGGCGGCGTAGTTGACGACCTCGTCATCGGCGGCGACGCGCTCCGCCACGCACCTCTGGGCCTCGACGACCCAGAGGGGGTCCGCGCGGGGCTCCAGGTCCTCGAGGGGCTCGGTCATCCTCGACGCGTGGAGCTTCACGATGGCCCGCTCCTCCTCGAGGGTCTCCGGGTACCCCATCACGACCCTCACCGCGAAGCGGTCGAGCTGCGCCTCGGGCAGGGGGTAGGTGCCCTCCTGCTCCACGGGGTTCTGGGTCGCCGCGACGAAGAAGAACTTCCCCCTCTCCCTCACCTCCAGCTTGTAGGTCCTGTCCCCGATGGTGACTTGGCGCTCCTGCATTGCCTCGAGGAGGGCGCTCTGCGTCCTCGGGGTGGCCCGGTTGATCTCGTCGGCGAGGACGACGTAGGCGAAGATGGGGCCGAACTTCACCTCGAAGTCCCGGGTCTGGGGGTTGTAGACCAGGGTGCCGGTGACGTCGGAGGGCATCAAGTCGGGGGTGAACTGGATCCGGGAGAAGCCCCTGTAGGGCACCCCCTCGATGACCTCCTCCCTGCCGAGGAGGCCCAGCAGCCTCGCGAGCGCCTTGACCAGCGTGGTCTTCGCGATCCCGGGGACGCCCTCGAGCAGCGCGTGGCCCCCCGCCAGCAGGGAGGCGAGGACGAGCCTCTTCTCGAGGCGGTACCCCACGATCACCGAGTCCAGGCCCCTCGCGACCTCCAGCGCCTTGGCGGCGACGCCCTCCACGGGGGGGCGAGCGCGCCAGGCCCGCTAATATTCGCTGCGCACCCGCGATCGGCATATATGCCCGGGGCGGGACCCGGCCCCGTGTCGAGGGGGTGGCGCTTCTACAGCAGGGACGAGCTCCTGGGCGCCCTGGTCTACGACTCGGAGGGGCTCCTCTGCGGCGAGGTCGCTGAGCTGACGCTGACGGAGGAGCGCGCCCTCCTCGACGTGCAGGTGAGGAAGAGGGTGGGCGAGGTAGCGGTGGACGTGGAGCGGCTGTCGAGGGAGCTGGCGGGGAGGGGCCTGCAGGTGGAGGGGCTCACGCTCGCCGAGCTGGTCTCGCTGGCCCGCGGGCTGGGCCTCGACGTGCCGCAGGCAAGGGTGGAGCGGGAGCTCGCGCTGCTGAAGCTGAGGGTCCCCGTGGAGGAGGTGCTGTGGATCGACCGCAAGGTCCTGCACCCGCGGGGGGAGGTCAAGGTGGTCCTCCTGAGGACGCCGCGCGAGGCGGAGTTCAGGGGCTGGAAGCCCAGGCCGCCGCCCAAGGTGCCGAGGAGGGAGGACGTGAGGGGGAAGCTGGTCCTGAGCCTCTCGAGCGGGATCGTGGGCGTCGTGGACGACGTGGTCGTGGGGGCCGGCGAGCTGGGGCTGAGGGTGTACAGGGCGGCCGGGGCCAGGGAGCTGAGGTGGCTCGCCTTCATCAACGCGCTGAGGAAGTCCGGCCGCGGGGAGCTGGCGGAGAGGCTGGCCAGGGAGATCGACCCCTACGCCGCCCCCCGCCTCGCCGGCGAGGACGCCGAGAGGGCGCTGGAGCTGGTGAGGGCCCTCGGGGGCGGGGAGGCCGAGAGGCTCCTCTCCGGGTACCTCGCCGAGTCCAGGGACGTGGTCGACATCGCCTGGGGGTCCGTGAGCCGGCTGGGCGACGCGGTGGTGGTCGAGTGAGCGAGCCGTGCAGGCGGGCCCGCGGGGCCGCGCTGGCCGGCCGGGCGAGGGCGGAGTCCCTCATCTCCGGCGAGTACCCCGTGCGGGCGCAGGGCTTGGGGCTCGAGTACGTGGGGCTCCGCGAGTACGCGCCGGGCGACGACTTCCGCCGCATCGACTGGAAGGCGTCCGCGAGGGTGGGGCTGGGCCTCGAGAGGCTCTTCGTCAGGGAGTACAGCGCGGAGAGGAGGGTGCGCCTCGTCTACCTGGTCGACTTAACGGCGTCGATGAGGTTCAAGGGGAAGCTGGAGGCTCTGCTGTACGTGCTGGCGCTCCACGCGAGGATCTCGGAGGCGCTCCGCGACGAGGTGGCGCTCGTGGTGCTCTCCGACTCCGTCCAGCGCTGGGGGTTCTCGCGCCCCACGGCGGCGGTGGAGCGCGTCCTGGAGCGCGTCTGCAGGGGAGAGGTGGGCGGCTCCCTCGACCTGGGCGAGGCGCTGGAGGCGCTGGCCGCCTACGCGCGTGGGCTGCCCCTCGCCGTCTATACGGACTACGCGAACTCCGCCGAGGGCTTCGCGAGGGTGCACGCGTTCTCCCGGGCCTCGGGGGGCAGGGCGCGGTTCTACGTGCTTGCGACGCCGGGCGAGAAGGGCTCGGTCAGCGCCCCGTGGAGCCTGCCCCTCTTCGAGGAGGAGTCCTCGGCGCGCGGCCTCGGGCCGCTCGAGGAGCTCGCCTCCGGGGCTAGGAGGCACATCGCGCTGCTGAGGGGCAGGCTGCCGCCCCGCTCCCTTATCGAGGTCCCCGCCCTGGGCGGCCCGCCGAGGCTGCGGGTCCTGGTGCTGAGCTACCTGGAGCTGCGGAGGAAAGCCTGAAGTGCCGACGCCGCGGGGAGGAGTGGTGGGCGCTTGCCGGCGGTCATCGCGGCTAGGGGCTTGGTGAAGCGCTACGGGAGGGTGGAGGCGCTGCGCAACGCGACTTTCGAGGTCCCCGAGGGCGTGGTCGCGGGGCTGCTGGGCCCGAACGGGAGCGGGAAGACAACGACCATCAAGATCCTGCTGGGCCTACTGAGGAGGGATGGCGGGGAGGTGGAGGTGCTGGGCCTGGACCCCTGGGCCCACGAGGCCGAGGTGAGGAGGAGGGTGGGCGCCCTCCACGAGAACCCCGCCTACCCGCTAGGGGAGAGGGTTAGGTCGCTGCTGAGCCACCTCGCGAGGGTCAAGGGGTGCAGGGGCGACGTTGACCGGGTCCTGCGCCTCACGGGCCTCTCCGAGTACGCGGAGGCGAGGGTGAGGGCTCTCTCGAGGGGGTACCTGCAGAGGCTGGGCCTCGCGATCGCGCTGCTCTGCGAGCCGGAGCTCCTGCTCCTCGACGAGCCCACGGCGCACCTCGACCCCGGCGCGAGGCTGGAGATCCTCCGCCTCATCAGGACGCTGAGGGAGGAGCTGGGCGCGACCGTGCTCATCTCCAGCCACATCATCCCCGAGCTCCAGGAGGTCTGCGACTACGCGATCTTCATCCAGAGCGGGGTGGTGGTGGACCACGGCAGCATGGAGGAGCTCGCCAGGCGGCACGGGGTGTCGGCCAGCTACCGCGTGGAGGCGAGGCGGCCGAGGCTCGTGGCCTCCAGGCTGGTCGCGGAGGAGTTCGTGGAGGCGGTCGAGGTCCTCGACGACTACGTGGTGGTTCGGGTGAAGGGGGGCGCGCACGCCCAGGCCGAGGCGCTCCTCTCGAGGCTGGCGGCCGAGGGGCTGGTGGAGGGCTACGAGCTGAGGACCGCGAGCCTCGCGGAGCTCTACGCGAGGGTGGTCGCAGGGTAGGGGGTGGGCGGCGTGGCCGGCTCGAGGGCAGCCCTCGGGGCTTTCCGCGCGTACGCGAGGTACGTCCTCAACAGCGTCGCTAAGTGGAACCTCCTGCTGGCGGTGCTGACCCCCCTCCTCGTCGTCTACGCCTACACCGCCCTGTACATCCCCTCTACCAGCGTGCTGCTGAGGTTCCTGGTAACGCTGACCGGGATGGCCTACTACCTGCTGACGATCGTGGCGGTGTACTACTTCGCCCTCGACCTCTCGCGCGGCACGTGCATGGTCTTCCTCTCCCAGCCGCTGACGCGGAGGGGCTACGTCCTGGCGTGGATGCTCGCCTCGGCGGTGGTGCCGGCGCTCGCGTACGTGCTCAGCCTCGCCGTGCCCTTCCTTGTGCTGGACGCCAGAGCGCTGCTCGACTTGGGCTCGGAGGACTACGCGCTCCTGTTCCTGGAGGGCCTCACCCTGACGATGGTAATGTTCTCCGCGGGCCTCGCCTCGAAGAGGCCCTCGCTGGTGATCCTGCTGGCCCTCGTCCTTCACCTGCTCCTCTTCATCGCGGTGGGCACGGTTTACAGCATCGTGGCGCCCCCCGGCCGGCCCTGGCTCTCGAGGTACGCGGACGCGGTGGCCTTCGTCTCCTACCTCCTCTACCCGTACAGGTCCAAGCTGATCGGCGTGCAGTACTCGAGCCTCGGCGTGTACTCGAATGCGGCGCTGGCGGCGGCGCTCGTCGTAGCCTCGCTCGAGTACGCGAGGAGGAGGCTCGAGGTGAGCGGGTAGTGATGCGCGTGGTCGGCCTGATCCTGCTCGTCTCCGGGCTCGCGTCCGCGCTGCTGCTCGCCGCCGCTGCCACCGCGGGGGCCCGGGCCTGCAGCCCCCTCCCCCTGGAGGGGGAGTCCTTCCTCCTCCCCAACGAGACCCAGCAGGGCACGCGAGTCCTGCTGGTCAAGGTCCACCGCCAGCTGACGGTGCCTGGGATGGAGGGGTTCCGCTACTTCCTCAGGCTCTCGACGCCCGAGAGGCTGGAGGTGCACTGCATCCCCCCGCCGCCGCCCAACGTCACCGGGTGGGTTGGCGCGCCGGAGCTCGTGAGCATCACCGTGGAGGAGGCGACCCTCTACATCTTGAGGCCCTCAGACCTAGCCGTGGTGGAGGCGGCGCTCGCGAGCAAGGACGCAAAGCCCACTCAGGTGCTCGCGCTCCTCGAGAGGAGGGCCCTGAAGAGGGTCAAGCTCGCCGAAGCCCAGGAAGCCGCGCCGCCGTGGGTCGCGACGCCCTGGGGCAGGATCCGGATCCTGACCTTGGAGGGCTGGCTCGACGTCGGGCCGGGCGACTACAGCGGCGTCCTCGTCGTCTCCGGGGAGGCGGCGGGAGAGCTGCGCAACTGCGCCGTCCGCGCGTTCCCGGAGCCCCCGAAGCCCTAACCCTGCAAGGCCGCCGCCCCGACGCCCAGCCAGTACGCCAGGGGCCTCCTCGTCGCGCTCCTCGGGCTCCTGCTCCTCGCCTACGACCTGCAGGAGAGCGGCGCCCCGGCGAAGCTGCTGGGCCGCCTGCCCTCCCTGCGCCGCACGCGCATAGCTCCTAGGCCCAGCTAGACAGTAAGCCCGAGGACCCTGTACCTCGCGTAGAGCAGGGAGGTGAGCGCCGCAGCAGCTAACGTTAGAAAAAGCCAGCCTAGGCTGATCTTCTCCTTAACTTTCTCTGTGACGACAACCTTGGCCTTATAGTTGACCGCTACGCGTGCGATTGTACGTGCCAAGCCCTCGAATACGTTGATAAGTGAATCCGCGTCTTCCACGTTAAAGGATAGCCCACCTGTTAGACTGGCTACACGCTTCATCTCGGCTGCTCCCGCGTCACCTCCCGGCCCTATGTATACCGTGTGTACGCTTACATTGAGTTTTCTCATCTCGCTGAGCAGCCCATCGTAGAGTCCATTGTCCGCTGGGAGGCCATCGCTGATAAAGACGACAATGGAGGATGCGTTGAACGCCCTGTATGGCTTCAGCATGCTTAGCGCCACTCGGAGTGGATAAGTATACATCGTCCCTCCGCCAGGCTCTAACTTCTCGAGCACCTCTACGAGCCGAGCCTTCTTACTGGATATGGGGACCACGGCCCTTATCTTGTCATCGAAAGCTATCAAGCCAACACTCACATTGTCCGGAAGGTTGTCCAGGAACCTCTTTACAGCGGATTTCGCGGCATCGATCTTGACTCCGCCCGGTATGGTGTCAGCCATGCTACCAGACACGTCTAAGACAATTACTACTGCGGGCCCTGCCACTTGGAGGGCCTCGCGGAACTCCGCCTCGGTTTCCTGTGCGACGACTTTCTCTACCTCGATGTATGGCGAGGCAGCAGCGAGGCAGACAAGTGATATTACGGCCAGTTTTAGCATGAGTGTGGCGACTCGCTTGTTTTTTCTAGACTGGAGTCCTACCACCTTAGTCATAGGGTTGGCGAGCCGGAGGAGCCGGGGAAAAATCCTCGAGTGTAGCCTGAAGTGCGTGTAGGTGGCGAGGAGAGCCAGCGGTATCACCGCGGTGAGCATGAACGGGTTCTCGAAACGCAGCATGCTAGACACCGTCAATCAGGGTTGCCAAGATCATTAGAAAGGCAGCAGCCAGTAGTACATGGGTGGGCAGATAACTCCGCCTAGCCTCCTCGACGTATGCCTCTCCCCTTGCTAGGAGGGCACTGTACCTGGCCTCCGCGGCAGCTCTCGCGGCCAGACTCTTAACAGCCTCTAACGAGAACTCGTCGACCGTAAACAGCTTCGAGCCCAGGGTCTCGGCAACCCTCGGAAGAACACCGTAGTCTCCCACCGCCACGAGGACGACGGGCAAGTTCTCTTCCTTCAAGGACTCCGCCACTTGGAGTGGATCCGATCCATAATTGTTCACGCCGTCACTCACAAGTACGACCACGGTAGGCATGGCTGAGACTCTTGCAACCGAGGAGGCATAGAGGATCGCGTCCCCCAGAGCGGTGTACCTTTCTCCGGCCTCTAAGCCCTTCAAGGCTTTAATACACTCGGAGGCCGCTCCCTGGCAGATAGGCCTAGCGCTCGACGAGAAAACTGCTAGGTGTACAAGGTCCCCGCCACCTAGTGACTGCAAGTATTTCTCCAGGAGATCCTTGGCCACGTTGAAGCGCGTGCTGAGCCCTAAAGGGTAAGTCATGCTCCTCGAAACATCAACAACGATTAGATGCAGTACCTTCTTCCCGGAAAGCTCGCTAAGTCCATCGAAGGGCACCTGTCTCTTCACAGTATATTCTACGTATGGTACTGCTGCTGCCAGGACGAGGCATAACAGTGCTGTTATCCTAGCTGCCTCAAGCAGGTAATTTAGCCTGCTTATCGAGACGTCAAAGAATCTCTGTATTCGCCTCCTGTTAAACCTCTGTCTCTTATACACA
>JAGDWA010000097.1:0-290 GCA_023269735.1 Thermofilum sp.
GCCGAGAGGTACGCAATCTAACCCAGCTTTTTTACTTTTTCACGGCGTTTTTAACTTTTTTAAAGGTTAATGTAATGATAGTAGGCCCAGTGCCGCCAGTATGTTGATAACTAGGACTGCCAGGGCTAGGATTTTGATTAGCTTGTTGAGTTTTTCCCTAATGAGCGCGGCTGTTAAAGCCGCTGGGACCGCCAGCATGAATACTACCAGGCCGATGTCGCCCATGCCGTGGGTGCCGTTGTTTAAATCGCCGGAGAGTACGCGGTGGTAGACGTCTGCGAGTTTTTGAG
>JAGDWA010000097.1:300-7187 GCA_023269735.1 Thermofilum sp.
TCGGCAACGGCCAGCGCGGCTACCGCTGCGGTAGTCAGTAGTATTCCCAAGATCGCAGTTATGTAGAGGGTATTTACGTAGTTTAGTCTCCTCATATTAACGAGCTTATGCCTCTTATTATCAGCTGAATTCCCGAGACTAGCATCACTCCCATAACTGCGTACTTCACGATTGATGCCTTAACTCTCAGCGCCACCTTGGCGCCCAGCGTTGCCCCCACCACCACCCCTGGGACAACCGCTATAAACATCTCTGGGAGTAGATAGGCGTGGTGGTAGTAAACCCAGAGGCCAGCCGCGTCGCCCACCAGCAGGGCCCGCTTCTCCGCGCTCCAGGTCACCCCCCTCGGGTTGCGGGGGGACCAGCCGCGCGGCCTCAGGGGCACGAGCCAGGACCTGTCGACGCGCGCCGCCACCCCCTCGAGCAGGCCGGCCCTCTCCGCCGCGCTGAGGCAGTCGGCGAAGATCCTCCGGTGGGCCCCCCTCGCGGACTCGAGGAGGCTGGTGCCGACCCCCAAGTTGAGGTGGGCCCTCTTCGGGAAGGCCCAGAAGTAGCCGTAGCGCATGAAGCCGAAGAGGAGGAGCACGGGGGAGACGCCGTAGCGCTCGCGCCACCTGGCCAGCAGCCCGCTGCCGTCGTAGGGGACCTCGGACCCCCAGCAGTGCCCGAGGTCGGTCCGCCTCCAGCTGGGGAAGCCGAGCCGCTCGGGGAGCGGGTCGCCGGCCCCCGTCGCCACGATCAGGTACCTGCCCCTGAGCAGCTGCCCGTCGGCGGTGCGCACCTCCACGGAGCCGCCGCGCGCCTCAGCGGCCACCGCCCGGGAGCCCCACCGCACCTCGGCGCCCAGCGCCTCCGCGACCTCGGCGAGCTTGGCGTCGAAGACCGAGCGCCTGACGGTCGCGCCGACCCTGCTGCCCAGCGAGCCAACGAGCGCTCTGCCGTCCGGCAGCGCCACGATGTACCCGTCGATCTCCGCCTCGAAGGCCTCCTCCACCTCCTTGGCCCCCATCTCCGCCAGCCTGGAGCGGGTGGCGTAGGAGACGCCGCCGGCGCAGAACTTGTCGCGGCCCCTCCCCGCCTTCTCCAGGACGAGCGCCGAGAGGCCCGCGCGGCCTGCCGCTATCGCCGCCGAGGCGCCAGCGGGGCCCCCGCCAACGATTATGACGTCGTAGTCCATGGAGCGCAGAATGACCGCGGGCGCTAGAAATCCTTTACCTGAGGAACACGGGCTCCTCGCCGTAGACGTAGATCCCGGCCGCCGCTAGGACGAACGAGAGGGCGTAGAGCGCGTTGGCGAGGGGAGGGTAGGGGTGGACGAGGCCGGCGAGGGGGACGGCCGTCACGAAGGCGGCGCTCCCCGCGGTCATCAGCGTCAGGCCCCACGAGTACCGCCTCCTCCGGATCGGCAGGAGGGCCAGGAGCGAGAGGATCAAGAAGAGGGAGGACGCGGCGGCCTCGGCAGCCTCTATCAGCGCGGCTCTCCTCAGCAGGATCAGGGCGAGCGGGATCCCGTAGGCCAGCGGCAGCCCGAGCGCCAGCGCCACCTCGGCGCGCGTGATCCCGGCCAGGGCGCGTGCCGCGCGGCTGAGCTCCCACTGCGCGAGCATGACGAGGAGGGACGCGGAGTACCAGGCCAGCTTGCTCAGGGTGATCGGGCCCAAGCTCGCCTCGACGCCGCCGGCGTCGAGGGCCCAGCCGATCGAGGCCAGCGCGAACCCGGGGACGGCGTAGGCGAGGGCCGTGCCCGCGAGGGGGTCGAGCAGGAAGCCGCGCTTGACGAGGACCCTGGCGCTCACCACCGACGCCGCGAGCGCGCCGGCGGCCGCGAAGGCGCTGAGGACCCGCGCGGCCAGGCTCACGTCGACGCCGCCTAGCGCCACCGCGAGCAGGGCGAGGGCTACGAGCAGCGCGGCGAGGATCGCGCCGGCGGGGAACTCCCCCTCAGAAGCCACGATGAGCCCGCGCTCTAAGGTTTAATTTAGCTAACGTGGGGACCGCCGTACCAGCCGTGCTCGTACGCGGCCCTAAACATCGCCACTACGTTCTCGGGCGGCACGCGCGGCTGTATGTTGTGGACCTGCACGAAGACGTAGCCGCCGCCCGGCTTGAAGACCTCGAGGTTCCGCCTAACGTGCTCCGCCACCTCCTGGGGCGTCGCGAAGGGCAGCACCCTCTGCGTGTCGCAGCCCCCGCCCCAGAAGGTGACCTGCTCGCCGAACTCCCTCTTCAGCCTCTCGGGCTCCATGTTCCTCGCCGAGATCTGCACGGGGTTGAGGATGTCGACACCCGCGTCGATCAGGTCGGGGATGAGCTCGTATATCGAGCCGCAGGAGTGGAGGAAGACGAACATCCTCGAGTGCCTCTTCACGTACTGGAACAGCTCCTCGTGGTACGGCTTCAGCACCTCCCTGTACACGCGGGGAGGGATCTGCGGGCCCAGCTGCGTCCCGAGGTCGTCGCCGAACTCGATCACCTGGACGTACTCCTTCAGGGCCTCGACGTACTTCCTCAGGTTGTACAGGTTCACCTCCAGCATGCGGTCCAGGATCTTCGAGGCGAGGCTCCTCCTGTGCACCAGGTCGGCCAGCCAGGTGCTCCAGCCCCTCAGCCCCTGCCCCCACTCGTGGAAGCCCGAGTACGTGGAGAACATGAGGGCGTAGTCGGTGCTCCGGTGAAGGTGCTCGGCCTTCCTGCGCACCCACTCCACGTGCGCGTCGCTGACCTTGTGCGCGTCCCAGTTGTAGTCGTCGACCTCCGCCGGGTCCCTGATGCCTCCGAGCGGGGGCCTGCCGTGCCAGCTGTCGACGCCCCCGAAGTAGAAGCCGCCGGCCGGCATCCTGGAGACCACGCTGCCTCTCGCATCCCTGACCACCCAGCCGCCGGCCCCGTCAGGCTCGGGGTTGAACCACTCCGGTATCTCGCAGGGCGTCCCGTCGGGCAGCACCCACTGCTTCCACCTCCTCCCGTCGGGCCCCGCGGGCTCGAGGCTGCGCGTCACGTCGAGGACGTCGACGTGGAAGAGCTCGAGCACCTCCCTCTCGGGCTCCGCGAGCACCTGTCCCACGTCGTAGACCCGGACGACGCCCCCCGCGAGGCCCAGGTGGCGCTTCAGCGCGGCGTAGGCGACGGCGTGGATGCCCGTGGAGGCCATGGCGCCGAGGTCGATGGGCACCCTGTCGGGCTCCTCGTGGCGCAGCGCGGCCAAGACCCTCTCCCTCCTGCTCATGTACTCCTCCCGCTGCACGCGGGAGCGACGGGGCTCAGCTAAAAAACGCGCGCCCTGGCTCAGGTGAAGCGCCGGCTACGCTACCAGCCTCCTGGCTACGGCGTCCAGCACGAGGGTCCAGAGGTCGTAGAGGCTTCGGGGCACGCTAGTCCCGGAGATGCGCTCGTCAACCACCTTCCAGTAGTTGCCGCACACGTGGCAGATGTTGAGGACCAGGGGCTTGCCCTCGCCCAGGTCGGCAGAGCCGATCAGCCGGGGCTCGTCGTTGCCGCAGAAGGGGCACTTGCCGCTGGGGTAGCCCCACTCGGCACCGCAGAACTGGCACTTGAGGTGGAAGGCCCCGTCCCGGTCCATGAAGCCGAGCGCGGTGTAACCGCCGCACACGGGGCATCGGCCGCTGCTCCACGAGCTCAGGTCCACGGCTCCCATCACGGCGTCCGAGAGGGCGGCTAAGGCAGGTTGCAGGGCCCATGCGACCAGGGAGGTGAGCGCCCTCGGGTCGACGCCGGCCTCCCCCGCAGCGCGCTCCGCCTCCTCAAGGTCGCCCCTCAGCACGGCCAGCGCCACCCTCCTGAGGTTCAGTATGCCCTCATCCAGCGCCCTCACCACGCCCCCCGCCCGCTCGCTCTCGCTCTCAATGTGCTCGCTCACAACGGAGGCCACCTCCCTGACGCCCTCCGCGACCTCCTCCTCCGTCAGCCACAACCCCGCAGCGGAGATCGCGGGCTTACCCCCCGCGATCGCGCCTCTCACGGCCTCCATGTCCACGCGCCCGACGCTCTGCGAGTAGCGGGACTTGAGGGCCTCCTGCCGCTCGAGGAGGGCGGCGAGGGCCTCGACCGTCTCGTCGTCCGCCGGTATGTAGGCGCGGATCAACCCGATCTTCTCGCGGATACCCATTCGGATCCTCTCTTGCCGGGGGCGGCGCGCTCCCCGCTAGATAAGCCTGCCGGCCCGAGCGCGCCCGCCGCTGCCAGCTGGCGCAGGGGTCCTACAGCAGCCTGGCGGAGCACCGCAGCCTCTGCAGCAGCCTCGGGTTCACGCTCCTGAACAGCAGCCCCTCCCTCTCCAGGACGCCGACGACCTCCCTGCTGCACCTGTCGTCCGTGGCGACCCTAACCGCGACCGCCTGTGGCACTAGGTACCCCTCGGCCAAGCCCCCGCCCGTCTCCAGCTGCACCAGCAGCGCCTCCCTCGGGGGCCAGTGGCCTAGCCTCTCAGCTAAGCTCGGAGGGACGGCCAGGTCGGGGGTGTCGCTGGTGAAGCCCGTGTTCACGAGGGCGGCGCAGGTGAGCTCGCTACCCCCGTCTCTCGGCCTCAGTAGGAGCCTGACCCTCACGGGCACTCCGCCTCCCCCTCAGGATCTCCTCAGCCTCCTCCCTGGTGACGGGGATCAGCTCGGCTCTCATCAGGTACCGGTACTCCCTGACCCTCATGTAGCCGATGCGCCTGCGCGCCCGCGCCGGAGTCACAGGGCGAAGGACGCTGCGCCAGTAATAACCTTGCCGGTCAATGGGCTTAGCCACTGCTTGCAAGAAGCCGATGCGGGCTCTGAGGTCGGGCTCGCCCAGACCCCCCGCCCGCCGCGGCGGGCCGGAACGACGGCGCGCAGCGTGTTTCTGCGGCACAGGAGCCCGATAGTGCTCAGCCGCCGGCGCTAGTACCAGTACTGGGGGGCCTCGGTCTCCCTGACCCTGTCCTCGTCGGAGAACCTCCACTTCCCCCTGAGGTCCAGTATCACTATGCCCAGCTCCCCGCCGAGCCTGTCGCTGATCAGGACCTCGTACTCCAGCGCCGATATCATCACGTCGCACCTGACGGGGCCCACGGCCCTGTCCCCGGCCTCCACCAGGACCTCGGCGGCGCCCGGAACGAGGTAGTTCCTCACGGGTCCGCCGGCGGTGCCGACCTCGACGAGGTAGGCGTCGTCGGGGGGAGGCCAGAGGCCGAGCTCCGCAGCCAGCCTGCGCGGCACGAGGAGCTGGGGGGTCTCGGCCTCGAAGCCCGAGTTCACGAGGGCCGCGGTGACGGCCTCCCTACCCGACCTCGGGCACCTTACCCTCAGCTTCACCCTTACGGCCACCAGCGCCACCCGGCAGCGGGTAGATGTGCCCGACCCTCCTCCTCAGCGGGTAGATGTGCCCGATCCTGCCCCTGATCCTGCCCACGCCTTCGCAGCCGCGTCGAGCTTCATAAAGCTTTCAGGCCCCCAGGGATCACGGCGGCCCCGAGGTGGGCAGGGCCACCGTGGGGCGGGCTGTCGACCCCTCCGGGCGCGCTGCCCGCAGGGGGCCTGGGGGTCACTCGCCGGCGGGCCTCTGGAGGTAGCTCGACAGCTGCTCGACGTACTTGAAGCCCTGGTCGGGGTAGACGACCACGTAGTCGCCGGCCTCCAGCTCCCCCCTCTCGAGGAGCCTCTCGAACGCGGCCGTCACGGCCCCGGCGCTCAGGCCTATCAGGATCCCCTCGCTCCTGGCGACGCGGAGGACGTGCTCGATCGCCTCCTCCGGGGACACGTCGAGGACGCCGTCGAAGCGGACGAGGTGGACCCACTTCATCCCCGTCTCGATGCGCCTTATGCCCGGTATGGCGGTGCCGGGGGCGGGCTGCACCCCGTAGATCCTCACCGAGTCGCCGTACCTGCTCTTGAAGTAGAGCGAGATCGCCGACATGTGGCCGCTCGTGCCCAGGCCGCCGACGATCCCCCTCAGCCTCAGGCCGGCCGACCTCACCTGGAGGTCGAGCTCCTTCGCCGTGTAGCGGAGGTGGACCTTGAAGTTCGCGTCGTTCTCGAACTGGTTGAGGTGGACGGCGCCGGCCCGCCTGGCCTCCTCGTCGACCTCGTCGATGAGCTCCACGGTGATGCTCCCCGGCCTGCGGCAGACCTCCGCCCCCATCGCCGCGAGCAGCACGTCCGACGCCTTCTGCACCGTGCTGGGCAGGTAGAGGCGGGCCTTCAGGCCCCTGATCGCCGCCATCGCCGCCAGCGCGAGGCCCGTGTTGGTGCTCGTCGCCTCGTAGAGGATGACCCTCGCGCCGGGGTTCCGCGCGAGGTACTCCCTGACCATCGACCAGCCGATCCGGTCCTTAACGCTCATGCTGAAGGGGTTGTAGAACTCCAGCTTCGCCCACACGCCCACCCCGCCCCGCGAGAGCGACCTGAGCTTGACGAGCGGCGTGGGCCAGTTCCTCCACAGCAGCTCCTCTGTGCTCTCGAAGACCCTCAGTGGGGGCGGCGAGATGTCGTCGTAGAGGCCCAGCTCCTCCAGCGCGTACCTGCCGGGGCGCGGGGGCACCCTGCAGCCCAGCATCTCCAGGGCCTCCCTCGCCAGCCCCTCCTCCACCTCGGGGGGCCACTCGACCACGCCGCTCCTGAGGTAGCCGGCGACCACCTCGAGGACCCTGACGAAGCGCTCGCTGGCGCTGAACCTAGCCACATGACGGTGGCAAATGCGTTCCCTTTAAGAGTTTCCTCTATAGTTCGCTAGTCGGACTCCCCGCCGAGGCCCAGGGCGTCCAGGACCGGGGGGTCGCCTAGCGCGGCCTCGGCGCTCCCGTAGAGCCTCAGGCGCCCCTCGCTCAGCAGGGCGACGCTCCCGGCGCGCCTGACCACGCGCGGGTCGTGAGACGCGGCCACCACGGTCCTGCCCTCCCGGTGCAG
>JAGDWA010000016.1:0-2718 GCA_023269735.1 Thermofilum sp.
ACGCTGACCCTCCCGCCCCTCAGGCTCTCGGCCTCCAGCGCGCCCCCCACGCTGACCCTCTCGGCCTCGAGCCGGCTGCACTCCAGCACGCCCCCCACGCTGACCCTCTCGGCCTTCACCGCCCTGGCCCTCAGGGCCCCGCCCACCATGACCCTCCCCGCCTCGACCTCGCTGCCCACCAGCGCGCCGCCCACGAGGACCTCGGTCGCCCTGAGGCCACCCTCCACCACGCAGGAATCCTCCACCCTCAGCAGGTGCGCCCTCACCGAGCCCTGGACGTCGAGGTCCCCCCTGACCTCGGCCTCCCCCTCGACCTCGAGGTCCCCCTCCACCCGGAGGTCGCCCTCGACCTTCAACCGGCGGGAGCGCAGCGAGCCCAGAACCGTGCACGGGCCATCGCAGATGACGCTGCCCTCGACCTCGATGACCCCCTCCTCAGCGACGAGGCGCGCGCCGCCCTCCAGCACCAGGTCCCCCTCGTGCCTCCTCAGCCTGTGCACGGCCACGGGTGAGGCAGGTGCCCCGGCGTTAAGAACCTATGTCACGCCACGTTACGACCCGGCGTGCTCAAGCCTTTTAAGGCGGAGGAGCACCGCGCGGAGTGCCAGCCGGCAGGCGCTGCCGCCACGAGATCATCGCCGCCGTCCTCGAGTACCTCTCGACGGCGGGTCGGGCGAGGATATCCAGCGTCGCACTCCACGCGAACATGCCCCTGGACAGGGCCCGCGTCCTCATGGGGGAGCTGCAGTTCTACGGCCTGGTGGAGTCGATCACCGACGAGAGGGGCAGGAGGTACTACAGGGTGAGCGAGAGGGGCATGGAGTACCTCCGGCTGTGGAGGAGGCTCAGGCTCCTCGCCGGCTACTGAGGCCAGAGCGCCGGCTCCCAGCCCCGCGAGCGCTCAGCTCGAGCGGGTGGATCCCTCCGGTCCTCTCCAACCCCCTCTCGGTTGTATGCCCTATCGGCGCCGCGCGCTCAAGGCCCGCGCTCCCAACTCGGTCGCTGCAGCCTCTGCTCATGTGGCTTACCCCCGGATGGCAGCGGGAGTGAAGCCCACGGCGCCAGCTTAAACCCCCCCTCCGGCGAGGGAGTGGGCGATGGAGGTCCGCCTCTCCCACGTGAGCTGGAAGAAGGCGGGGGAGTACTTCGCGGCCCGCGACGTGGTGCTCCTGCCCGTCGGCTCCACGGAGCAGCACGGCCCCCACAACCCCCTGGGCACCGACCACCTCATCGCCTACGCCCTCGCCCTCGAGGCGGGCAGGAGGGCGGGCGTGGCCGTGCTGCCGCCCATCCCCTTCGGGGTGAGCGTGCACCACTCCCACTTCCCGGGCACCATCTGGGTGAGGGAGGAGGTCTTCAAGGAGTACGTCAGGGACGTCATCCTCTCGCTCAAGCGGCACGGCGTGAGGAGGGTGGTCGTCGTGAACGGGCACGGGGGCAACCTGGGCGCGCTCCTCTCCCTCGCCCGCGAGCTGAGGAGCGAGGGCGTGCTCGTGGCGGTCTTCCAGTGGTGGAGCCTGCCCGCGCTCGGCGAGCTCTTCGGCAGGGAGGAGCTGGGCCACGCGGGGGCCGCCGAAACCAGCCTGAACCTCTACCTCCACGGGGAGGCCGTGGACATGGGCTCGGCGGTCGACGAGGAGCCCTCGAGGCTGCCCACCGACGGCCTGGCGCACCTCCCAGAGTACACGCGCGACCGCACGCGCAGCGGCGTCTTTGGGGTGGCCAGGACGGCCTCGAGGGAGAGGGGGGAGAGGGCCTTCGAGCTCGCGGTCGAGGCCCTGACGAGGCTGCTGGAGGAGGTCTCCAAGCTGGACCCCCTTCAGCCCTTCAGCGAGCGGTAGAGCCTGTAGAGCTCCTCGACTCTCTCCTCGAAGCCCCCGCCGTGGCCCCTCAGCGCCCCGCTGAAGCTCCGAGGGATGTGGAGCAGCTCGTGTATGATCACCTTCACCCTCTCCTCCTCGCTCAGCCCGTAGAACCTCTCGGCGGCGACCTCTATCACGTACATCGGGCGGAGCCCGTAGGCCACCTGAATCGCCCTGGGGAGCCCGTAGACCCTCGCCACGGCCCTCCCCCTCGACCCCCTGCTCACCACGACCCTCAGGCCCTCCCTCCTGACCCAGCGGAAGCCGAGGGCCCTCGCGACCGAGTGGACCAGCTCCTCCAGGCGCTCGTCCCTCGCGTACTCCACCCTCGCCACGCGCGGCCGCCGGGGCCCGGGCTAAATGCGCGGCGGAGCAGCGAAAGCCTATATGCTGGCGCGGCGGCGCCCGGCCGATGACGGGGCCCGGCGAGGGGAAGATCCCGCTGGCCGCGGAGGTCCGCTTCGGCTCGCGCCGGCTCGACTGCGACGTCTACCTGCACGTCAAGGGGTACTCGCTGGCGAGGGTCACGCACCTCGACGTCGAGTGCGACGAGCTGAACCTAGCCCTGGGCCCCGGCTCGCGCGAGTACGCGACGGCCTTCACCGCGGGCCCCGCGCTCCACGTTAGGTTCAGGAGGCTCCTGCGGGCCGGGCCCCTGGGCTACGCGCGCGAGCTGGTGGTGGTGTGCGGCGCCCTCGCCGAGGCGCTCGGCGAGATGAGGGACCTGGTCTACGTGGGCGGCAAGGAGGGGGGCATCTTCCTGGGCTTCAGGAGGGAGTACGTGAAGAGGCTGGAGGCGCTCGCCGAGAGGCTGGGCGTCAAGCCCCGCTCGGGAAGGGGAGGTTAGGGAGAAGAG
>JAGDWA010000016.1:2728-7172 GCA_023269735.1 Thermofilum sp.
CGTCGCGCAGGCAAGTGAGCCGAACGCGCCGGTGCCCCAGCCGGGGCGCGAGGGGTGGCTCGTGTGGGACGTCGACGGGATCTGGGCCAAGCTGTGCAGGCTCTCGAGGGCGGTGCTGGACCGGCTGGGGGGCGTTAGGCCCGCGGCGGTGGCGGTGACCGCGTGGGGGGCGGACGGGGCGCTCGTCGACAGAGGGGGCGGGCTGGTCTACCCCGCCATCTCCTGGCAGTGCCAGCGGACGAGGGAGGTTGTGCCGGAGGTCCTGGAGCTGGTGAGCCCCTCGGAGGTCTTCCGCATCACTGGTTACCAAGTGATGCACTTCAACACGCTCTTCAAGCTGTACTGGATCAGGAAGCACGCCCCCGACGCCCTCGAGAGGGCCCACACGTGGCTGATGATGCCGGGCCTCATCGCGCACAGGCTCTGCGGCGAGTTCCACATCGACCCGACGAGCGCCTCGACGATGATGGCCATGGACCTGGGCAGGAGGGACTGGAGCCCCCAGATGCTCTCAATCGTCGGCCTGGACCCCGGATTCTTCCCCGAGTGGGCCGAGCCCGGGGAGGTCGTGGGCTACGTCACCGAGGGGGCGGCGCGGTCGACGGGGATCCCCGCTGGCACCCCCGTCGTCGCCGCCGGGCACGACCCCCAGTTCGCGATCCTCGCGTCGGGCGTGAGGGGGAGCGAGGCGGTCCTGTCGAGCGGCACCTGGGAGATCCTAGCCCTGCGCTCCGACCGCTACGACCCCAACGACAGGGCCCTCGAGCTCGGCGTGATCATCGAGGCCGACGCCGTGCGAGGCCTCTGGAACCCGCAGATGCTCATGATAGCCTCGGCTGTGCTCGAGTGGCTGAGGCGCCTGGCCTTCCCCGAGCTGGGGCCCAGTGAGTACGCCGCGATGGTCGAGGAGGCGAGGCGCGTCGAGCCGGGCTCCGGGGGCCTGGTCTTCGTGCCGAGCTTCGCGCCCGACTCGGGGCCCCTGAGCAGGTTCGGCGTGGGGGGCGCAGTCGTGGGCCTGGGGCTGGCCACGAGCAGGGGCCAGCTGTACAGAGCCGCGCTGGAGGGGCTCTCGATGCAGCTCAGGCTGGCCCTCGAGTCGCTGGAGGAGGCGTTCGGCCTCAAGGTCAGCGCCGTCTGGGCCGTCGGCGAGGGGTCGAGGGACGAGCTCTGGAACGAGATCAGGGCGAGCGTCCTCGGGCTCCCGGTCCACGCGCTGCGGTTCGGCGAGGCCACGGCCGTCGGGGCCGCGGTCGCCGCGCTCAAGGGAGCCGGCGTCTACGGGAGCTTCGAGGAGGGCCTGAGGGCCGCGAGGCTGGGGTCGCGCACCTTCGCGCCCGCTCGAGCGGAGGCCTACGGCAGGCTGTACAGGCGCTTCCTGGCCGTGGTGAGGGCCCTCTCGCAGGCGGCCGTCAGCCAAGGCTGATCACATCACCGGTCAGGGCCGCCTGAGGACATCACCAGCCCGGCCGGGCGATCACAGGCGTAAAAGCCTTGCCCAGAGGGGCCTGCGGGGCCTGCGGCTGCGCTCCTTCAGCACCTCGACCAGCGCCAGGAGCCTCAGCACCTCCTCCTTGGCGAGCTCCGCCTCCCGCTTGAGCTCCTCCAGCTCGTTGGCCATCGCCATGATCTCGCTCGCGCTCAGCCTCAGGCTCTCCCTGAGCGCCGCGTACGACGCTGCGTCGGCCTCCCTGACCCTCTCGACGGCCCCCCTGAGGAAGCCCAGCTTGGCGTAGAGGAGCTCGAGCCTCTGGAACGTCAGCGCGATCAGCCTCTCCCTCTCCTCCAGCTTCCTCAGCGACCTCCTCAGCTTCCTCTCAACCCTCTTCAGAGCCTTCACCGCAACCCCCAGATGGCTCGGGCGCCCGGCGCGCTCCGGTCCCTCATTAAGGTTTCGGGGCCGCCCCGCTGGGGGCTCGCGGGCGAGGGAAAAAGGGAAAAAGGGGGGAATTGACCGCCGTCCTCCGCGCGCGGCCTACTTCTTCTCGGGAGCCTTAGCGGTCCTGTGCTTCCTGATCATGTGCATTCGCAGCGAGATCTCCTTGTCGAACTTCTTGCCGCATATCGGGCAGACGTACTCGCTGCTCATCGCGTACTGTGAAACACCGTCACTATTTAAGCTTAACTTTTACGAATCCGCCCAGCAATCGCCCCTTGGGAGCCCTTCCCCAGCCCCATAACGCTCGGGCCCTTCGCGGCTTTCCTAAAGGCTTCGCGGGATAGTTCTGAAGATCGCCGAGGGCGGCCAGGGTCAGGCAACCAGGCGCTCCTCATCCCGGCGGTCGGGAGACTCCCTTCTCATCAGTCCGCAGCGATGCTGTCGCGTAGATCTTAAGCTTAGCGCCCGAAAGGGGGAAAGAAAAAGAAGTTTTTAGTTTCTAAACCTTCTTTTACTTTCTACCAGAGCGCTTCGGAACGGTTTCTGAGGCTTTGCCCCCTCGCTCCTCCACTTCCCCAGCAACCCCCGCTTCCGCAGCAGCCTTGCCCCTCTTCCTCATCTCCCCCCTCAGCTCGTCGATGATCTTGCTCAGCTTGGCCCTCTCCTTTTCGCTCAGCTTCTCGAGCACCTTGTCTATCTTCTCCAGCCTCTTTTCGATCTCCTTCTCGACACCCTTCGCCTTCGCGGCCCCCTTCTCGAGCTTCTCGATCTCCTTCTGCAGCTTGCTGAGGGTCTTGTTCGCGACCTTGGCTACCTCTTCAGCGATCTTGCCCTTCTTCAGGGCCTTCTCCAGCTCCTCGACCTCGGTCTCGTTCACCTCGATGCCTGCCCTCCTGAGCTCCCTCGCCAGGCGCTCGACGCCGAGCTTCGCCAGCGCGGCGTTCACCGCGCCCAGGATCTTCTTGGCCTCAGCCAGCTTGTGCGCCGCGGCGCTGATGTTGCACGCGAGGGCGAGCTTGCGCCCCTCCTCCACCAGCTCCTCGGCCTGGTCCAGCAGGGCCTTGAGGCCCGACGCGTTGTAGCCCTTCTCCTCGGCGAGCTCGACGAGGCGCTCGAGCTCCTCGATCCTGCGCTCAGTGACGTTGAAGGCGGTCATGAGCGGGTAGAACTCGGGGGTCCACTTGCAGGTCGCGTTCCTCGGGAGCTGGGGGGCCACCTTCTTCGGCGGGGCCAGCACTGCCTTGCAGGCGGCGAAGGACACGTTGAGCTTATCGGCTATCTGCTCCTGCAGCTCGAGCGCCCTGCCGTAGCTCTGGATCGCGAGCTTCGCGTAGAGGAAAGCCGCCGAGTAGTTGCCGGCGGCGAGCGAGGAGTTGGCCAGCTTCAGGTAGCTGTCGCCCGCGGCGGTCAGGTTGAGGGCGCTCTGGAAGAGCGCCGCGTACTCCGTCTTGGTCACGTTGCTGCTCGCCAGGACCTCGTTGCGGCAGTGCGCGAGCTTCGAGAGGCGCGAGGCGACCCCCACGAGGTTCGAGGCCGCGAAAGCGGCCCCCCTGCCGGCCGGGGCGGTTGCGTTCCACGCGATGCTAAAGGTTGCCGTTGCGTTCGCGCCGCCCCCAGCCACGTACACCGTGTACTTGCCGGCCGGGTAGCTGTCGGGCAGCCTCAGCGTCAGCTCGGCCACCCCCGAGGCGTTGGTGGTGACCTCCTTCACCGCCACGATCTGGCCGTCGGGCCCCCTGACTTCGACGCCGTACGTCGTGTTGGAGGCCCCCGCCACGACGATCTTGACGACCGCTACCGTGACACCCCCCTCAACCTCGTAGGCCACTTGCACGGTGACGCTCAGCGCTGCGGCCAGCGCCGTCAGCGCCACCGCCAGCGCCGCGAGGGCCGCCGCCAGGGTTCGGGTCCTCATCGGGGAGGGGTGCCGCCGGCGGGGGGTTAAGGAAAGCCCCCGAAAGCCGGCTTGGAAGCCGCGGAATGTAGGTTTCAGCCCTCCACCCTGGCGCGCACGACCTCGCCGCTGTAGATGACCGTCCTCGCGCCGCCCGACTCCACCACCAGCGCGCCATCGTCGGTGACGTCCACGGCCAGCCCCTCCACCAGCCCGTCCTCGGTGGCCACCAGGACCCGGCGGCCCAGCGTGGCGGAGAGGGCCCTCCACTCACCGAGCACGCCCCGCGGCTCCCGCTCCAGCCCCGAGTAGACCCTGTCGAGCTCGGCCAGCAGCCTGAGCAGCAGCGGACCCCGGGGGACAGCGCGCCCCAGCAGCCCCCTGACCGAGGCGGCCCCCTCGACCTCGGGCGGCAGCTCGTTGTTCACGTTCACCCCCACGCCGAGCAGCGCGTAGCTCAGCCCCCCCGCCTCGGCCCGCGCCTCGACGAGGACCCCCGACACCTTCAGGCCCCCCACCAGGACGTCGTTGGGCCACTTCAGCTCCGCGGGCAGGCCGTACAGCCCCCGGAGGGCCCTAGCCACGGCGACCCCGGCCGCTAGGCTGAGCGGGCCCCACGCGGCGCGGGGCCTGAGGACCACGGTCATCCAGAGCCCGCCCCTCGGCGAGGCCCA
>JAGDWA010000085.1 GCA_023269735.1 Thermofilum sp.
CGTAGACCCCGACGAGGCCGGCCAGCGTCGAGCCGTGGATGATGTAGACCGCCTCGTTGGTGATAGCCGGTGCCAGCGTCCTCAGCAGGCGGGGGAGGACCACGTAGCGGATCTCCTGGAGCCTGCTCATCCCGAGGCTCCTCGCTGCCAGCACTTCGCCAGACGCCGACGAGAGGACGGCGGTCCTGACGTACTCGGACACGTAGGCCGAGGAGCAGAGGGCCAGCGCGGCGGCGGAGGCGAGCACCGTGTCGACGCTGAGGCCCAGGTCGGGGAGCCCGTAAACCAGCGCGTAAAGCAGGGCGAGCAGCGGGACCCCCCGCAGGGCGTCGGACCACGCGTCCAGGACCCTCGCCACCCTCGGCGGCGAGTAGGCCCTAGCCAGCCCGAGGGCCACGCCGCCTGCGAGGGCCGGGGGCAGGGAGAGGGCGGTCAGGGCGGCGGTGTTGAGGAGCCCCCTCGCAACGAGCTGGAGCAGGTGCTCAAGCGCGCCCAAGCCGAGCCACCGCCTCGAGGCTCTTCGCCAGGGCCCTCACGAAGGCTCCGGCCTCCCCGTCGAATGGAGCCCCCAGCAGCTCGCCTAGGGGGCCGCTGAACGCGACGCGACCCCTCACGAGCAGGTACGCCTCGGCCCGGAGCCTCGCGAGGAGCTTCACGTCGTGGGTGGCGACGAGGCTGGTGACGCCGAGGCGGGCGAGCTCCACGACCACCTCCGCCACCTCCTCCGCCCCGGCGGGGTCGAGGTTCGCGGTCGGCTCGTCGTAGAGCAGCACCTCCGGCTCCATCGCGAGGGCCCTCGCGATGGCGACGCGCTGCCTCTGGCCGCCGCTCAGCTGGGCCGGGTAGCGGCGCCACAGCTCGGGGCCCACGCCGACCAGCTCCAGCTTCTCCCTGGCCAGCGCCTCAGCCCTCTCGCGCGGGAGGCCCCTCACGACCCTCGGCCCCACGGCCACGTTGTCGATCACCGTCATGTGGCTGAAGAGGTTGGCCTCCTGGAAGACGAGAGCGACCCTCCGCCTCACCGCCCTCTCGTCGACGCCGGGGGCCGTGACGTCGACCCCGTCCAGGAGCACCGAGCCCTCATCGGGCCTGTAGAGCAGGTTCAGGCACTTCAGTAGGGTCGTCTTGCCGGAGCCGTTGGGGCCGACGAGCAGCTTCACCTCGCCCCTCCTGAGCTCGAGGGAGACCCTGTCGAGGACCCTCACGCCCCCGAAGCTCTTCGAGATGTTCACTGCCCTCAGGACTACCTCCACAGCACCACCCCCGAGGCCACGGTGCCCGGTATGGCGAGCCTCGCGTACACCGCCCTCGACGCCTTGGCCGCGGCCAGCGAGACCAGGTAGATGAGCAGGGCGGCGGTGAGGACCCAGGCCAGCGAGTACCCCGTGGCGATGCTGACGTACCTGGCCCTGGCCAGCGCGTCAGCGACCCCCAGCGCCAGGCTCTGCGTCGACTCCTTCAGCAGCGAGGAGAACTCGTTGGTGAGGGCCGGGGCGGCGGAGCGCAGGCTCTGAGGCAGGGCCACCGCGGTGGCCGCCTGCCAGCCGCTCATGCCCAGCGCGAGCGCGGCCTCGAGCTGCCCCTCGTCGAGCCCCACCGACCTCAGTATCTGGACCTGGAAGGCCGCCGACCGCACGGTGAAGGCCGCGATGCTGGCGAGTATGGGGTCGCGCGGGAGGCCCAGCGCCGGGAGGACGAGCCAGAAGAACGCGGCGAGGAGCACGAGGGGCGGCACCCCCCTCACGACCCTAGCGTAGGCCTCCACCGCCCTCCTCGCGCTGCTCGAGGCCACGCAGGCCGCGAAGAGGGCTGAGGCCGCGGCGAGGCCGAGCAGGAAGGAGGACGAGGCGATGACCAGGTTGAACCTCAGCCCGTCGAGGATCAGCTGGAGGTACTCGAGGACCGTACCGACCACCTAGCCCAACCCCCACTTCTCCAGCAGCTCGCGCCACTCTGGGCTCTCCATCAGGCGCTCCAGCGCGCTGTTTATGCAGTCCCTCAGCCACTTGTCCCCCGGCCTGGTCGCGATAGCGTAGGCTTTGGTGGGGCCCAGGCTGCCGACGATCCTCACCTGAGCCGCCAGCGACGGGTTCTTCCTCAGGTAGGGCATCAGGAAGGCGGAGTCGAAGATCCCAGCGTCGGCGCGCCCGCTGACCACAGCGAGCAGGGCGGCCGGGTAGGACTCCACGCCCACCTTCTCTACCCGGTACCCCTCGGCGATGAGCCTCTCAGCCAGCATGTCAGCCGTCGAGCCCGTCTGCACCGCCACCCTGACCCCGCCCCTGAGGATCTCGTCCACGCTCCGGTTGTCGCCGGCCCTCACGACCAGGTAGTGGGTGTAGAAGTAGTAGGGCACGGAGAACCAGACCTTCTGCGACCTGGCGGCCGTGATGGTCATCCCGGAGGCGATCACGTCCACGTCGCCCGAGGTCAGCGCCTCGACTATCGTCGCCCAGTCCCACGGCTTGAAGACCGGCTCGAAGCCGCAGGCGCGCCCGATGCGCTTCATCAAGTCCACGTCGAAGCCGACGATGGAGCCGTTGGGGAGCAGCTGGGTGAACGGCGGGTACTGGGGGTCCAGCCCGACGATGACCTGCGGCTTCTCGCCGGGGGGCGGCGGGTTGGCGAACTTGCCGGGGGCGTAGAGGCAGGACTGAGGCTCCCCCCTGAACCACGCCCTGCCGATGGCGATGCCGGCCGCTAGGCCGGCGGCCAGCGCCGCCAGGACCAGCAGGCTGGCCCGCATCGATCCCACGGAAGTGGGACGGATTGGGACTCTTTATAAAGCTTCCCCCGCTGCGGGAACCCGATGGCCCAGGCCTACGAGTTCGTCCGGATGGACTCGAAGGGTAGGATCTTCGTGCCCTCCAGGATCCGGTCCCTCCTCAACCTCAGGGAGGGCATGAGCTTCATGATGATCGCCGACGCGGAGAGGCACGAGATCAGGCTCATCCCCCTAGCGGACGAGAGGGCTCAGATCTTCCGCCTGACGGTGCTGATGGACGATGTCGTCGGCGCGCTGTCGAGGGTGGTCGGCGTTGTGGCGGAGGAGGGCGTGGACCTGCTGATGACCCAGTCGAGGACCATCAGGCGCGGAGAGCTGGCGGAGTGGGTGGCGGTGGCTGACTTCTCCTCGGTCAGGAGCGGGGTGGAGGGGGTGGTGGAGAAGCTGAGATCGCTGCCCATCGTGAAGGGCGTGGAGGTGGAGAGGCTGGAGCCGAGGCGGCCGGGTGGGGGAGGGCGGGGCTGAGCGACCCCGCTTAGGGGGCAGCTGGCGCGGTCGAGCTCAGGGCGCAGCCCTCCCGAGCGACCGCCCGGGGGGCTCCGCCTCGGGCCCGGCCCCGCCGGCCACCCCCTGTCAGGGTCGCTCAGCCCCGGCCTCCCCCACCCGGCGGGTGGTTGGTGAGGCTGTGGTTAAATAGCGTTGCCGCGGGAGCCGAAACTTTCGGGCCTTCTAAATCTTTGAAAGCTTTTTATGGAGCGGGGCGGGGGACGCGCGAGCTCCATGCGCGAGGGCAGGTACGTTCTCGCGATCGACCAGGGGACGACGGGTACGCGGGCCATGCTCTTCACGTCAGAGGGCCTGCCCGTGCCAGGCGGCTGGGCCTACCACGAGCACGCGCAGATCTACCCCAAGCCCGGCTGGGTCGAGCACGACCCGCTGGAGATCTGGGAGAAGACGAAGCTGTGCATCAAGGAGGTCCTCGAGCGGGCTAAGGTCGACCCCAGGGAGATAGCGGCCATCGGCGTCACGAATCAGCGGGAGACAGCGGTGGTGTGGGACCCGAGGACCGGCAGGCCCGTCTACAACGCGATCGTCTGGCAGGACAGGAGGACGGCGAGGGAGGTCGACCGCCTGCGCGAGAGCTACCACGACGTCATAAGGGGCAAGACCGGGCTCGTGCCCGACTGCTACTTCTCCAGCACCAAAGTCTGGTGGATCCTGGACAACGTCGGTGGGGTCAGGGAGAGGGCCGAGAGGGGGGAGCTGGTGTTCGGCACCATCGACACGTGGATCATCTGGAACCTCACGAGGGGCTCGAGGGACGTGCTCACCCCGGAGAGGCACGGCGCCCACGTCACGGACTACAGCAACGCCTCCAGGACGATGCTCTTCGACATACGCAAGCTGGACTGGGACGACGAGCTGCTCGAGATCCAGGGCAGGATCCCGAGGGCCATCCTGCCAGTGCCGCGGCCCTCTAGCGACAGGGAGGCCTACGGCTACACGGGGCCCGAGGTCGCCAAGCTGATGGGCGGCGTCGAAGTCCCGGTGACCGGGGACGCCGGGGACCAGCAGGCCGCGCTCTTCGGGCAGGCCGGCTTCGACGTCGGCGACGTCAAGTGCACCTACGGCACCGGCAACTTCATCCTCCTGAACACCGGCGGAACCCCGGTGCCCTCCAGGCACAACCTGCTGACCACCGTCTTCTACTCCACGGAGCCCGGGAGGGCCGTCTACGCCCTCGAGGGCAGCATCTTCATCACGGGCGCGGCGATCCAGTGGCTGAGGGACGGGCTGAAGATCATAGAGGTGTCCGCGGAGGTCAACCCGCTGGCCGAGGCGGCGCCGGACACCGGCGGCGTCTACTTCGTCCCCGCGTTCGTCGGGCTGGGGGCGCCCTACTGGGACCACTACGCCAGGGGCCTGATAATCGGGATCACCAGGGGCACCGAGAGGAAGCACCTGGCGAGGGCCACGCTCGAGGCGATAGCCTACCTGACCAGGGACGTCGTCGAGGCGATGAAGTCGGACACGGGAAGGGAGATCACGGTGTTGAAGGCCGACGGGGGCGCTGCCAGGAGCGACTTCCTGCTCCAGTTCCAGGCGGACATCCTGAACGTGAGGGTCGTCAGGCCTGTGGTGTTCGAGACGACGTCGCTGGGGGTGGCCTACCTCGCCGGGCTGGCTGTGGGCTTCTGGAGGGACCTCGACGAGGTGAGGAGGAACTGGCGGGCGGAGAGGGAGTTCGTCCCCAGGATGGACGAGGAGACGAGGGAGAGGCTCTACAGGGGGTGGAAGGCGGCCGTACGGCGAGCGCTCGGCTGGGCGAGGGAGGTGCCGTGGGCTTACGGCTACTAGGTGCAGCCCGATGAGGGTCGTCATCGTCGGCGCCGGCGTGGTGGGGGCCTCGATCGCCAGGGTCCTCAGCATGTACGAGGGCCTCGACGTGCTCATCGTCGAGAGGATGCCGGACGTCGGGTGGGGCGCCAGCAAGGCCAACACCTCGGTCATCCACCCGGGCCACGAGGAGGACCCCAGGCAGCACCCGCTCCGCGCCAGGCTGTGCGTCGAGGGCAACAGGCTGTGGAGGAGGTGGGCCGAGGAGCTGGAGATCCCGGCGAGGTGGCCGGGCGAGCTGATGGTGTTCACGACGCCGGAGGAGGAGAGGGAGGCGATGAGGTACGTCGAGCTGGCCAGGCTCAACGGGGTCCCGGGCGTCAGGCCGGTGTACGGGGCCGAGCTCAGGGCCCTCGAGCCCGCGGTCAGCGAGCAGGCGCTGGGCGCCATCTACGCGCCGACCGCCGGCACGGTATCGCCCTTCGAGGCCGTGATCGCGATCGTCGAGAACGCGGTGGAGAACGGGGTGAGGCTCCTCGCGGAGACCGAGGTCAAGCGCGTGGTGGTGGAGGGGGGCGCGGTGAGGGGCGTCGAGACGAGCAGGGGGTTCATCGAGGCCGACGTCGTCGTGAACGCGGCCGGCCTCCACGCCGACGAGGTCTCCCACTCGGCCGGCGTCGAGGGGGATTTCCGGATCAGGCCGAGGCGCGGCGAGTACCTCCTCTACGACGAGGCCGTGCCCGTGAAGCCGGCGCGCATCCTGCACACCACGCCGACGCCGCTGACGAAGGGGGTCTACGCGCTGACGACGGTCCACGGCAACCTGCTCCTCGGCCCCACGGCCGAGGACCTGCCCTACGAGGCGAAGGGCTCCGCGCCGACCACGAGGCAGGGGCTCGAGCACGTCCTGAGGGAGGCGTCGAAGCTGCTCAGGGAGCTGCCGCCCCGCGCGAAGCTGGTCAGGACGTTCGCGGGCCTGAGGCCCGAGCCGCCCGGGGGCGAGTGGCTCATCAGGGCCTACGACGACCCCTGGGGCTTCGTCAACGTCGCCGGCATCAGGTCGCCGGGCCTCACGGCGGCGCCCGCCATCGCCCACTACGTGGCGGGGCTGATCGCGGAGAGGTACGGCGTCGAGCTGAGGAGGAAGAGGAGGTGGAACCCCCGCAGGAGGGGCATCAGGAGGGTGGCGGGGAGGAGCCTGGAGGAGGTCGACGCGATGGTGAGGGAGAACCCGGACTACGGGGAGATCGTCTGCTACTGCAGGATGGTCTCGAAGGCGGAGGTGCTGGAGGCCGTCGAGAGGATCAGGAGGATCGGCGCCCGGGTCACGCTGGACGGCGTGAAGTTCAGGAGCTACGCGGGCTTCGGCAGGTGCCAGGGCGGCTTCTGCAGGTGGAGGGTGGCGCTGCTCGTCAGCCGGGCCACGGGCGTGCCCATGCACGCGGTGCCCGTCGCGACGGCGCCCTACGGCCTCGGCGACGTCAAGGCCCTCCTGAGGGGTGAGGCACAGTGATCGCGAGGGAGTGCGACGTGGTCGTGGTCGGGGGCGGCGCGGCCGGGATGGCGGCGGCAGCCAAAGCAGCTGAGCTGGGGCTCGACGTGCTGCTGGTGGAGAACAGGGGCGAGCTCGGCGGAGTTTCGCTGCAGTGCATCCACACGGGCTTCGGCGTCCACTACTTCGGCGAGGACCTCACGGGGACCCAGTTCGCCCACAGGATGGCAGAGAGGGTGGAGAGGGCCGGCGTCAGCCGCCTGCTGAGGGCCCACGTGCACTCGATCGAGGTGGTGGCCCACGACGAGAAGGTCGTGAACGTGGTCAGCAGGGCCGGCGTGGTGAGGGTCAGAGCCAAGGCGGTCATCTACGCGGCCGGGGCCAGGGAGAGGACTGTCTTCGAGATCGGGGTGGTGGGCGACAGGCCGGCCGGGGTAATGACGGCGGGCGAGGCGCAGCTCCTCATGGACCTCTACGGGGTGCTGCCGGGCAGGGAGGTGGTGGTCGTTGGCTCGGGCGAC
>JAGDWA010000053.1:0-5655 GCA_023269735.1 Thermofilum sp.
TGCCTGCGGGGCGGCAGCCGGGGGCCGAGGGCGAGGGGCGAGGCCGTCGTGACGTTCGAGGACGTGACGTACGTCTACGAGGACGGCACGGTCGCGGTCGACGGCCTGAACCTGAGGGTTTGGAGGGGCGAGTTCCTCGCCGTGGTGGGGCCCAACGGCTCCGGCAAAACGACGATGGCCAAGCTCATGGTCTCCCTGCTGAAGCCGACTAGGGGCAGAGTGGTCGTGCTGGGGGTGGACACGCGCGAGGCCTCGCCGTCGCAGCTGGCGCCGAAGGTGGGCTACGTCTTCCAGAACTCGGACTACCAGCTGATCTGCGACACCGTCTACGAGGAGGTCGCCTTCCCCCTCAGGCAGCTCGGCTTCAGCGAGGGGGAGGTGAGGGAGAGGGTGGAGTGGGCGCTGCGCGCCGTCGGGCTCGAGGGGCTCGAGGGGGCGCCCCCCTTCTTCCTCAGCAAGGGTGAGAAGAGGAGGCTAGCGCTCGCGAGCGTTTACGCCCTGGAGCCGGAGCTGCTGATCGTCGACGAGCCCACCACCGGCCAGGACGAGCGGAACTCGAGGAGGATAGCGGACCTGCTCGCCCAGCTGAACGGGCTCGGCGTCACCGTGGTCATGATAACGCACGACCTGCGGCTGGTGTGCGAGTACGCGGAGCGCGTGGTCGTCATGGACGGCGGCAGGGTCGTCGCGGCGGGGCCCACCAGGGAGGTCTTCACGAGGCACCTCGAGGCGCTCGCCAGCGTGGGCCTGGAGCCCCCGCCCGTGGTGAAGCTTATGCAGGAGCTGGTCGGCCACCCCGCGCTGAGGGTCGACGAGGTGGTCCTGTGTGAGTAAGGAAGCCTTCAGGAGGAGCGTCTGGGAGAAGCTGAGGGAGGTCGCCAAGCCGGACTCCAGGTTCCACTTCGACTTCGCCCACTTCATACCCGACTTCGAGGGGAGCGAGCTCTGCGTGCAGAGGGTGCGGGAGATGGAGCTGTACAGGAGGGCGCGGCTGCTCTTCATAACCCCCGACAACTGCATGGAGAAGCTCAGGGAGCAGGCGATAATAGACGGGAAGGAGTTCATCATGCCGACGTACGGCATCAGGAGGGGCTTCCTGCTCCTCAACAGGCAGCTCGTCCCCCCGGGCAAGGAGGACTTCGCCGCCACCCTCGACGGGGCGGAGAGGTTCGGCAGGAGGATCTCGCTAAGGGAGATCGCGTCGATGGGCAGGATCGACCTGGTCTTCACGGGCGTGTCCGTCGTCAACAGGGCCGGGGTGCGCTTCGGCAAGGGGGAGGGGTTCTTCGACCTGGAGTGGGGCATGCTCTCCGAGATCGGGGTGGTCGACGAGAGCACCCCCGTCATCGTCTTCGCCCACGACGTGCAGGTGGTGGACGTCGAGCTCCCGGCGGAGCCCCACGACACGGTCGCCGACATCGTGATCACGCCGACCAGGGTGATACTCGCTGGCGCCCCCGCGCGGAAGCCGAGGGGGATCAACTGGGCGCTCGTGAGGGAGGAGATGCTCGAGCACATACCCCCGCTGAGGGAGCTGGCGGAGATGAGGGGGCTGCTCAAGCGGCCCCATTAGGCCCGCGCGACGACGCTTTCGGTGACTGCCACCCTTATCCCCCGGCTCGCGGGAGGGCTGGGCCCCCTCTGCCAGCGGCCCACGCCCTTCCAGCCCGGCGGTAGGCCGCAGCTTCGGGCTCATAGTACTACTTATCAGAGGTAGCTTTAAGTGGCAGTACTTGGCGGTAGAACTCCGTGGGCGAGCTTCCTCGGGAGGAGTACGTGAAGGTCACGAGGAAGGGGCAGGTGACGATACCCAAGCGCATCCGCGAGGCGCTGGGCATCAGCGAGGGCGACGTCCTCCTGGTCAGGGAGGAAGGGGGGAGGGTGGTGCTCGAGAAGCCCGGCCTGCCGGCGCCGGGGGAGCCGATCGGGGCGGAGGCGTACGAGGAGCTGCTGGAGGAGCTCGAGAGGGTGCGCGAGCGGTGGCGCTGATCCTCGACACCAGGTTCCTCGTCGCCCACGCGTTCCCGCCGACGGCGGAGGATCGGGGGGCCATCCTATCCTTCGCGAAACTGCTGGCGAGGGAGCAGCTGCTCATCCCCGCGGTAGTCGTCGCCGAGTTCATCAAGGTGGCGGGGCTGAGGGTCGGGGCGGATGCCGCGAGGGCGAGGGTCAGGGCCTGGCTGGCTGCGGGCGCCGGGGTGGCGGAGGTCTCCTACGAGGACGCCGAGGAGGCCGGCCTGCTGCTCCTAAGGCACCAGGGCGTCCCCGTGGCGGACGCGCTGATCGCCGCGATAGCCCGCCGCCGCGGCGCCCGGGTCGTGAGCGATGACCCGCACTTCCGGCAGCTGGGAGTGGTCACCGTCTGGTACAAGTGAGCGCAGCCCCCGCTGAGCGCCCGAGCCCCCGACCCCCCAGAGGGGAGCCCTCGCGCCGCCGGGAGGAGGCCGAGAGGGGTTCGGCAGGGCGCGCCCAGTTGGAGCCACGCCCCCTGGGGCGCCAGGGGCGCTGCTGAAGCTACCTTTATACTTTTATACCATCGGCTGCCGGCCCCCTGTGGCGGGGATCAAGCTCCGCTCGGGCGAGACGCTGGTCTTCGCCGGCGACAGCATAACCGACTGCGGGCGCCTCCAGTCCCCTCCCCTCGGCAGCGGTTACGTCTACATCTTCAGCAACCTCCTGCTGGCGAAGCACCCCGAGGTGAACGTGCGCATCTTCAATGCGGGAGTGAGCGGCAACACGGTCGTCGACCTGAGGGAGAGGTGGGAGGACGATGTGCTGAGCCTGAGCCCCGACTGGATCTCGATCCTGATCGGGATCAACGACGTCCACAGGCACCTCGCTGGGCAGCCGGGCTTCGACCCCGACAGCTACTACCGGTGCTACAGGGAGATCCTCGAGCTGACGAGGGAGCGCCTAGGCGGCGCGAGGCTCATCCTGATGTCCCCCTTCTACATCAGCAGGGCGACGGCTGCGGGCAGCTTCCGCAGGAGGGTCCTCGAGCTGCTGCCGCAGTACGTCGAGAGGGTGAGGAGGCTTAGCTCCGAGTTCGGCGCCCTGTTCATCGACCTCCACTCCATGTTCCAGGAGCTGCTGAAGCACCGCGAGCCCACCGTCTACGCGCCGGAGGCGGTGCACCCGACGCCCGCCGGGCACACAGCCATAGCCCTCGCCCTGCTGAGGGCGCTGGAGGAGCAGTGAGCTAAGGGGCGGCCGGCTCCTGGCCGCTCCCCCAAGGGGGGCCAGCGCATTGCCAAGCGGCGCCCCCCGCACGCTTCTCATAGCCCGTCCGCGCCGGTCGCTAGCTGAGATGAGGCTGACCGAGCGGTCCGGCGGACCTGGGGCCCGGCGGCCGGTAAGAGGTCGCGGGAGCCGCCCCCCACTACATGTTCGTGATCTCGATCGGCTTCGGGGTGGGCGCAGTGGAGCTGTGGGGCCGCTGAGGGTCGCCGACCCGATCAGCACAAGCCCTGTGAGCCTCCGCGTATCGCGCCTCTCCATCTACACGGGCTTCGTCGAGCCTCCGCCAGGCGCCTCGGAGGCCGCGGTCGACAAGGCGGTGCGCCGCGCCCGGGGGCTGCATCTCGGTGGGCCCGAGGGGTGCCGTGCCGCGGTCGGAGGGGGCGCTATGCGGGTGGCGCCGCCCGCGCGCGCCCTTCGCCGCTTGCGGCCCCCAGCTGCTTCTCCATGTAGACCCTCGTGACCCTGAAGCCGTTCCTGAGGTACCACCTGATGGCCTGCGCGTTGCTGACCGGCGTCTGGAGGGCCAGCCTCTTGACCCCCCTCGACCTGCAGAACTCCTCCACCGCCCGCAGCAGCGCGGTGCCCGCCCCCATGCCCCGCGCCTCCTCCCTCACCTCTATGTCGTAGAGGTAGCCGACGGGGACGTAGTCGACCGTGTCGATGCGGATCCCGACCCAGGCCGCCCCGATCGTTCTGCCCCGCTCGTCGACGGCTAGGAAGAAGCGGTTCTCCAAGTTCAGCCGGCAGAGCCTCTCGACGAGCTCCCTGTGCCTCCTGCCGTACTCCTCGTAGCTCATCCCCTTCCTCGCCTCCTCGCTGACGAAGGGCCAGCTGGCCTCCCTGTCGAACTCGATGAACGCCTCCAGGTCGCCCTCGACGATCCTGAACCTCAACGGCAGCCACCCGCCCTCAGCACCTCCTCCCTCGTCGTCTCGACCCACCCGCCGCCCCTGTGCCACGCGTAGCCGGCCGTGTACCGCTCGAGCACCTCGAAGACCCTCTCCCTCACGCCGCAGTAGGGTATCGCGTCGACGTGGGAGCTGAGCTCGTCGAAGAGCATCATCTCGATCCGCGGGTGCGGGCTAGCATGGGGCAGCTTCAACCCCCATATGCTGTTAGCGAGGTAGGCCGAGTGCTCCAGCTCCGCCTCGCCGATCCTGTACCTGTGCTCGAGAATGCGCCTAGGCAGGTCCGCGTAGCTCCTCCTCTCGTAGCCCAGCAGGGCAGGGTCGATGCCGTTGGCAAGTAGAAAGAGGATTACGCCGGTGCACTTGAAACAGCGGCCGCACGGCACGAGCCTTCCTCCGCGGTACACGGGCGAGTGGCAGCTCATCGCCAGCCTGAACAGGTGGGGGTACCTGCGCGAGAGCACGCGGGTGACGACGAGCTTCGTTATCGGCCTGATGGGGGACCACTGCTTCACGCCGATGCCGCGCTCCCCGAACCACCGCGTCATGAACTTCTCGAACTCCTGGCTCTGGTCGTAGGTTGCGCAGTAATGCCGGATCCCCCTGTACTCGAGCTGGTAGCCGGTGAAGTCGTCGAACTCGTTCCCGAAGCAGACGTTGCCGACCCCGTACTTGAAGGCGAGGGGGAGGGAGGCGAAGGCGTAGTGCTCGAACCAGAAGAGCCGTATCGGGTACATCTCCTTGCTGCGCCTCTCGAAGCCGGGGACCACGATGCGCATGTTCCTCTCGATGAACGTGAAGAGCCTGTCGATGTTGCTCCAGACCCTCTTCGTGCGCGGGACGTTCTCCTCGAACCACCTGAACGCGTTGAGGGCGACCAGCCAGTGCCTGCCCGCCTCGTTCAGGAAGAACGGGTAGGTCGCCATCCCGACCTCGGTGAGGAGGCCGTAGGTGAGCAGGCTGTCCTGGCCCCCCGAGCTCATCACGATGCAGGAGCCCGGGTCGCCTTCGTGCTCGATGCTGGTGCCCGTGAAGGTCTCGCGGACCTCGACGTGGGCCCTCGGCCTGGCGTCCTCCGGCTCCACCTCGTCGGGGTCGGGGATGAACTCCTCCCTCACGAGGCCCGTCCTCGCGAGGATCCTGTTGACGAAGATGTCGCGCGCCGTCGCGTCGGCCACGTGGTGGAAGAGGCGGAGGTCCTGCTCGTGGAGCGGGAAGTCGAAGCGGATCTCGTCGGCGAAGAGCGCGTAGTTGACCGCGGGGACGATGGCAGCCAGCCGGGCGACCTCCTCGACCCCCTTGACGCCGATGTCCTCGCCGTAGCGGTGCATCAGCGTGTAGCTCCTCTTGACGCCGCCGAACTCGAGCGTGTACGTGGCCGAGAAGCCCCTCCTCCCGACCCTGACGTCGTGCACCACGATCCTATCGAAGCACTTGAGGTCGGGCACCGGCGGCGGGGCGCTCGAGCCCTCTTAAGGCTTCGCTCCCACGGCGGTTTTAAGCGGCA
>JAGDWA010000053.1:5665-7073 GCA_023269735.1 Thermofilum sp.
GGAGCCGGTGGAGGAGAGGCTGAGGGTCCTCAGGGAGGCGGCGAGCAGGGGCTTCGAGGTGCTCGAGGGCGGGGGCTCCGCGCTCGACGCCGTGGTCGAGGCGGTCGTCGTGATGGAGGACTCGGGCCTCCTCAACGCGGGGGTGGGCAGCGCCCTGACCTTCGACGGCGTCGCGGAGCTCGACGCCGGGGTCATGAGCGGGGATGGGCTCCTGGGGGCCGTGGCGGCCGTTAGGCGGGTGAAGAACCCCGTGGTCCTGGCGAGGAGGGTGGCAGAGCTCACCGACCACGTCCTGCTGGTGGGCGAGGGGGCGGAGAGGCTGGCGGAGGCCCTCGGGCTGCTGGTGCCGGAGGGGGTGCTGGTCACCCCCGAGAAGCTGAGGAGGCTCGAGGAGCTCAAGGCCAGGTGGAGGAGGGGGGAGGACTTCGGCTGGCTCACGAGGCTGAGGAGGCTGGTGGAGGAGTACCCGGGCCTCTTCGGCACGGTGGGCGCCGCGGCCGTTGACAGGGCGGGCGGCGTGGCAGCGGCGACCTCGACCGGGGGCTACTGGCTGAAGATGAGGGGCAGGGTGGGGGACACGCCGATTCCGGGCGCCGGCTTCTACGCCGCAAAGGGCGTCGGCGCGTGCTCCGCCACGGGGATCGGCGAGGCGATAATACGCTTCATGCTCTGCAGGCGCGTCTGCGACCTCATCGCCCTCGGCCTCGACGCCCAGTCCGCGGCGGACGAGGCGGTCAGGAGGATGAGCGAGGAGCTGGGGAGGGGGCTGGCGGGGGTGGCCGCCGTGGACGCCGCGGGCCGGGTCGGCTTCGCCTTCAACACGGAGGTGATGCTGGTCGGCTACGCGAGGAGGGGCAAGGTCGAGGCGAAGCTGCTGGGGGCGCCGCAAAGCCTTTAAGAGCCGACGGTAACGAAACCCTGTGTCATTCGGTTTTGAGAGCAAGCTGCTGCTGGTGCTGATGCTGGGCTGGGCAGTCGGGGCCCTCTACGCGGGCCTCGTCAGCGGCACGCTCCCCCTCATCCGCTCCGAGCTCGCCCTGAGCCCCGAGGAGGCTGGCCGGGTGCTGAGCGCGTGGCTCCTCGGCATGCTGCTCGGCGCGTCCCTGCTCGGATACGTGGCGGACCGTGTCGGGAGGAAGCCGGCGCTACTCGCCTCGCTGGCCCTGATGGGCACCTTCACCCCGCTGAGCGCGGCGGCGAGGGGCTGGCTAGACCTCGCCGCCTTCAGGGTCCTCGCGGGCGCCGGGAACGCCGGTTACATGGTGACGGCCAGCGTCCTGATGAGCGAGTACGCGCCCACGAGGGTCAGGGGGAGGAGCGTCGCGCTGCTGGAGAGCGCGTGGGCCTTCGGCTGGCTCGCCGCGCTGGTTCTGTCGCGGGTCCTCGCGCCGGCGCACGGCTGGAGGGC
>JAGDWA010000104.1:0-2253 GCA_023269735.1 Thermofilum sp.
CCCCCAGGACGACCTCCAGCTTCGCCAGCTTCAGGAGCGCCTCGCGGGGGACGGAGCTCACGTCGAGCTGCGCCGAGACCTCGCTGAGCACCCTCGCAACCCTCGGGTCGTCGTCGCTCAGCCGCCGCGCCTCCTCGATGACCTCGACCAGCTCGACGTGTACCAGCCTCTGCTTGAACCTCGCCGCCATCGCCGCCTCGTTGAACGTGACCGTCTCGAACCTCTCGGGCCGCGGGCCCACGGCGCCGACCTTCGCGCCCACGAAGGTCCTGACCACGTTCACCGCCCTGACGAAGGAGTCGAAGCTCCTCCTGAACTCGGGGTCCTCGGGGAGGACCAGGCCCCCGAAGACGAAGGGTATCCCCCTCCTGTAGAGCGCCGAGGCGAGCGAGAGCGTGCCGCAGAACGAGTCGGAGCGCCGGAAGCCGCCGGGCAGCGTCGGGGGCTCCTTCGTGGCGTAGACCGCCACCGGCTTGCCCAGGAGCTCGGCGACCCTCGCCCCCGCCAGCTCGTCGCCGAACGTGAGCGCGGCTATGACGATGCCGTCGACCCCCTCCCTCGCGAAGCGCTCGGCCAGCGCCTCCGCGTCGCTGTCGTCGGAGACGAGGCCCAGCTTCGTGTCCCTCTCCGTGGGGTAGACCAGGTCGACGACGGCGCCGAAGTCGGCGGTGATCCTCTCGACGAAGCGCCTCTTGAGCTCGAGGGCCCAGGACTCGTCGAAGGGCCGCCTGTGGAGGGGGACGAAGCCCAGCTTTACCTTCCTCACGCCCGCCCCCCTCCCCGGCTCGTATTAATCGTTAGCGAGCCAACGCGAGCTATAATAAGTTCGGGAGCCGGAGGCCCCCATGCGCCCCGCGCTGCTGCTGGCGCTCCTCGCAGCGGCGGCGCTGGCTCTCGCCCAGCCCTACCTCTCCCCCGTCTCCGTCTCCTGGGTGAGGAGGCCCGCAGGGCCCGGGGACGTCGGCGTCGTCAGGCTGTCCCTCGCCAGCTTCGCCGCCGAGACGCTGCTCAACGCGAGGGCCAGGGTCGAGTGCCTGGGCTGCTGCAGCCTGGCCGGCGGGGGCCAGGTGACGCTGGGCTCCCTCAGCCCGGGCTCGGCGAGGAGCCTGGACGTCGCCGTCAACTTCACCGGGGCCTGCGGCTGCGTCCTGAGGGTCCTAGTCGACTACGACGCGGTCGCGCGCCAGGCGCCGGCGGGCTACGCGGTGAGCAGGCTCCCGGGCTCCGCCTCGCTCGAGGTCGCGCTCCAGCCCGCCTTCGAGCCGCGGGTGGAGGTCAGCGCGGCGCCCACCAGCCTCGCGCTGGGCTCCTTCAACACCGTCACGCTCAGGGTGGCCAACGCGGGGTTCACCAGCGTGAGGGCCCTCAGCGCCACGGTCTCCGCCTCGGGCGCCGTGCTCGAGGGCCCCGCGCCCCTGCGCATCGAGCTGCCGGAGCTGAGGGCCGGCGAGGCGAGGAGCTACCGGCTCAGGGTCCTCCCGCTCTCGAGCGTCGTCACGCTGACGGTCAGCCTCAGCTACGTCGACGAGCAGGGGCTCCTCACGGAGAGGACCTTGACCTACAGCCTCAGCGCTAGCGCCGGGGCCGTGCTGGTCTACCTCGAGCCCCAGCTGGTCCCGGCCGCGTCGGCCACCCCCTCCACGATCGTGGTCCGGAACCTCGGGGGCGACGCGCTGAGGAACGCCACGCTGTACCTGTGGGCCCCGCCGGGCTCCGCCGCGTCCATCGAGCCGGCCGCTGTGGGCCTTGGCGACGTGCCGCCGGGGGGCTCCGTCAGGGTCCCCGTCACCGTCAGGGTGCCCTACGGCGAGAGGGGGGCCAGGTCCATCCCCTACACCCTCGTCTACCTCGGCGAGGACGGCAGCCCGAGGGTCGTCAGGGACTCGCTGAGCTTCGTGGCGCTGGAGCAGGCGAGGGTTGAGGTCACGTCGGTGGAGGTGGCTCCCCTGAGGCCCGCGGCCGGCTCGCTCGCGACGGTGACCGTGACGGTCATGAACCTGGGCTCGGCGCCGCTCTACGGCGTCAACGTCTCCGTCGCCCTGCCCGAGGGGCTGAGGCCAGCGAGGGGCACGAGCTACTTCATCGGCCAGCTCGCCCCCTACACGCCGACGGCCGTCCCCTTCTCCTTCTACCCCGAGAGGCCCGGCTCCTACACCGTCGAGGTCCGCGTCGAGTACAGGGGCTACTACGGGGAGAGGCTGGAGTCCAGGAGGGGTGTCGCCGTCGCGGTCGGCGAGGCGGCAGCCGCCTCCC
>JAGDWA010000104.1:2263-7060 GCA_023269735.1 Thermofilum sp.
GAGCGCTGGCAGATCGCGGTGAAACGAGAGGCCGGCGGCCGCGGCGGCGGCAGAGGCCGCAGCCATCGCGGTCGGCCGGAGGGTGAGGAGGCGTGAGGGCCGCTGACTGCGCCTGGTACGCGCTCAGGGGGCTCAGCGAGAGGAGGGGGAGGGCCGCTGGCGCGGCGGCGGGCGTCGCGATCGCGGTCGTCGCCCTCTCGCTGGCGCTCGGCCTCGGCGCGGCCTTCCAGAGGACCTTCGCCGAGTACCTCGGCAGGACCCTCGCCGCGAACGCCGTGATCGTGACCAACTACGCGCCCGGCCTGACCGACGGCGACCTGGCGATCCTCGGCTCCCTGCCCGGCGTAAGGGCCTGCTTCGGCGTGTCCACCGCCCAGGCGCTGGTGGCGACCCCGGGCGGCCACAGGACCGTCACCCTGATCGCTGTGGACGCGGCCCACCTGCCCGACCTGCTCGGCCTCTCGGACCTCAGCGGCTTCGTCGAGGAGGGGTCGCCGCTACCGAGGGGGCTGGGCGCGGTCGTTGGATCTAGCGTGTGGCAGGACCAGGCCACCGGCTCCAAGCTCTACGACGTCGGCAACGCCCTAGCTGTGAGCGTCGACGGCAGGAGCCTCACGCTGGTGGTGGTCGGGCTGGCGAGGCCCTTCGGCTTCAGGACGTGGATCTCAGTCGACGACTCCATCTTCGTGGACCCCGAGGCCTTCTTCACCTACGTGCGCGGCCGGAGGGTCTACCAGGCCGCCGTCATGGTCCTGGAGGACCCCTCCCGCTCCCGGGAGGTGGTGGAGGCGGCGAGGGCCCTCGCGCCGCCGCGCTCCAGCGTCTTCAGCCCCATCGCCATGGTCTCCCAGCTGGGCCTCTTCGTCAGCTCGCTGAACGCCTTCCTCGCCTTCATCTCCGTGCTGAGCGTGGGCATCACGGCGCTCTGGATCTTCGACAGCACCGCCATCAGCGTCGTCCAGCGGGTGAGGGAGATCGGCGTGCTGAAGGCCGTCGGCTTCACCTCGAGGGACGTGCTCCTGATCTTCCTGGCGGAGGCGGCCCTCATCTCGCTCATCGGGGGCTGCGCCGGCCTGCTCCTCTCCCTGCTCGCCGCCCGCCTGGTCCACATCCCCCTCTTCACCATCAGGATCGCGCCCGCGATCACGCCCCAGACCCTGGCGGCCTCGCTCGCGGCCCCGCTCCTGGCCAACGTGGCCGCTGCCGCCGCCCCGGCCCGCGCAGCCGCCCGCCTCGACCCGGTGAAGGCCCTCCGCTACGAGTGATGGGTATGCCCCTCGTCGAGGTCCGGGACGTGTGGAAGGTGTACGAGCTGGGCGGGGCCAGGGTGCTGGCCCTCAGGGGCGTCAACCTCGACGTCGGGGAGCGCGAGTTCCTGGCCGTGGTCGGGCCGAGCGGCTCGGGGAAGAGCACGCTGCTCCACCTGATCGGCGGCCTCGACAGGCCCACGCGCGGCTCGATCAGGGTGGGGGGCGTGGAGGTGAGCTCCCTGAGGAGCGACGAGGAGCTCAGCAGGTACAGGAGGGAGTACGTGGGCTTCGTCTTCCAGTTCTTCCACCTGATCCCCCGGCTCACCGCCCTCGAGAACGTCGAGCTGCCGCTCGTGGCCCGCGGCGTGGACCCGAGGGAGCGCAGGAGGCGGGCGATGGAGGCCCTGAGGATCGTCGGCCTCGAGCACAGGGCCAGGCACAGGCCCGCGGAGCTGAGCGGGGGCGAGCAGCAGAGGGTCGCGATAGCGAGGGCCGTGGTGGCCGAGCCGAGGCTGCTGCTGGCGGACGAGCCCACCGGCAACCTCGACTCCGCCAACGCGAGGCTCATCATGGGCCTCTTCAGGAGGCTCATCGACGAGCTGGGGGTCACCGTCATCATGGCGACGCACAACCTGGAGCTCCTCGGCTACTGCGACAGGGCGGTGAGGCTCGTCGACGGCGCGGTGGCCGGGGTCTACGGGAGGGGCGAGCTCGCCAAGCTGGCCGGGGGGTAGGCGGGCCCTGCCTCACCCGGTCCAGACGCGCGCGCGCCTGAGCACCTCGATGAACTCGTCCAGCCCCAGCCCCGACAGCTCCTGCGCCTCCCTCAGGTCCCCCCTCTCCACGTAGGCCCTGACCGCCTCCCTGACCCTCGGCGGCAGGCTCTCGATGTAGCCCCAGTCCGCGCTCCTCCTCCTCAGCTCCCTGAGCTCCTCGTCCACGGCCCTCCACTCCTCCATCGAGCCCGCCACAGCGTGGGCGGTCCGCGCATAAAAAGCCTCCCCGGGCGCGGGGTTTAAGGCGGGGAGCGCCGGGGGCCCGTGCCCACAGGGAGGGTTGCGGCCTTCGTGGCGGTCGCCTCGGTGTTCTCGGCTCTGACGGCCGTCCTGACGTACCTCCCCGGCCTCGCCCTGCCGTCCCCAACGGGGGGCTACACGCACGTGGGCGACACCGCGATATACCTGGCCGCCCTCCTCTTCGGCCGAGCCGTGGGGGCGGTAGTCGGCCTGGTCGGCCCCCTCGTGGCGGACCTCCTGATCGGCTACCCCCGCTGGTACGTCACTCTGGTCGCGCACGGCCTCCAGGGCTGGATCGCCGGGTTCGGGAGGGGCAGGAGGCTGCCCCTCCAGGTCGCCGCCATGCTGGCGGCCGGGCTGGTGATGAGCTTCACCTACTTCGCGGCCAACGTCCTCGTCAAGGGCCTGGCGCCGGCCCTCGCCTCGCTGGCCAGGGACGTCTTCGGGCAGACGGCGGTGTCCGTGGCCCTCGCTACCGCCCTACTGAAGCCGCTGGAGAGGAGCCAGCCGGTGAGGAGCCTGCAGAGGCTCCTGAGCCCGGGCTAGCCGGGCGCCCGCCAGCCGCCCAGTCCATGCTCCCGCTCCTGTAGCCCTCGAGGTCGAGGGTGACGTACCTCCAGCCCAGCTCCTTGAGGCGCCGGGCCAGCTCGTCCATCAGGCCCTCCGAGAAGAGGAGGCGCCTCTCGCCCCTGCCGACCTCGATCCTCGCGATGTCGCCGTGGTCGCGGACCCTGACCTGCCTGGCGCCCGTGAGAGCCGACACCAGGGCCTCGGCGGCCTCGATGCGCCTCAGGCGCTCGGCGGTGATGCGCGTCGCCAGGCACGCCGCGGAGGGCTTGTCCCAGTTCGGCAGGCCCAGCAGCCTGGCGGCGAGCCTGACCTCCTCCTTGGTGAAGCCGAGCTCGACCAGCGGGCTGAGGACCCCCTCCTCGGCGAGCGCCGCGTAGCCCGGCCTCCATCCCTTCAGGTCCTCGGCGTTCGTGCCCTCGACGATCAGGCGGGCCCCCACGCGCGAGGCGACCTCCCTCAGCTCCCTCGCGACCCTCCTCTTGCAGAAGTAGCAGCGGTTCGGGGGGTTCCTGGCGACGTCCTCGTCCTCCAGCTCCCTCCCGGGGACCACCACGTGCTCCACCCCCAGTAGGGCTGCGACCCTCCTGGCCCACTCCAGCTCGCTGCGCGGGTGGAGAGGGCTGTCCACGGTGACCGCGTAGACGCTGGAGGGGCCGAGCGCCCTCGCCGCCGCCGCCAGCACCACGCTGCTGTCCACGCCACCGGAGAAGGCGACGACGACAGGCCCTCCCCTCGCCCTGAACCACTCCTCCAGCTTCAGCAGCTTCTCCTCCACGCGGTATGCCACAGGCATAGCCCGCCGCCGCCCCCCTTAAGGCTGACGCCTCGCCCTCGCCACGCGGTTGGCGATGAGGGCCGCGAAGGCCCCCGCCGCCACGCCGGCGTCGATGTTCACCACCGCGAGCCCCAGGGGGCACGACTGGAGCATCGAGGCCAGGGCGCTCAGGCCTCCCCCGCCGAAGCCGTAGCCGACGGAGACGGGGAGCCCCACCACCGGGACGTCGACGAGGCTCGCGACGAGCGAGGCTAGCGCCGCCTCCCTCCCGGCCGCCACGACGATCACGTCGGCCCCCCACTCGAGCGCCTCCCTGACGGCCGCCAGGGCCCTGTGGAGCGCCGCGACCCCCACGTCGTAGGCGACCTTGACCTCGCAGCCCATCTCCTCCGCCATCACGCGCGCCTCCTCCGCCGCTGGCACGTCGGCCGTCCCGGCCGCCAGCACCGCCACCCTACCGCCCGTCCTCTCCGGCCGGAACCAGCTGGAGTAGAGGACGAGCATCCGGGCCCGCTCCTCGTACCTGTGCGCCGCCGGCCTCACCTCCGCCACGACGCGCGCCGCCTTCTCCGGCGCGACCCTGCTCACGATCGCCCTGCCGCTGACCTCGAGCATCCTCCTCGATATCTCCACCAGCTCCTCGGCGCTCTTCACGTCCCCCAGCACCACCTCGGGGATCCCCCTCCTCAGCTCCCTGCCCACGTCGAGCCGCGCGAAGTCGCCGACCGCCTCCAGCGCCAGCAGGCGCAGCCTCCTCTCCGCCTCGTCGACGCTGACCTCGCCCCTCGCCACCGCCTCCAGGATGGACCTCAGGCTCATCGCAGCCCCGCCCGGAAACGCTGAAAAAGCCTTGGCGCCCCCTCTCCGGCATGCGGGCGCTGCTCCTCGACCCATCGGCCTCGGGGGTCTCCGGCGACATGGTGGCGGCGGCCCTCGTCGACATGGGGGCCGGCCTCGAGCCCCTCCGCCGGCTGGCGGCCGCGCTGCCCAGGTGCCTGGAGGGCGTCAGGCGCGTCGAGGTGGCGCAGGAGAGAGTGGAGAGGGCCGGGGTGGAGGCGACGGCGCTCCGGCTCGAGATCGAGGAGGGCGAGCCCGAGAGGGGCTTCGACGACTTCTACGCCGCGCTCGACAGGCTCAGGGGCGAGCTCGGCCTCTCCAGCTACGTCTACGGTAGGGCCCGCAGGGC
>JAGDWA010000038.1 GCA_023269735.1 Thermofilum sp.
CCCTTCTGGCAGAAGACCACGTTCGCCCCCGCCGCCTTGATCTTCTCGACCATGTTCCTGAGGATCGTGGCCTCCTGCTCCAGGAACTGCCTCAGCTGGTCGGGGCTCGTGACGTTGATCTTGGCCGTCCACTCGGGCTTCTCCACCTCGAGGGGCGCATCGATGAGCGCGATCCTGGCCTTCTCGACGCGCTTCGGCATCGCCGGGTGGACGACCTCCTTGTCAAGGACGATGCCCTTGATGAGCTGAGTCTCCGTCAGCGACTCACCCTTCTTCTTCTCCACCTTGATGTTGTCGAGGGAGAGGTCGTACTTGTCGTCCTTCTTCTCTACCACCTGGAGCGCGGCGTCCACCACCAGGTCGGAGAGGAAGTCGCGGTACTCCGCCACGATCTTGCTGCTCAACGCGGTGGAAGCGATGTTCTTCAGCACCTGCCTGTCGAGCGGGTTGACGGGCTCTGCTATCTCGTCGATAACCTTGACGGCGTACTCCATCGCCTTCTCGAAGCCCTCCACTATGATCGCCGGGTGCACCTCCTCATCGAGCAGCTCACTGGCTCTCAAGAGCAACTGGCCCGCCAGGACGACGACCGAGGTGGTGCCGTCGCCCACCTCGTCGTCCTGGGCCTTGGCAACCTCAACCAGCATCTTCGCGGCGGGGTGCTGCACCTCCATCTCCTTGAGTATGGCGGCGCCGTCCCCCGTGATCGTGGCGTTGCCGAAGGAGTCGATCAGCAGCTTGTCCATCCCCCTGGGGCCCAGCGACGTCGCGAGGGCCTCAGCTATTACCCGCGCCGCATAGATGTTCGACCTGCGTGCGTCCCTGCCGGTCGTACGCTGCGAGCCCTCCTTAAGTATCAGCACCGGTATCGCCTGCGCCATAGCCCTCCGGCGCTCCCGCTTTTGCGCTTCTATAAAAAGCTTTCTTGGGTCAGTGCTACGTGACCTCTAAGGCCGGCCTCGCCATTAAGTACGCGTCCTCCCCGTCCGAGTAGTACCCCCTTATAACCTTTATAATCTCGAAACCTAGCTTTTTGTACAAGTTTATGGCAGGATAGTTCGATACTCGTACTTCCAGGTAGTACTCATCGACCCTGTAGTAGCTTCTGAGGGCCCTCATAGCGCTGAGCATCAGGCTTGTCCCGACGCCCCGCCTCCTCATCTCGGGGACCACGGCGATCGAGATTATGTGGCCCTGCCGCCCGACGCCGGATCCCGTGTACAGCCTCCCCGTCTCAACGCGGCACATTATGTAGCCGATGATCCTGTCACCCGACTGGGCCACCAGGAAGGCCTTGGGAAAGCTCTCGTAGTGCAGCTTGAAGAAGAAGGGCGGGTAGTTCTCGGGCAGGTTCTCGCGGTTTATCTTGATGACCGCGTCGAGGTAGGCCGGTGTGAACTCCCTGATGATGTAGCCGCTCATGATCACCCGACCCTCACTCGATTATTAGGGCCCCGATCTCCTTCAGCTTATTGTACAGCTTCTCTATGGCTTCCTTCACCTCCTCCTCCTTGCGCGCACCTGTGCACACGACCTTGCCGCTCGAGAATATGAGGAGCACGACCTTGGGGTCGTCCATCCTGTAGATCAGACCAGGGAACTGCTCGGGCTCGTACATGCTGTTCTCGAGCAGGTACGCCGCTTTCTCCAGGTCGACGAGCGCCTTCAAGTTGGCGCTGGCGACTATGTTCTGGATCTCGATGATCGGCTCCCCCTTGACCTCTATATCGTAGTTCCTGAGCAGCGAGATGATCGCGTTGACGGCCTTGCGCACCTCCTTCTCAGATTTGGCCCCGGTGCAGACCATCTTCCCGCTCGAGAAGATCAGGGTGGCCGTCTTCGGCCTGTTGATCCTCAGCACGAGGCCCGGGAACTGCTCGGGCGAGTACTCCGCGTCGGGCACCCTCTCGGCGATCTTCTCGAGGTTCAGCCTCTGGTTGAGGGTTACGGAGGCCACGACGTTCTCGATCCTGTACGTGGGCTTCGACTCCCTAGCCTTTTCACCCACGCTCTGAAGGCTTTAAATAGCCCTTATATTCCTATCGCATCGACTGTACCGCTCACGCGGGGGCTGGGGGACGCGGGGACCCCCGGAGCACCATGACCAGCTTCTCGAGAAGCAGCTTCGGGATGCCGACGTAGGGCACTACGAGCTCCACGCGCCCCACAGCCCTCCCCGCGGGGAACGGGGAGTACTGGTCCTTCAGGCAGCCGGGGTAACAGTAGTCGCCCCTCGTTACGTAGAGCAGGCCGGCGCCCGACTCCTCGATTCTCACCAGCCGGTGCACTATCAGCTGCCCGCCCGCCGCGAACACAATTACGTCCCCCACCTTGGGCTTGCCGACGCCGCTGACGAGGATCAGGTCCCCCACGTGCAGTGTCGGCTCCATGCTGTAGCTGGCCACGACCGCCAGAGGTACGCTCGTCGAGAGGGCGCGCGGCGCAACCAGTAGGACTAGCACTACGACCGCCGCCACTACGACGACTGCCTCGAGGGCCTCCCGCTGCAAGCTCCCCTCCCCCTTCGAGCCTCCCACCGCCGTCACCTCGCCCCCAGCTGCGCTACGAGGTCGTTGAGCGCACTCCTCGCCTCCTCGGCCGAGTGGAGAGGGTAGAAGACGGCGGCGGCCAGAGCCCTGTCGATCGCTGAGTCGTGCCACAGCCTGCCCATGAAGAGCCTCTTGCCCTTCCTAGTCAGAGCGAACGTCTCTCCCTCCACCACGACTGCACCGCCCGGCTCCTCCCTGTACTTCAGCTTCGGCAGCTGCTGCTTGATGTGCTTGCTCGCGTCCCTTACCACTTCCCCCTCGAACCACCCCCTGAGGCCCTTTTTGTACCTACCCATCGTGAGGCCGACCAGCCCGCTGTAGCCGATCAGCAGGTACCTCTCCATCTCGCTATCGGCGAAGAGGCAGTAGGTCGCTGTCGCGGCGAACTTGGCGGAGACCAGCTGAAGGTGCTGGGGGAGGCGGAGGCTCACCACCAGTAGCGACCACAGCGCCCTTTCCTCGGGCGATTGGAAGTGGCACTTAGCACTCTCTACCATACTGCGGAAGAGCTCCTCCTCGCCCGCCCTCTTGGGCGTGAAGGTGAGGGCCACAGCCCGCTCGCTCCTCTCGCAGTACCAGAGCGCCGCGTACAGCGGCATGCCGCTGACTCTGAAAGCCCATAGCAAGCCCTTGTGCCCGAGCACCGAGACTTCGTCCTTGCTCACGTGCTTCAGCTCAGCTTTCGCGCCCTCCTTCCTCTCGAGCTCCTTCAGCCTGCTCTCCCAGCTGCTCCTGTACAGGGCGAGCAGCTCCTCCACGCTCTTCGCCTTCTCCAGCGGCATCCTCTCCAGCGAAACCTCGAGCCTGACCGTGTAACCTGCGTCAGCGAGGCGGAAGACCTCAGTCGACCTCGACCTCCCCTGAGCTACTATGTCCCATTCCCTCGGGACGCAGACCTCGAAGTGCCACCAACCCACCCTCTTCATCTCCGCGCGAGGGCACTGCACGGGACCCGAGGCGCGCTGCCGGTAAAAAGCTCTGCTGCGCTCGCAAGCTTTTTAAAACTCGGAGGGAGGAGCGGCCGTGCCCATAAGGGACCCCTTCAAGCTGGAGCTCGCGCTCAACAGCACGTTCAGAGTGAAAATCTGTAGGAAGTGCGGAGCGAAGAACGCGTGGACGGCTGAACGCTGCAGGAGGTGCAAGAGCAGGAACCTCAGGCCCAAGAGGTACAAGAAGTAGCTGGCCTACTCACCTGATATTCTCTCTAGCGTAAACGTAGATCCCGTCGAGCACTCCGGGCCCCCCCTCGCGGCCGTGCGGGCTGAGCCTCCTGCGCCCCCTCAGCTTCGTCGCCTCGCGGATGTTGGCCGCCGTCTGGGCCACGGCCTCCTTGTCGGCGCCCTCTATCACCACGTCGTCCCTCTCCACGCGCACCTTGACTCCCGGCTCGATGCGCGCAGTTATCTTGCCGCGGCCGCCCAGGAAGTTCTCGATCACCACCACTTGGCTCCGCTCATCGACCTTCACGCTCATCGGGAAGTGCGCGAAGACGATCTTCATCCTGTAGCGGAAGCCCCTCGTGACCCCGATCATCATGTTCTCAATCTTTGACGCTATCGTGTTGACGATCGAGTAGGTCTTCTTGTCGGCGTTGAACGCCTCGACAACCAACTCGCTACCCTGCAGCCTTAGCTCCACCCTCTTCGCGTGCGAGAAGTCCTTCTCCACGCTGCCCAGGGGGCCCTCAACCCTCACCCTCTTCCCGTCTACGGTCACCCTGACGCCCGGCGGCACCGCCACGCTCCTGCTCACGTAGATCTCGCGCGCCATGGCGCCCCTCAGCCCGGCCCCCCGGGCAAAGCTTTTTAAGGTTTGTAAGCGCCTCACCCCGCGCCAAGTAATGAGCGATATACTTGAGGAGCTCCTCAAAGGCGTTGCCAAGGAGGGGGAGCTGATAAAGATAAGGCTGGAGCGGAGGCGTGGGGGCAGCAAGGTCGTGACGATCATCGAGGGGATCGACGAGAAGATGTTCAGCCACAGGGAGATCGTCTCCAAGCTCAAGGCCAAGCTGGCGTGCGGCGGCACTGCCAAGGACGGGCGCATCGAGCTGCAGGGAGACCACAGGCACAAGGTGAGGGAGCTGCTGGTGGAGATGGGCTTCCCCCACTCGAACATCATAGTGGAGGAGTGAACGTACGGGCTCGCCTGTAACCGCGCTTCAGCTTTTTCTGTCCCTCGCCACCTCCATCCTGTACAGCTGAGCCACGCGCTCTACGCCCCTCACCTCCTCGATCACCCTAGCGACCGAGCTGGGCACGCAGTCCCTCCACTCTCTGCCCTCCGCCATCGCGATCCTGATGCGGGTCCCCTCCAGCCTCTCCCGCTCAAAGAAGGGGATCGGGTGCACCTCGTAGCCCTCCTCCTCGAAGAGGAGGCGCGTCAAGGCATCGTTGGTGTAGACCCTGGTGAAGCGGGGGCAGTAGGAGGTAACGAGGCGGACCCACAGGCTGTGCACCCCGTCGGTGTCCGGCACGCCGCTCACGAGCACCCTCCCCCAGATGCTGTGCTCCCTCAGCGCTGCCGCTATCATCTCGATGCGCTCGCCCAGGGTGAAGGGGTTCCTGAAGCTGTGGGAGTACTGAGCGCTCCCCACCGCCACGACGACCTCCTCCTCCCTCTCCAGGATCCACTTCAGCGCGTAGAGGTGCCCGTAGTGGAACGGCTGAAAGCGACCTATGAAGAGGCCGCGCTCAACCAATCTTGCCCACCTCCTCGTAGAGCATCCTGAGGACGCTGAGGTAGTCGGCTTCGCCGCGCTCCACGCTGTCCATGAGGCTCTCGACCCTCCGGGTGCGCTCGACTGACACCATGTCGCCGTAGTTCTCCTTCAGGTAATTGAAGACCTTGACCCCCAGCTCCGTCGGCACCAGCCTGTGCCTCTTCGTCTCGATCACGTACTTCCTCTCGAGCAGCGTCGAGATGATCCTAGCATAGGTGGAGGGCCTGCCAATCCCCTCCTCCTTCATCCTGGCCACTAGGTCGGCCTGGGTGTAGAGCCTCACAGTGGGCCTCCTCCTGTGCCTCACTTCGACGACCTTGTAGACGCCCCCCTCTACCCTGCTGAGGGTGAAGGGCTGGTAGACCGCAGTGAAGCCGGGGCTCACCACCCCAACATACGCAGTCAGCTCCCTGCCCAGAGGCCCCACGGTCACCCTCACTCGCTGCACCCTGACCACCGCCTCCGGCATCTGGCTGGCGATGAACCGCCTGAAGATTAGGTCGTACAGCCTGTAGTGGCGAGAGGTGAGGGGGCGCGCCAGCTGGAGCACGCCCTGGTTGACGAGGGCCCTGAGCGTGTCGACGTCGTACGGCTTAGTCGGCCTAATGCACTCGTGGGCGCCAGGCTGCCCCCATGTCCGCCCCACGAACGCCCCCTCCCCGAACCTCTCCGTGATGTAGGTCCTGGCGATGCTGACGCCCAGCGCTGACACGTGCGTGCTGTCGGTGCGGTGGTACGTGATGAGGCCCAGCTCGAAGAGATCCTGGGCCAGCCGCATGACCTCATCCGCCGACGCGCCGAGCGCGAGCACCGCGTCCTTGAGCATCGTGTCGGTCGAGTACGGCGGCGGGGGGGCCAGCCTCTGGTCCTCGACCCCCACCTCCTCCACGCGAGCTAGCGCCCCCCTCAGCTCCTTGGCGAGCTTGCGCGCCTCAGCGCCCGCCGCATCGCTCTCCAGCGTGAACGTAGCGCCGTTCTCGAGCGTAACCCTGAACACCGTCTTGAGGCTGCTCTCGGCCCTGAGGTACTGCTCTATCACCCAGCCAAGGACGGGCGTCTGAACCCTACCGGCGGAGAGCCAGTGCATCCCGAACTGCTCCCACAGCTTCCTGCTGAGGGCGAAGCCGAGCCAGCGATCCTCCACCCGCCTGATTATCTGGGCTTCGACCCTCCTCGCGTCCACGTCCCTCGGCGACCTGAGCGAATCCTCGAAGGCCCTCTTGGTGATCTCGTGGAACTCCACCCGCTTGATAGCTCGTGCGTAGGGCGCCAGCAGGCTGTAGAGGTCCCAGGCGATCTTCTCGCCCTCCGTGTCCGGGTCCGTGGCGAGGAGGACGAGGTCGACCTCGCCGGAGACCTCCTGGAGGGCCCTCACCACCTCGGCCTGGTCGACGATGTTCCTGGACCCGCACCGCGGGCAGGCGCCGTCCTTAGCCTCCGTGAACTGCTCGCCGCAGTCCCTGCACCGCTTGATGGTCGCGTAAACGGGGGTGAAACCGCCGTCCAGCAGAACCCCGTAAAAACCTTCGTCGGTGACGAGGTCCAGCACGTGCCCCTTGCTCGCGGTAACCAGCAGCTGCAGGCCCCCTACGCTGGCCTCGTACACCGGCATGCCCAGCACTAAGCGCCGCGAGGGCCTGCCGAAGAAGGAGGCTATCGTCCTGGCCTTCGTGGGCGACTCCACGATCACCAGCGCCGTCTTGACGAGCTCCGCCACCTGCCTCTGAGCCCTGCCGGACCTGAGCTCCTCGATCAACCTCCTATCCCTGTCTATCTCCTCGGTCAGGGCCTTCAGGTCCAGCTGCGTGAAGACGGCCCACCTCGCGTCCTCCACGTACCACTTGACCTGTTTCATGAGGGCCTCGAGGAGGGCTCTGTCGTTGGTCACCACGACGGAGAGGCCCTTCGAGATCCCCCCAGCATAGAGGCGAGAGGTTCTGCCGGACGCCTGCAGGTACGTTGGCGCGTCGGGCAGCACAACGTAGAGCCTGCCGTCGACGGCCCTGATCGACACCAGCGAGAGAGCCTGCATCCTCTCGAGCAGCTCCCTCCTCGAGAGCAACTCCTTGAGCAGGCCTCTGAGCTCCGACAGGCGGTCGTAGAGGAAGCCCAAGAACCCCTCCGGCCTCTTGCCCTCGCTGAGAGCGTCAGCCAGGGCCCTGTAAGCGGACTGGTCCAGCTTCGCCAGGTAGCGCCTGAGGGTGGCGGTGACCCTATCCAGCGAGGAGGCCTCGGGGCCGGTGGTTACGCTGCGGACGATCTGTGCCAGCTGAAGCAGCCTCAGGGGGCTCGCTTCGTCTACGTCTGCCGAGAGCCGGAAGTGCGGCACGTTGACAAAGACCGCGTACCTTATGACGTGGGGCAAGTCGAGGCCCCGCACTAGCAGCCCGTAGTAGGTCGCGTAGCCCACGAGGACGTCAAGCTCGCCCCTCTCGAACGCCTCAAGAACCCTCTTGTTCCTCGAAGTGATCAGCTCGGCCCTGACCCCCCTCTCCTCCAGCAGCTGCAGCAGCCTCTCGACCCTGTCCTCAGGGGTTCCGGGCTGGACGAAAAGCAGCCCCCCTCTGCCCAGCCGGGCGGCGACGTCGGCTGCCACGGCCTCCAGGTCGTCGGAGTCCACGAGGAGGTAGGAGTCGACGACGTTCCTTAGGAGCTCGGCCCTCGATCCGATCTCGAAGTTGAGCAGCTCCCTGAAGAGCCTCACTCTGAGGCCTCGGGGCCTGCCCGTGGCTGTCGACACGACCAGCACGCCGTGCCTCACCTCAGCCAGCTTGCTCCTGAGGCTCTCCCGCGCCCTCCTGACCCCCTCAGGGTCCTCACCGGCCTTCCCCGACGCGATCAGCTTCAGCAGCCTCAGCGCCTCGTTGACGAGCTCCTCGCTGAAGCCCAGCAGCGCTAGGAGCTTGTCGATGTTCCTCGAGGACTTTATCACCGCGTCGACGTCGTCGACGAACACGAAGTCGAAGGTCCTCCCCCTCAGCTGCTCGAAGTTCCTGGCGAGGAACTGCGACGTTGTGACCAGGATGTCGTAGTCACCTTGCTCCAGCCTCCTGAGGAGCTCCTCCCTGGCCTTATTGGAGGGCGCCACGTAGGCTAGGACCCTCACGTCGATGCCCAACCTCGAGAGGAACTCTTGGAGCCTCGCGTTGACCTGCCTCACGAGCACGCTCGTCGGGAGGACGATGTAGCTCCTCCGGCCCCTCGCCGCCAGGAACAGCGCCATCACCATCCCGAAGACGCTTTTGCCGACGCCCGTCGGAGCCAGTATTGTGAAGGAGTAGCCCTTCAGGACGCGGCGCGCCCACATCCTCTGCGCGCTCCAGGGCTTGCTGCCCACCGCCCTCTCGAAGAAGCTCTCGAACTCGTGCAACTCCTCCTCCTCCCTAAGGAGGCGCTGGTAACCCCCGCACCTCTCGCTCTCGGACAGCAGCCTGCAGACCTCCCTCAGGAACTCGAGCCTCTGCGCTCGCTTCTCTAGCAGCTTGGCCGGCACCTCAGGGAGGCACGCCTCGCAGGGCAGCGAGCTGGCTAGCCGCTCGTCGCTGATCGCCCCCCCGCAGTTAGGGCACTGCCCCCTGATTAGCATCCTAGCCATCCCGCTTTCGCCGGGCGGCCCCTGGCTCGGAGATAAAAGAGTTGCGACCACTGAACCAGAGGAAGGCGAAATGCTAATTATTCTAGTTGAGCTATGATAGGCCAGCCAGCTTCATCAGCCTGTTCCAGTTCTCCTCCACGTCCCGCTTTAGTTGCTCTAGTATGTGCTTGTTCTCCGGCCTAAGCAGGTGGGCGAACCTCCCCTGTAGCTTCAGGAAGTCCTCCAGAGGCCTCGGGTTCCTGACCACCACGTTAATCCTGTACGTGCCATCCTCGTACTCGTAGAGCGGCCAGTACCTAGTCTGGACGGCCAACCTCGACACCTCGATCGACTTGGCCGTATCGAACCGCCACCCTGTGGGGCATGGGCAGAAGTAGTGGAGGACCGTTGGCCCCTCCACTGAGGCCGCCTTGACGATCTTGTTGTACATGTCGACGGGGTACGCGGGGTTCATGGTTGCCGCGTACCTCACGCCGTGCGAAATCGCGATGCCCATTAGATCCTTCTTCCTCTCTATCTTGCCGGGCACCACCGAGCCAGCGGGTGTGGTGGTGGTGGCTGCGCCCCGCGGCGTGGCGCCGCTCCTCTGGATCCCCGTGTTCATGTAGGCTTCATTGTCGTAGCATATGAAGATCATGTCGTGCCCACGCTCGAGGGCTCCGCTCAGGGCCTGGAGCCCGATGTCGAAGGTGCCACCGTCGCCGGCGAGCGCGATGATCTTAGGCCTCTTAACCCCCCTCTTCTTCTCGAGGGCCTTGAATGCCGCCTCGATGCCGGCCGCGGTTGCGGCAACATTCTCGAAAGCGTTGTGCACCCAGGGGACCTTCCAGCTCGTGTAGGGGTATATCGTCGTCGCCACCTCGAGGCAGCCAGTGGCGTTGACGATCACCTTCGGACCCGGGATGGCCTTCAGGACCATCCTCACCAGCTGCGGGATCCCGCAGCCCGCGCAGAGCCTGTGGCCCGGCGTGAAGAGCTCCTCCCTCGGTATCTCCTTCAGGGTCTTAATCGGAGTGGCCATGCGAGCTCACCTCACGCCCAGCCAGATCTCCCTCTCTTTAACCTCTCCCGTCCTCGCGGCCTCGCGAGCCACCTCGAACGCCTCCTCCACGTGCTGGGGCATCAGATCCCTCCCGCCCAGCCCGTAGATAGCGTTGATGAGCAGGGGCCTCTCGCGCTCGTGGTAGAGCGCGGTGGCCACGTCCATGAAGAGCTGCGCACCGGGGCTCCCGAAGCTGTAGCTCCTATCCATCACGACGACCGCCTTGAGCCCCCTGAGCGCCTTCGCCAGGTCCCCCGCTGGGAACGGCCTGTACAGCGTCAGGCTGACCACGCCCACCTTCTGGCCCTTGGCCCTCAACCTCCTCGCGACGTAGCGGGCGGTCCCAGCCGACGAACCCAGAACCACCACCGCCACCTCAGCGTCCTCCATGAGGTAGGTTTTGACCGGCGAGTACCTCCTGCCACTGATCTCCTCATACTTCCCGAAGGTCTCCAGTATCACTGGATAGACACGCTTGAACGCTTCGGCTTGCACCTTCTTGAACTCCATGTAGTAATCGAAGAGGGCCAGCGGGCCGTAGGTCATCGGCCTCTCGGGGTCTATCGGGTAGACCGGCTCCTTGGGGGGGATGAAGCCCTTCACAGCGTCGTCGCTCAGGACGTAGAGCGCTTCGAGGCCGTGGCTCAGTATGAAGCCGTCTAGGTTCACAATGGATGGGAAGAGCACGCGCTTATCCTCCGAGACCCTAAACGCCATGAGCGTCAGGTCGTAGGCCTCCTGAACGTTCTCGGCGAAGAACTGGATCCAACCGGTGTCGCGGCACGCGTAGGCGTCGTCGTGGCTGCAGTGGATGTTGATGGGGGCCGACAGGGCCCTGTTGGCGAGCGCCATGACTATCGTGGTCCTCAGCGCCGAGGCTATCCAGAGTATCTCCCACATCAGCGCCAGTCCCTGGGACGCGGTGGCCGTGAACACCCTGGCGCCCGCAAGCGCGGCCCCGACGCAGGCGGAGAGAGCGGAGTGCTCGCTCTCGGCAGGTATGTAGACTGCGTTCAGCTCGCCGTTGTTGACGTACTCGGCCAGTCTCTCCACTATGATCGTCTGGGGCGTGATCGGGTACGCAGCGATCACGTCGACGTCGGCCTGCTTAACCGCGTACGCAACCGCCTCGTTGCCCGTCATCCCCACCCGCTGCTGCCTAGCGTAGGCCGTCTGCGCCACCCTCATCACCCCTCCTCGACCATCGAGATGGCCTTCACGGGGCACTCGTTGGCGCAGATCCCGCAGCCCTTGCAGTAGTCGTAGTCGACCTCCACGCCGTCGTCCTCCCCCCTGATGATCGCTGGTTCGGGGCAGTAGACCCAGCAGAGCAGGCACTTGATGCACTTGCCGCGGTCGATGACCGGCCTCAGCGCCCGCCAGCTGCCGGTCTTGTAGCGGAGGGCGCTCCCAGCCTCGGTTATTACCGGGGCCGCCGGCAGCTCCCTCCAGCTCAGCGGTCTAACTGACACGCGATACCCCCTCGAAGCACCTCTTAATAGCTTCAACGTTCCTCTCAGCGAGGTCGGGAACCTTGAACCTCTCCCTCACCGCCTCCAGCACGTTATCCAGCTTCACGATGCCCGCGGCCTTGACGAACGCACCGAGCATGGGCGTGTTGTAAAGGGGTCGCCCGAACACCTCCAGCGCGACGCTGTAGGCGTCGACAGCCCACACGGACAGCCCCAGGCTCCTCGAGCGCTCGAGGAGCCTGTCATCGACCTTCCTTGCGTTAAGGATGAGGAGCCCGCCCTCCTTCACGCCCTCCAGTATGTAGCCGACCTCGGACTGCAGCGCCGGGTCGATGACCACGACGGCGTCGGGGTTGTAGATCCCGAAGTGCTGCTCGAGGGGCTCGTCGGAGATCCTAGTGAAGGCCCTCACCGGGGCGCCGCGCCTCTCCGGGCCGAACTCCGGCGCGTGGTACGCGTACTTCCCCTCTAGGATGGCGGCGCGCGCGAGCAGGTCGCTCGCCGTGACAACGCCCTGCCCGCCACGTCCGTGCCACCTGACCTCGTATAGCATCGACGTCCTTCTCACCCTTCGACTTTTTAAGCGTTGCTGCAAGCACGCAGCTTTTTTATTGAGGGGTCGAGGGGAGCTCCCGGTCGAGATGAGCGAGCAGGCGGTGCAGGAGGTGAGCAACATCATAGCTCAGGTTCACCGCGAGGTTGAGAAGGCGTTTAGGGAGCTCTGGGCTCGACTCTCCGGCGAGGGCTTGGCCCCCCTGGCTTGGGAGCCGCCGGCTGACGCCATAGAGGGGAAGGATGAGGTGATCATCCTGGTTGACGTGCCCGGCTTCACGAAGGACGAGATTAAGGTCAAGGTGACGGAGAGCTCGGTCGAGATCTCGGCTCAGAAGGGCGCTCCCGCACTCCCTGGGGGGAGGTACATCCTCCGGCAGCGAACCTGGGCGTCGCTCTACAAGAGGATCGACCTCCCCGTCAAGGTGCGCCCCGAGCTCGCCAAGGCGCGGCTCGAGAACGGGGTCCTAGAGGTCAGGGTCCCGAAGAGCGAGCTGGCGAGGGAGGTCCAGGTAACGGTGGAGTAGACTCGACCGGCTGTGCCCAGGTACAGGAAGGTCGCAGTGGGCGGGACGTTCTCTTTCTTCCACGCAGGCCACCGCCACCTCATCAGGCGGGCGCTGGAGCTGGGCGAGGAGGCCGTGATAGGAGTGGTCAGCGACGAGTACGCCGCAAGGCGGCGCAAGAAGCACCCGGTGGAACCCTTCGAGGTAAGGGCGCTTAGGGTGCTGAGGTACAGCCTGAGGAAAGCAAGACCGGGGCAGAAGGTTACGCTGGTGCCGCTCGACGACGTGGCGGGGCCTGCGGGTTACGACCCGGAGGTCGACGCGCTAGTCGCGACAGAGGAGACGTTCGTCAACGCCCTCGCGGTCAACGGGGAGCGTGCTCAGCGAGGGCTCGCACCCCTCGCGATAGAGGTTGTCGAGCCCGTGCTGGGACCTGGGGGCGAGCCCCTATCCAGCACTAGGCTGTGGCACGAGCTGGCAAGCGAAGGATGCGCCGAGCGAGACCCTTGAGGAGGAAGTACCAAGCAGCTGCCCAAGCAGCGAAGAGCGCCGAGCCGACCACGCTGCGCAGGACGCTGGCGCCCACGGCACGCAGCACGACAGCTTCTATGAGCACCAGGACGCCGAGGGAGGATGCCCAGACCGCCGCCACCAGCAGGCCCAGCACCGCCACGGACCTCATAGCGTCACCTGGGTATCATCAGCGAGGAGAGGGCGGCTAGCAAGCTGCTCAGCCCGCTCAGCGCCACCAGCCTCTTGACAACCTGCTGCTCCCCTAGCGGCCCATCGATTGAGAGGATTAAGCGCACCAGCGACACGGGGGCTTCGGGGTCCGTTGACGCTGCGAGCTTGTAGTCGGGCATGATGACCGTGGGCCTCCCCCTCATCTCCCTGTGCTCCTTGAAGCCACCCGAGGATACCACGAGCACGCCGTTGATCACGTGCGGGACGAGAGCTACCGCCGCCACGTACTCCAGCTGCAGCAGGGCGGCGGCCGCCCCGATGTAGGCACCCACGAAGAGGCTCCCCGAGTCGCCGTTGAGGATGCGCGCCGGGTACCAGTTGTAGGGGAGGTAGCCGACAAGCGCGCCCACGAGCGGCATTAGGAGGAGAAGGCCCTCCTCCCTACCTAGCGCTACGGAGGCGAAGGCCATCGCGAGCGCCGAGAGCAGGGAGGTCGCTGGCATTACTCCGTTGAACACGTCGAGCATGTTGACGAGGTTGGCGGGCCCAGCAGCGACCAGCGGCAGCAGGGCCCAGTAGATCACGGTGATCCTGAGGCGGCCCAGCACGGGCACCAACGGGCGCCCCAGCTGAACGTGATCGGGCGCGAATAGGTGGGCGAGGAGCAGGGGCACGACGGTCAGGATCGTGAGCAGGGTCTTCAGCCTGCCCCCCAGGACCTTAAAGTCGTCGATGAGCCCCACGATGAGCGCGAGCGACGAAGAGGACGCGAGCACAGCGACCTTGACGGCGCCCTGGGGCCTGAGCGCGGCCAGCAGGGCCAGCGGGAGCATGCAGGCTGCGAAGATCGCGACGCCCCCAGAGTAGGGCAGCTGCGGCTGCCCCCTCTTGTGCACGTCAGGGCGAGTGTGGCCTAGCCTCCTCATGAGGGCGGCCACGAGCGGCGTCAGCAGGAGCGAGGCTAAGGCGGCGAGGGCTGCGAGCAGACCTGCGAGCAGCATGTCACCCACCCAGGAGGGCGGCAGCGATTAGGGGGAAGACCAGCGTGGCGTCCGCCGGCACGGTAACGTGTTTAGAGGTGGGCTTGATCTTGCCCCAGCTGATCGCCTCCCTGGTGCGCGCGCCGCTCAGGCTGCCGTCGAACTCAACGGCCGTGGTGATGTACACCGCGTAGTCGAGGCCCCCCTTGAACTGCGCCCACCATATCACGTGGTGCTTGCTGATGCCACCCCCTAGAACGATCGCGCCTAACCTCTCCGACTCCATGACCAGCTCGGCGATCCTGTGCATGTCGCCCACCACGTCGAGCTCCAGCGAGTATCCCCTGCTCCGGCCGACCTCCCTGAAGGTGAAGAGGGCTGTTCCGAATGCCGAGTCGACCAGGCCTGGGCAGAAGACCGGTACGCCCCTCTCAGCTGCCGCTGCGAGGATCGAGTTGGCATCCTTCAGCCTGACCCCAACCTCCCGCGCGAGCTCGCTCGGCGTCCAGCGGTCCTTGACCTTAACCAGCTCCTCCAGCATCCTGTGCGTGAACTCCTCGATCACAGGCCCGTAGCTCTCCTTCGGCACGAGTATGTTGCCAAGCCTGTGGATCTCAAGGCGCTGTAGCATCTCGTCGTCGAGCTCGAGCTCGCCGCGGTAGTAGGGGGCCATGGACCTGGCGATGTCGTGGTCGAACGTCCCGCCCGTGGTGACGATGGCGTCGACCAGCCCCTCCCTCACGAGTGCTGCGATAGCCCCCCTGAGGCCCGTCGCGACGAGGTTGGCGGTGAAGGCGAGGAAAACTGTGCAACGCTCGTCGCTCACCATCTCCCTCGCCACCTCCGCCGCCCTCGCCACGTAGCGCGAGCTGAAGCCACCCATCCTGGCGTAGAGCTCGCAGAGCTTCCTCGCGAGCGGCGACAGCCCCCTCAAGTCATCCACGCTAACGTCGGTGACCTTCTCGACGAGCAAGGCCTCCCGGCTCAAGCCCATCACGCTTCGCTACTCCTTCACGTAGAGGTATAGCTTGTGCGACCTGCCCCCGTCCTGGAAGTTCTCGACCAGCTTCGGCTTCCACCCTACGATCTCGAAGTCATGCGAGACTATCCTAGCTCCCGGCTTCGCCTCCTTCTCGAGCTTGGGCCTCAGGCGCTCGTTGACGGAGGTGAGCAGGTACATGAAGATCACGTCGGCTGGGGGTATCCTCAGCTCGAAGAAGTTCCCGTTGATTACGAGAACCCTGTCCCTCACCCCCTCCCTGATCGCGTTGTGGGCAGCCTTGCTAGCCAGGTCGCTCCTGATTTCGATTCCAACGGCCCTAGCCCCGAACTCCTTCGCCGCCACCACCAGAACCCTCCCATCACCGCAGCCCAGGTCCACTAGGAGCTCCCCCGGCTTCAGGTTCGCGAGCTTCAGCATTTCCCTGATCACTTCAACTGGCGTCGGCACGAAGGGGACCGAGACGTAGTAGCTCACGTGGGGCCGCGGAGCGGCTGAGACATAAGCCTTCCGCCCCCCATGAATGTGGAGCCGGGGCCGGGATTCGAACCCGGGTGAAGTAGCGGGTCACCACCAGGCGACACCACTGCAGCCCGCCGCCTTAGGCCACTCGGCCACCCCGGCCCTGCTCTCCGAGGGAGGCAGGCTATTTAAGCTGTTCGCGTGGGTATCGCGCGTGGATAAGCGCTCGGTGAGGAGCATAGCCCGCGAGAGGATAGCCATACTGCTCCAGCTGGCCGATCGAGAGGTCAGGAGGGACGAGCGGTTAGCGCAGCGGTACGTGGAGCTGGCCTTCAGAATCGCTGCGAAGGCCCGCGTCAGGATCCCGCGCAGGGTGCGGAGGAGGTTCTGCAGGAAGTGCTTCACACCGCTGATCCCGGGGCTCACAGCCAGGGTGCGCGTGAAGAGGGGCTGCGGCGGTACGCGCGTCGTGGTCACCTGCCTGAGGTGCGGCTACGTGAGGAGGTACCCCGTGCTTAAGAAACGTGGCGGGCCCGCCGGGACTTGAACCCGGGTTCTCCGGCTCCGCAGGCTTGCGCGCGCCACCGGCGCTCGGCGCCTTTCCATGCTAGGCCACGGGCCCCAGGCAGCAGGAGGGGCTCGCTTAAAAACTGTTTCACCCAGCGGGCTACCTCTTGACGATCGGCTCCACCAGGTCGAGGATCGCCTTCCTCCAGTCCTTCGCCTTCACGACGCCTGAGGCCAGGAGGACACCCACCGTGCCGAGCCTCAGCGCTGCTGCCACGTCTTCGCCAGTGGTGATGCCAGCGCCGCACAGAACCTTGACCTGAGGGTTAACCCGCTGAACTAGCTCAACGGACCTCGTTACGACCTCCGGCTTAGCCCTCGAGACGGGGATCCCCGTCCCTATCAGCTCTGGGGGCTCGATGGCGACCATGTCTGGGCCCAGGGCGGCCATCGCAGCTGTCACCTCGGGGGTGTCCGCGCACACGACCGTCGCGAGGCCCAGGGCTCGCGCGTGCTTTACGACGAAGTCCACCTGGTCTGCGCGGACCCTACGCTCGGAGTGGTTTACCATCGTCCCTATGGCCCCCGCGTCCCTGACGGCCTCCAGGGTGACGTGACCCGTGTGGCTGCCGGGCTCCACGCTGTCCACGTGCTGGGAGAAGACCGGGATCTCCACCTGGGAGGCTATGAAAGCCAGGTCGGTGAGCTGGGGGGCGACGGCGATCGTGACCCCCACCTCCTTCGACACCTGCTCAGCGACCTTTGCTAGCTCTAGGCCGCGCCTTCCGCTAGCCTCGCGGTACGCCTTGAAGTTGATCAGGATTAACGGGAAGCCGATCTTGTGGCCGGGCACGCGCCCCACCCGATTGGCGCCCTTTAAGCCTTAAGCCTTAAAAGGGCTGAATAGGCCGTTGTAGAGGATGTGGCGGCTGCTGGCGCTGCGCCCAGACGCCTTGGCGGTGTGGGAGGACGAGGAGGTGAGGAGGAGGCTGACGCACTACTACGCGGTGATGACTGACAAGAGGGCGGCGAGGTACAGAGTGGCGAAGAGGGTTCCGGTGGAGCTGGAGAGGGGTGCGGGCCTGGAGGAGATGTGGAGGGTTCACGACGAGAAGGTGAGGGAGGCCAGGGAGACTTACGAGAGCGTGGAAGGCGATCCGGAGAAGGTCTCTAGGATGCCTCTCCCGGACTACAGCCTAGTAGACCTCAAGGCGGACATCGCGTGGAGGATCATCGAGTCGTGCAGGCTCTGCGAGTGGAGGTGCGGCGTGAACAGAGTCAAGGGCGAGAGGGGAGTGTGCGGGCTCACGGCTGAAGTGAGGGTCGCGTCGGCCTTCCTCCACATGGGTGAGGAGGCCCCCCTCGTTCCCTCGGGCACGATCTTCTTCACGGGCTGCAGCTTCAAGTGCGTCTTCTGCCAGAACTGGGACATCTCCACCGACCCCCTGAACGGCGTGCCGGTGGGGCCCCGCGAGCTCGCCGCGATCGCGGTGAAGCTGCGCAAGGAGGGGGCTCGGAACATAAACTACGTCGGCGGCAACCCAGACCAGCAGCTCCATGTCGTGCTGTCCTCGCTGAAGCACATGGACGTCAACGTCCCCCTGCTGTGGAACACGAACATGTACATGAGCGTGGAGGCCTTGAAGCTGCTCCTGGACATCGTGGACATCTGGCTACCCGACTTCAAGTACGGGAACGACGAGTGCGCGCTGAGGCTGTCGAAGGTCCCACGCTACTTCGAGGTGGTCTCTCGGAACCACAAGCTGGCGCACGACAGCGGCGACATGATCATCAGGCACCTCGTGCTGCCGGGCCACGTGGAGTGCTGCACTAAGCCCGCCCTCGAGTGGATCAGCAAGAACTGTCCCCGGGCGCTGGTGAACATCATGGACCAGTACAGGCCGGAGCACCTCGTCGCCCTCTACCCGGAGAAGTACAGGGAGATCGCGCGCAGGCCGAGCAGGGATGAGCTGGAGGAGGCTTACCGCTACGCTGACGAGCTGGGTCTCTTGTGGAGGCCGGTAAGCTGACGCGATGGGGGCCGGCAGCTGCCGCTTTGAGCTCGAGGAGGAGCGCATCGTGCGCTGGGCCAGGGGCGCCGGCTACAGGAGGATCCTCCTGCAGGCTCCCGACGGGGTGAAGCCCTGCCTCGGCAGGCTGGCCAGGGCCTTGGAGGGCGAGGGCCTCGAGGTCGTAGTGTCGGGCAGCCACGCGTGGGGGGGCTGCGATGTGGCGCTGCGGGAGGCGGAGGCCCTGGGCTGCGACGCGCTGGTGCACATCGGCCACCACGGCCCCGTCCGTTTCAACCCGCCCAGCAACGTCCTCTTCATCCCGGGGAGGGCTGATCTGCCCCTGGACGAGGCCGCTGAGGTAGCCGCCCGGAAGCTAAGCAGCGAGGGCCTCAGGAGGGTCGGCGTCGTATCGAGCGTCCAGCACCTGCACCTCCTGCACCGCGTGCTATCGACGCTCGCCGACTACGGTATCGAGGGGGTGACAGCCAGGAGCCCTGACCCGCAGATGCCAGAGGGCCTGGTCATAGGGTGTGACGCCAGGGCCGCGCAGAGGCTGGCCGGGTCGGTCGACGCGTTCCTCGTGGTTAGCGGCGGCAGGTTCCACGCGCTTGGCGTCGCGCTGGCGACCGGCGCCGCCACCTTCGCCCTAGACCCCTACACCAGCGCCGTGACCGACGTTGGCGCTGAGGTGAAGCGCGTGGTCGCCCGCCGCCTAGCGCACCTCTCCTCGGTGTTCGACGCGAGGGACGCGCTGATCGTGGCGTCGACGAAACCGGGGCAGTGGGCGGGCTGGGCCAAGCTGAGCGAGCTCCGCCGCCTCCTGGGCGAGAGGGGGGTGAGGTCGACGGTCGTGGTGCTCGATGAGGTGACGCGCGAGGCCCTCGAGGACCTGGGGCCCGCGGACGTTTACGTGAACACCGCCTGCCCCAGGCTCTCCACCGACGACTACCACCTCTTCCCGGCCCCCGTCGTCAACGCGCGGGAGCTGCTCCTGGTCCTGCGAGGCGGCCTCGAAGCCTACGAGCCAGCCTCCTCTATCGAGCCGTGAGGAGCTTATCGTAGGTCCGCTTCAGCAGCAGAGCGTCCTCCTCGAGGTTCGGGCTCTCGCAGATCAGCACCCCCTTGACGCCGAAGTCTCTGAGAGCCTCCATGAGCTCCTCGTACCTGAAGTCGGACTCGGCGAGGTTCAGGTGGCGTATCTCGCCCCTCTCGCCATACTCGATGCCTGAGACGTGTATGTGCATGTTGTCGAGCGCCTCCCTGCCGAGCCTCTCCTCCACCAGGGAGAGGACGGAGCTGAACTCCTCGTAGCTGTTGTAGAGGCCGGCGCTCCTGGCGTGGAGGTGGGCGAAGTCGATCACGGGGAGCACCATTTCCAGCTCCTCCGAGAGCCTGATCACCTCCTCGAGGGTCCCGAACTCCGTGGGGGCCCCCGAGGTCTCGGGCCGCAGCCAGATCTCGACCCCCTCGTCCCGCAGCCTCCTGACGATCGCCCCCACGGCCTCCTTCACCACCCGGTACACCTCCTCGCTCTCGCGGCCCATGTAGTAGGCGGCGTGGAAGCAGACGCTCCAGGCCCCCGCGGCTCTGCCCACCACCGCCGACTGGTAGATGCGCTGCGCGCTCGCCTCGGCCTTGCTCTTCTCCGGCGAAGCCAGGTTGATGTAGTAGGGCGCGTGCACCGTGAGCGCGATGTCCAGGCCCCTGGCGACGGCCTCGACGTCCCTCGCCGAGGCCTCCGTCAGGCTGATCCTCCTCACGAACTCGATCTCCATCGCGTCCAGCCCCAGCGCCTTAACTTCCAGCACGCCGTGCTTCGTGCTCCTGACCTTGGCGCTGTTGGGTATCCCCGCCGGGCCGAACCTCAGCCTGTCGGGCCTCCACAGCGCCACACGGACCTCTTGGGCCCCCCCACATTTACCTACCGTCGGTCGCCAGCGTCAGTCCCACCTGGCGATCGGCTTGCGGACGTAGTGGCCCACGATCGGGATCTCCTCGCCGCAGCGCGGGCACTTGCCGCCCTCGGCCAGCGCGTACTTCACCACGCGCGGCCCGTACCGCTTGATCAGCATCGCACCGCACTCGGGGCAGTAGGTGTTCTCGTACGGGTGGCCGGGCACGTTGCCGATGTAGGGGAACCTCACCCCCATCCTTCTCGCCTGCTGATAGCACCACTCGAGCTTCTCGACCCTCGTGGGGGGCTCGCTGTACATGTAGGCTGGGTAGTAGCGGGTGAAGTGCAGGGGCGTGTCGGGCCCCAGCTCCTTCAGGTGGCGCTCTATGACGCTGAGGATCGTCTCCTCGCCGTCCGTAGCTCCGGTCACGACCAGGTAAACGATCTCCACGTGGATCCCCATCTTCTTCGCCTCTCTCGCGTTGCGCCAGACTACGTCTGCGCTCGCCCGGTTGTACCTCCTGTACTCCTCCTCGCCGCCCTTCACGTCTATCTTGAGCCCGTCCAGGCCGCTCTCCCTCAGCATCCTCAGCGCCTCCAGGCTCATGTAGCCGTTGCTCACGTAGGTGCAGTAGAGCCCGCGCTCCTTCGCCAGCCTGAAGACGTCGAGGCTGTACTCGAAGAGCAGCGTGGGCTCGTTGAACGAGACGCAGACCCCCTCGTCGCGGCGCGCCGCGAGCTCCACCACCTTCTCTGGAGGGACGTATGCGGCCCTGGCGGGGTCGGGCTCCACTTTGGAGAGGTGCCAGTTCTGGCACCAGGGGCACAGGAAGTTGCAGCTCCAGCTGCTGAACGTCAGCGAGGTGGAGCCGGGCCAGAAGTGGAAGAAGGGCTTGATCTCGATGGGTCGCGACTCGATGGCGGAGAGGTTGCCGTAGGTCAGCGTGTAGAGGCTGCCCCCTACGTTCACCCGCGTGCCGCAGAGCCCGCGGCCCCCCTCTTCCACCACGCAGCGCCTCTCGCACAAGAGGCAGCGGACCTTGGTCCCCCTGAGCTTCTCGTAGAGCAGCGCCTCTCGCACACTCTCACCTTCGTCAAATAGGTTTAATTTGTAGCTCAGGCCCGAGGATGGGATGCCGTGGGTTGGAGTCGCTGAGGAGGTGGGCGAGGACAGGGTCAGGGAAGCCCTAGCGAGCCTGGGACTGGAGGTAACCCGGGTGCAGGGGCTGCTCGAGCTGGAGACCTCGAGGGGGTGGCTGAAGTTCAGGGTTTACGAGGTGAGGGGGAGCGTCGAGGGCGTCGCTCAGGTGCTGGCGGAGAACCTCGGCGCGGCGGCCTTCGAGAGCGGCCCCCACTTGGTGCTCGGCGAGGTGAGCGCGAGGCTGTGGGACGAGGGCGCGAGGGTGGTGTTCCCGGACGGCTACAGCGAGGTGATCCCGCTCTTCACCTACGACGGTTTCCTGGACGTCCGGATGCCGACGCGGAGGGTGAGTGGCGCCAGCGCCACGATGGTGATCGGGGGCAGGACGTACGAGCTCCCCCTGAGGTACAGCGACCTGGTGGAGATCTACGCGATGGGCGAGAAGGCCGTCGAGAAGGTGGAGAAGGCGGCCTCGGTCTACGGGCTGGAGAAGGTGATCTCTAGGGAGGCGCTGGAGGAGCTAAGGCGCCGCAGGGGGGAGGTGCTCGTGGAGGTCGACTACGAGTCTGGGCTCGTGATGATCCGCGAGGGTGCTCGGTTGCGCGTGGTCTCTCTGGCGAAGTACTTCGTGGAGCTGGCCCGCAGGAGCGATCACGAGAGGCTGAAGGAGCTCTGGGAGAAGGCCCCTGAGGCGTCTAAGGAGCAGCTGAGGAGGGCTCTGGAGGAGGAGTACGCCGCCGCCAAGCTCGTGGGGGACGACAAGCGGGTCAAGGCTGTGAGGGAGGCAGCCGAGAAGCTGGGACTACCCCTGCGGGAGCCTCACTGAGTGGCCTCCGAACTTGAGACCGGCCCGCGCACCGGCTGGAGGAGGCCGGCCCCATTAACACTACGAGGGGCTCTCACTGAGCGCCGGCCCGAGCCTCGGTCTCACCGAGCACCAGGCTCTTCAGGGCCGCGGGCTCGCTGACCCTGTAGAGCGTGAGCCCGCGAACCTTCGAAACGGCCTCGACGCTCTTCGGGTACCTCCACCCCTCGATGTGGAAGACGACCACCTTGTGGCCCAACGCCGCTAGCTTCTCGAGGAAGCCGAGAGCGTCGCGGAGGTTCTGCCAGCCGCAGTCCGTCACTAGGGTCACCACCGCCCGCTCGCCCGGCTCGAGCTCGTCGAGCAGGGCCTTGATCTCGGCCAGCGGGAGGATCGTCAGCTCCCCCTGGGAGACCGCCAGGATCAAGTCCTTCACGAGGTCCGGCGCGTCCCACCCAGCCACCAGGTACCTCGTCGAGAAGTTCACCACCGCCGCCCGGCCGCCCTGGCGCCTGGCGCTCAGGTAGGCCGCGAAGGCCGCGATGGCCGCCTCATCGATGGCCCCCTGCATGCTCCTGCTCGTATCGAGGACCACGAGGACTGAGGGGGCGCGCTCCTGAACGAGCACCTCGCCGGAGGGGGAGGGTAGGTTGACGTCCCTCAGCGTGGTCTCCTCCGGGATGAGGGGCCCCTCCTCCAGGCTCGCCTCGAGGTCGAGGTCCTCGATGTCGTCCTCCACGCTCCACGTGTCCGTGTAGGCGTAGATGGCCCAAGTCCCGCCCCTGCGCCTACCGCCGTAGGAGATCAGGAACTCCTCGGCCCTCGCCCTGTACCACAGGGCCCTCCACACCAGGCTGTCCAGGTCGCCGGCCTTGGAGAGCGGCTTGGAGAGGCTGGACGGCAGCTCCGGCTCCTCACCCGATCCCCTCTCCGGAGTGCGGGAAACCTCGACCTCCTCCACGCCCCTCCCGGCCCCCCTAGGAGGCCTCGATTTCACCCCCTCCACAACCTTCTTGAGCTCCTCCTCGATCCGCTTCGTGTCTACCCTCCCCCTGATCCAGTGCCTGTACAGCTCTCTGGCCTCCTCCTTTCCCAGCCCGCCCATCACCCTCCTCGCCTCCGCCAGGAAGTCCCTTTCCAGGTCCTCTGAGAGCGGCACGCCCTCGCCGGCCGACGTGGGCAGCCCCTTGATCCTCTCGATGTCCCGCAGCCTCTTCAGGATGGCCGCTATCGCCCTGACCTTCGTAACCCATGACCTGGGGCTCAGCGTGATCTCGGCTACGAGCGAGCCGTAGAAGCGGACGTCCCTGTTGATCCTATGGCTGGGCAGGAGGTCCTTGTATACGTGCTTGTAGGCCGAGTACCTCAGGGCCTCGACCCCCCTCGGCCTCCTCGAGAACTCGTCGACCAGGTGCAGCGGGGGCTGCCTGAACTTCAGCGGCAGGTAGAAGAGGTCCACCTGCAGGTCAGCGAAGAGCCGCACGGCGTTGTGCGAGTAGATCCAGCTCCTCGTCTCCTCGTAGGCCGCCCGCGCCAGCGTCTGGACCGTCCTGAGGTTGTACGGGCAGTAGTGGAGGTGGGCCAGGTCGTGCCTGAAGTACCAGAGGAGCAGCGGCCCCCCCTCCGGGTCTTCGAGGAGCCTCCCTGGAACCGTGACGCGGAACGCCCCCTCCCTCACCAGCACCGACGGCCTGTCGCCGGCCACCCTCACTTCGACGAGGGAGGGGGCGACGTACATCTCGCTGCGGGCCCTCTCGAAGAGTTCCAGAACCTCGTCAACGCCCAGCATCCAGCATCAGCCTGGCGCTGAGCGTCTCCTCAGGCTTGAGCAGGCCGGCGGAGACCCAGCCCTGCTCAAGCTTGACGACCTCCTCGGCGAACACGGGGTCCTCCACGGCTATCTCCCCCGCCAGCTTGTAGAGCTCCCTGCTGAACGATTTGCGCAGGCTGCTGAGGATCGCCCACTGCTTCCGGGCGCGCCTCTCTTCGTTGAGCTCCCTCTGCTTGCTGAGGATCTTGCGGAGCTCGCTGAGGGGGTTGTCCTGCTTCACGAGCTCGATCCTGTGGACCAGCACGTAGGGGGCGAGGCTGTAGACGTCGTCCTCGGTCACCTTGCCCTCCAGCCAGGCTTTGGCCTTCAGGAGGCTGTAAAGCACCAGCGTGGCGCGCTCGCTGGGGCCGTCGCGGATCGAGCTGCACACGCCGTGGACGAAGTGGCAGCCCTCGCAGAGGGCGGGGGGCTTCACGCGGCTCGAATCCCTACCCCTCACGCACACCTGCAGGTCCCTGATCAGCACGTTCACCGTGGCCACGAGGTCGGTGTCCAGCTCCACCTCCCTGACCTCGCGCCGCGCCTCCTGCAGCGTGTCGAAGTCGATCACCTGCGGCATGGAGTCCACCAGCGAGCCGTAGCTCTCCACGAGCTTCTGAAGCCTGAACTTGTCGCTCAGCGGCAGCGAGGTGAGGTGCACGCACACGTCGAACCTGTCGTAGAAGGGCGGCGGGTGGATGAAGGTCGTGGGGTCCGCCGGGTTCTCGTTCGCGAAGAGCACGAAGTCGCCCAGGACGTAGCGCTGGCCGTAAGCCCACACCTCGCCAAACTGGAGCAGGTGGTAGATGTTCGAAGCGGTGTAGGGGTTCAGCCTGTTCGCCTCGTCGATGCCCTTCCCCTTGGCTTTCACGAAGGCCGACCAGATGACGCGCTCCACCCCCTCCTTCTCTAGAGACGGTATGTGCAGCCTGGCGACCACCTCCCCCCGCTTGACCTCCGAGGCGCCGGACAGCACGACGAAGTCGTCGCCGAAGATGCCCTTGAGTAACAGCAGCATCAGAGTGGACTTCCCCCGGCCCCGGGGGGCCCTGATCAGCGCTGTGGCCCTCTCGTGGAGCAGGTTGAGGGTGAGCACTCGCACGGCCTCATCGTTGCCCACGAACCTGCCCTTCACCTCCTCCTCGAGCTTCCTGATCCCAGCCCTCAGATCCCCCACGCGCTGGCGAGCGGGGCAAGCTTAGTAAAGCTTGCTTCCGGCTAGCGGGCGATCAGCACGAGTATCAGCGAGGTCACAGCTGCAACTAGAGCCGCCTGCAGAGCCAGGTTGCGCCGCCGCAGCCGCCTGACCTCGCCCTCCAGCTCCTCGATGCGGTACCGCAGCTCCCTGATGAACCCCTTCTCGACCACCACGTGCTCGCCAGGCTCGGCCCTCAGCAGGAAGGCGTCGATGAAGTCGGTGGGTAGCTGGTGGTGCCGCGTGGGCTGCTCCTCTTCGATGAACGTGGCCGCTCCTATCCTCCTAGCCCGAACTTTGCTGGACTCCCTCCTCAGGAACTCCTCGAAGGGGTCCAGCGGCGGGGAGCCCACAGACCCATTGGACGGGGAACTCTTATAAGGATTCGACAGCAGCGCAGCGAGTGTGGGTGCGCGTAGCCTCGCTGGCGCTGCCGTGCTACGTCGCTAACGCTGCGCCGGTCGTTGTCGCCAAGCTCATGCCGCGGAGGCACCCCATCGACTTCGGCCTCAAGTTCCTCGACGGGCGAAGGATCTTCGGCGACAGCAAGAGCATCGAGGGCTTCGCTGCTGGCGTCGCCGCCGGGTCCGCGGCAAGCCTCCCCCTACACGCGCTCGGCCTGCTGAGCGTGGGGGAGGGCGTCGCCCTGGCGTGTGGGGCCATGCTGGGCGACCTCTTGGGGTCGTTCGTCAAGAGGAGGCTGGGGCTGGGGCCCGGTGCACCAGCCCCCCTGCTGGACCAGCTCCTCTTCCTGATCACCGCCCTCGCCCTCTACCAGGCGCTCTTCGGGCTCCTAGAGGTCCCCACAGCCATCGTCCTCTGCCTGATCACGCCCCCCCTCCACTTAGCGACGAACTTCGTGGCCTACAGGCTGGGGCTGAAGGACAGGCCCTGGTGACGCGCTCTGCCGCAGGGCTGAAGGGCCTGCCACCTCGCGGTTGAGTTCGGGAAGACACGATAGGGATATATCCTCCTTCGCGCAGCTCGCCTTACGATGTCGGAGGGCCTGCAGGTCTTCAGGACCACCTTCACCCCGACCATCAGGGGGGCGATAAGCAAGGTGAGGAGGTGGTTCTACGCCTCGTTCTACTCAAAGGCGAAGGGCGAGGCCCGCGAGCGGTCGAAGGAGAACTGGGTGAAGCTCGTGCGAACGCTAATCGAGAGGACCAACGAGCAGGGGATCTCCGACAAGGCGGGGCGCCTCACGCTCCACTACTACATCAAGGATGGGGTGTTCGTGCCAGTGAAGGTCGAGGTGGAATACTACGAGGTGAAGCCGCTGGGCAAGCTGGAGGTCACGCTCTCCGAGGGCGAAGCAGCTTCGCGCTGACCGCGTGGAGGAGCGCCAGCACGTAGAGCGCCACCAGGGCCATCACGGTGTAGGTAGTGTACGTCCACCTGCTGCCGGGGCACGCACCGGCCTCGTAGCAAGCCACCTGGTACGCGCTGAATGCTATCACGGCGAGCGCCGCCAGCGTGAGCGCCCCGACGATCAGCTTGCCCCTCTGCACGCCCGAGGGGCCCGCTAACACTTTATTTCCGTTTCGCCACGGGAGCAGCGTGTACAGGCCCCGCGAAGCTACGGCCGGTGAAGCGCTCAAGAGAGCTTTCGTAGTGGGGGTCAACCCCTTCGCGGCGTTTGGGGACATCGTAGCTAGGCCCGACAGCCTCGGGCCCGTGCTGTGCCTCCTCCTCTTCACCATCACTTACACGGCGTGCGACGCGCTTGTGCTCTCGAAGGTCTACCTCTACACCGCCTCAGGCCCCCTCGTGAGGCCCCAGGCCTACTGGGTCGGGGACTCGCTGAGGGTGGTTGAGGTCAACTACACCTCGCTCAAGAGGGTGGGGCCCCCCGGCGAGGAGCACTTCGCTCTCCTCAACATGCTGGCCCTCGGCGCCGGCGTGAGCGCCTGGCTGGCCTGGACGGTGGGCATCTGGGTCGCGATGAAGGTGGTGGGCGGCCCTCCGGCACCCTCTGCGCTCATGGGGGGTTACGTCCTGAGCTTCAGGTTCTACGAGTACCTAGCCAGGCTGGTCACCCTCCTGTGGTTCCTGAGCAGGGTGCCTAAGATCGAAGTCATCGTGGCACCGCAAAGCGCTACGAGGCCCCCCGAGCTCACCCTCAAGCTGCTAAGCCTTACCTCCCTTGCTCTCGCAAGCGTCGCGGGGCTTAGGACGGCGCTCTGGGCGCTCACGGCCTTCTTCACCGTCTGGGGCGTCGTGGTCGCGACGGCGGCCCTGAAGCGAGGCTACGAGCCGATGCATAAGGCCGTGGCTGGTGGGTTGATAGCCTACCTCCTTTCCCTGCTCGTGCAGAGCCTCTCTCAGTACTTGCTGATCCTCACCTTGCAGCCGCCTCGAGGTTAACTTTTTTTAATCTCCCTCCCGCAATGATGCGCGATAGGGGATGTCTGGGGAGAGAAGGCGCGTGACGCTTGACGCTATCGATAAGGGCCTGCTGAGGATCCTGCAGGAGAACGCCAAGACCCCCTACTCCAAGATCTCGAAGGAGCTCGGGATAAGCGAGGCTACCGTCCACCTGCGCATCCGGAAGCTCGTGAAGCAGGGGGTCATCAAGAGGTTCCAGGCGATCGTGGACCCCGAGAAGGTCGGGAAGGACGTTGTCGCCATAATCGCGCTCACCGCCGACCCCAGGAGGTACGAGGGTGTCCTGGAGAAGCTGAAGTCGATGCAAGACGTGTACGACATCTACGACGTCACTGGGGAGTACTACACGATACTGAAGGTCCGCGTAGGCAGCAAGGACGAGCTAACGAGGGTCCTCGACGAGATCGGCAAGATAGAGGGCGTGGAGTCCACGCGCACGATGTTCGTGCTCCGCGTTATTAAGGAGGAGACTAGGATAAGGATCGACTAGCTGGATGCTGATAGAGGCCCTCTGGCCCTACCCGGCGTGGCGCGCCGGCCAGTACGAGATAGCGAGGCGGGTCTACGCAAGCTCGATGGAGGGGAGGCACCTACTGGTGTCGTACCCCACGGGGGCCGGGAAGACGGCCGCCGTCCTCACCGGCGCCCTCGCAGCTAGCCTCGAGGGCGGCTTCAAGATCCTCTACATCGTCAGGACGAAGTCCCAGTTCCAGGCGCCCAGGCGCGAGCTCCGCCTGCTGGCTGAGCGCGTGAAGCTGAGTGCGGTGTTCCTGCAGAACAAGAGGGACCTGTGCTTAATCAGGGGCGCCAAGCTGCTGCCGTACGACGAGTTCCTCAACTTCTGCAGCGAGCTAACGAGGAGCGGTCTGTGCCCCTACTACCAGAACGCCAGGCTCGTCGAGCCCCCCGAGGGTCTACTTGACCACTCCGCCCTCATCTCGTTGGCCAGCGAGCACCGGGCGTGCCCGTACGAGGTCGCCCGGAAGAGCCTGAGGGGAGCGCGCGTGATCGTGGCCGCTTACAACTACGTCTTCGACCCGCAGATTCGCAAGGTCTTCCTGGACGACCTAGGGGTCGGCCTGGGCGATGCGCTCCTCGTAGTCGACGAGGCCCACAACCTGCCCCACTCCGTAGCTGGCATCCTAAGCAAGGAGATCAGCGAGCGGGCTTTGAGAGCGGCCCGGAGGGAGGTGGCGCGCACAATCAAGAGGCCCGACCTCGAGAGGGACCTCTACGCGCTCGCGGCGCTGCTGCGGAAGCTCCGCGGCCTGGTCGCTGAGGGGTCCGAGCGCGAGGTCAGCGTGGACGACCTGAGGGAGTCCCTGCCCAACGTCGCCGAGCTCTCGAAGCTCGTGCCCCTGGTGGAGAGGAGCCTGGGGCGCGCCAGCCTGCTGCGCAGGCTGGTGGCCTTCCTCCAGGTGCTGGAGCTGGGGAGGCCAGAGTACGCGGTCGCGGTCAGAGTTGAGGGGGGCGAGGTTAAACTCACAGCCCACTGCATCTCGCCCTCGAAGGCTACAGCACCCCTCTTCGCTGAGGTTCGCAGCGCGGTGCTGGCCAGCGGGACAATGCCGCCTAAGCGCTACCTAGCGAGCCTATTGGGGCTTGAGGAGCGTCGCGTGGACGAGGTCAGGCTGCCGTCTCCCTGGGCCGCCAACATCGGGGTGGTCGTGGTGAAGGGCGTCACCTCGCGGTACGTGGAGAGGGGGGAGGCGACGTACGAGGCCATGTCGAGGTTCATCAACGGCCTCTACGAGAGGCTCCCCTCGGGCGTCTGCCTGATCATAGCCCCCTCCTACGACATGGCGAAGGCCCTCAGGCCGTACCTGAGGGTCAAGCCGCTGGTCGTTGAGCGGGAGGACACCCGGCTGGACGAGGTCGAGGAGGCAGCACAGCGCTACAGCAAGCTTGCCGTGCTGGGCGTCGCCTGGGGCAAGCTGGTGGAGGGCATCGAGCTGAAGAGGGGCGGGAGGAGCCTGGTGAGGCTCATCATCGTGGCGGGCCTGCCCGTCCCCGAGCCCAACGTCCTCAACAGGAGGCTGGTCGAAGTGCTGCGCCACAGGCTCGGGAGCAGCGAGGAGGCATGGAGGCTGGTCTACATGGTCCCAGCCGCCGTCAAAGTCGCGCAGGCCATAGGGAGGAGCGTTAGGTCCGAAGGCGACAAGTCCGCCGTTGCGATACTCGACGAGAGGGCCCTGGAACCCGAAGTGAGGCAGCAGTTGGACGAGCTGGGGTACGCTGTAAGGGCCGCCGAGAGCCTGGAGGAGGTGCTGGGCGCCCTCGAGGGGTTCATGCTCTAGCTTGAGCCTTAGCCCTGATAACGGTACAGGGAATGTGCGTGCATATCCACGCTGCTCTGCATTCGTATGCGCTAATGTAGTTTATGAAGAGTTGCGGGAACAAAAACCTTATATACTACTCTCTCCCTCAAGTCTATGAGGGTGGATGCCTAGGCCTAGGAGCCCCCAGGTGATCGAGAGGGCCATCAAAATATACAAGGTGCTCGAGGAGCTGGGAGGGAAGGTAACGACTCCCGAGCTGCTAAAGGTGGTGATGGAGCGCGGGATCGCCAACAGCTACTCCCTCCTGCACCACACGCTGATGGTGCTCGAGAACACCGGCTTCATAAGGCACGAGCGCGTCAAGGGCCGCGCCGAGTGGTACATAGTCAAGAGGGCCACGGAGGACGAAATAAGGCAGGCCCTCAGCCCTCGCTGAAGCCGAGCGACATTCCCCCACTCCTTTTTCCTTTACGGAACTTCGATGTTTGCGTGCCTCCTCATCATCTGCTCCTCGGTCACGTTTAGCGCCTGCATCAGCGCCACGACCAGGCCGTCGAAGAACACCATCGCAGCGTCCTCGAAGAGCGTGCCGAGGGGCGCTAGGGGCTCGTATATACCGAGGACCTGCCTGGCGAAGTAATCGACCTCCTTGGAGACCTTCGTCCTCCCTGGTATCCTGACCACGTGGTCGCTGATCTTAGCCAGTGGGGATTCCGGGAACGACGTCACTGCGATCACTCGCGCCCCCATCCTCTTAGCCGCCTCGGCGACGCTGACGACGATCTGCGTGGTGCCCGAGCCCGAGACCGCTATGATGATGTCGCCCTCCGTTACGGCTGGGGTGATGGTCTCGCCGAGGACGTACACGTTGAAGCCCAGGTGCATCAGGCGCATAGCGAAGGCCTTGGCCACTAGGCCCGAGCGGCCGGCACCGACGACCATCACCTTCTTGCCCCCCCTCTTCGCCTCGAGGAGGATGTCCAGCATGCCCTGGATCTGCTGCCTGTCTATGCTCCTGGCGACCAGCAGGATCTGCTCTGCGATCTCGAGCATCGTGTTGATCAGCGCGTCAACGTGGCTGCCCTTGCTCACACCCCCACAACTGCGTATCTAAAATTTTGCGTTCAGGCGAGGGGGGGCGGCCCCCTCTCCCTCTCGGCGCCGCTCTCGGACAGCCGTAGCCTGCCGACGATGAGAAGCCTCGCTCCCTCGACCTCGAAGGGGGTCCGGATCTTGATGACCCTCCTCCTCGGGTCCACCTCCTCGAGCACGCCCACTCCAACGTGCTCCAGGCTCGCGTTCACAAGGCCGACGAGGTAGCCCTTCAGCGCGCTCAAGCACGTTACCATGACGTCCCTGTTCACGAGCTTTGAGAGCTGCTCCTTCAGCTCCAGCAGTCGCTTGTACTCCTCGCCGCAGAGAGCGCTCACGACCACTGCGCTTCCGCACGTCTCGGCGAAGACGCTGAAGCCCAACAGAGCTGAAAGGGTCGCGCTAAGCCCCTCGTCGGGCTGCCCGTTGAACGTGTAGGACGCCCAGAGCTTGACCCTGTCAAGGCTCACGCTCTTCACCGACGACTTGGCCAGCAGGTCCAAGTACGAGAGCTCTCTCCGCATCTTCCTCAGCTCGCGCACCTTGCCGCGAGCCGCCGGTGGCGTGGGCGCCCGCACGACGTTGACGCGCGTCCCCTCGAAGATCCTGGCGATGGGGTCGGCGGCGCCGGAGCCCCTCATCACCACGAGAGTTGTGGGCTCGATGGACTCGACCAGCCTGCACTTGTAGGCGAGGGCCCGCTTATCGGCCACCCAGCCGTCGGTGTTGACGACCACCAGATCCCTCCCCTCGGCCCTCTTCAGCAGCTTGGACACCCCCAGTATCACGGCGTCCTCGTGGCCCATCGGCGAGTTCGCCCCGACGAAGTAGAAGGCGGCGGGGTCCAGCTCGCCCAGCCAGGAGATCGGGTGCTCGGGGAACGCTAAAGCGATCGTGCCGGGCCAGCCCACGTCGTTCTGACCGACGTCGGCGTCGATCAGGGCGACGCTGAGCCCCTTCGACAGCGCGACGTTGATGAGGTACGTGGAAAACGTTGTTTTCCCGCTGTCCGTTTCGCCTACCACCACTACTCTGCCCCTCGTAGCTATCGACTCCGCTATCGCCCTCCACTCGTCGATCACCTCCTCCTCCGGCTTCGCCTCGCTGACGCTCCCCACGCCTTCGAGCGTGCACCCCCCCTCGACCTTAAGGCAGACGGTGATCCCCCTCGGCACGACGAGTTCGCACCCGCTGCTGTAGACGCGGCCCAGGGCGTAGAACGATCCCTCGACGACCTTGAGCCTGGCGGGCCCCTCGACCCTGTACAACCCCTTCCCCAGCTGCCGCCTTGCGGGGATCATCGCCATGCAGCTCTGGAGCCCGCGACGGCAGCCAAGATTTAAAACCCTGCGCGAGAAGGCATCCGGGCCCCGGTAGCTCAGCCTGGTGAGAGCGCCGCTCTAGCGCGCCCGCGCGGCGAAGGTAAGGCGGAGGACCCGGGTTCGAAGCCCGGCCGGGGCTCCACGGTCCCGCCCCCCTCTGCCAGCTGATCCGGCCGCACCCCAAGGTTTCCACCGCTTCACTTCCTCAAACTCGTTTGCTTTTCATTATCATGAGAAAACTCCAAAGTGGTGAAAAATTAAACTATTTTGCACGACAATTTTAACGAATTGGTTGATAAACAAGCTAGAGCCGGACCCCGCTGGCGGGGCCGCTTAACGAGGTGTAAATCTTCTAAACTTGACTTCATGCGCGGAGTATGTGTCAAACTTTTTACCCTAGAACTTAACGGGCATACGATCTGTGGCGGGCCCGCCGGGATTCGAACCCGGGCTCTCCGGCTCTCGCCCCGCTTCGGCGTTAGAAGGCCGGCGCCTTTCCACGCTAGGCCACGGGCCCCGGGCAGCGGGCGCGTCGCTATATATAAGCTTTAATACTGTTGCGGGGTGTGGTGCGCGATGATATACAGCGCCCACTCGCTGCTCGTTAGCGAGATCGCGCAGGCTGCCAAGGAGGTGGTGGGCGCTTTCTCGGGTGGGGAGCAGCCCGTCCAGGTGGAGAGGGCCCCGCCCGGCAGGGGCGACCTGACGATAAACGCCTACAAGCTGGCGCGAGATGAGGGGCAGGCACTGAAGCTCGCAGAGAGGCTCGCAGAGAGGCTTTCGAGGGGCGTGCCTTACGTCAGTCGGGTGAGAGCAGAAGGGGGCTTCGTGAACGTGGATGTCGACCCCTCGTCCTACGGCCTCCTCGTCTGGCAGGTCGTGTCGTCGCTGGGCGCCAACTACGGCTTCAACCCGCACCCCAGCCCGATGAGGGTGCTCGTGGAGCACACGAGCGCCAACCCCGTCCACCCGCTGCACATCGGCCACCTTAGGAATTGCGTGGTGGGCGATGCCCTCGCCAGGGTCCTGAGGGCGAGGGGCCACAAGGTGGAGGTTCACTTCTACGTCGACGACGTGGGCCTCCAGGTCGCGTACGCCGCCTACGGGTACGAGAAGGCCGGGCACTTGAGGAGGGGTATGAAGCCGGACCACTTCGTAGGTCTACTCTACGCCATCTCGTGCGCCGTCATCACGATACGCGAGCTCGAGGCCAGGAGGAGCAGGGCGGAGCCCGATGAGCGGGCAAGGATCGACAGCGAGCTGGCGGACTGGCTCTGGACGGCGAAGACGCTCATGGAGAGGGACGAGGAGCTCTTCACGGCGATCTCTGAGGCGGCGAAGAGGGAGGACGCCGTAGCCCGCGTCAACCAGATAAACAGGGCGTACGAAGCCGGCGAGGAGTGGGCCGTCAAGCTCGTCAGGGGGGTCACGTCCCTGTGCATAGAGGGCTTCAAGCAGACGCTGGGCAGGCTGGGCATATCCTACGACAGTTGGGACTGGGAGAGCGAGGTGACGACGTGGAACGGGCTGGTTTACGACGTGGTGAGGAGGCTGAGGGCGACGGCCCTCGTGGAGGAGAAGAAGGGCGCGCTGGTCTTCCACGCGGAGCTGCTGGCCGAGGACTCCGATGTGCGGCGCAGGCTGAATCTGCCGCCCACGTTCACTGTCTCGCCGCTGACCCTCGTCCGCTCCGACGGGACGACCCTCTACGCGACGCGAGACATCGCGTACACCATCTGGAAGTTCCAGCGGGGCGTCGACAGGGTTATCAACGTCGTTGGCGCCGAGCAGAGCCTGGAGCAGGCGCACGTGAGGCTCGCCCTATACGCACTGGGCTACGTGAAGGAGGCCGAGAACACTGTTCACTTCGCCTACGAGGCGGTGAGCCTGCCGGGGGTTAAGATGTCGGGCAGGAGGGGCCAGTACATCACCGTAGACGAGCTGGTGGAGGAGGCCGTCAAGAGGGCGGCGGGCGAGCTCGTCAAGCGGGGCCTGGAGCCGAGCGCCGACCCGAGCATCGCCGAGCGCGTGGGGATCGGGGCGATAAAGTTCGCTATGCTCAGTGTGGCCCCCTCCAAGCCCCTCACCTTCACGTGGGACAGGGTCCTCGACTTCGAGCGCAACAGCGGCCCCTTCGTCCAGTACGCCTACGTGAGGGCCAGGTCCGTCCTCGCGAAGGCCGGCAGCCTGAGGCCGAGGGTTTCCCCGGGCGCCTTCGGCGAGGAGGAGCGCAGGCTCCTCTTCCTAGTCGGCCTCCTCCCAGAGGTGGTGGCCAGGGCGGCTGACGAGTTAAGGATCGAGCTGCTACCCCAGTATCTGAACGAGCTTGCGACGGCTTTCAACAAGTACTACGACGAGTTCCCGATCCTCAAGGCTGAGCCCAGGGAGAAGGCTGAGGCTAGGCTTGCGCTCACCCTAATGGTCGCGATAACGCTTGAGAACGGCATGCGGCTGCTGGGCATAGAGCCTCCCCACAGGATGTGACCCCAGCGGCGACCAAGCGCAGGGGCGGTGGGGGCGCCGCTACGCGCCTCGTGAGGCGCCGCGCGCCTAAGTCGATGGTCAGGGCACGTCGTCATAGACCGGACGGAGGCAAAACTTATAGCGGGGGGCTCCCCTTCGAGGGCTGGGCCGGGGTCGCCTAGCCTGGTCCAGGGCGACGGGTTGCTAACCCGTTGGCCGAGGAGGCCGCCCGGGTTCAAATCCCGGCCCCGGCGCCACTCTCGGCTTGTCGCGTTTCTCCTCTGGCCATCACGGGTCAGCGTCGGTAGGCGCGCCGCACAGCCGCGATTGGCCAGGCGAGAGAAGCGTTATAATACTCCAGGCAG
>JAGDWA010000034.1:0-4388 GCA_023269735.1 Thermofilum sp.
TAGATGACGGAGGGGACCAGGCCGAAGACCAGCATCACCGTGTTGTCCCTGTGCTTGTGGTGCCCCAGCTCGTGGCCTATCACCGCCTCGAGCTCCTCCCCCCTCGCCATCCGGAGCATCCCCTCGGTGACCGCGACGTACCTGCCGAAGAGCGGCGAGGAGTAGGCGAAGGCGTTGGGCTCCCCCATCCCGGTGGCGATCATCGCCTTCGGGGGCCTCATCCCGGCCCTGGCGGCGACGCGGTTCACGACCTCCTGGAGCGCCGGGTCCGGCTTGCACCCGTAGATCGTGTTGATGAGGAGCGGGGAGAGCAGCCAGCTGAAGAGGGAGGGCACGAGCGTGAAGAGCAGCGCCATGAGCCCCAGCTGGAGGGCCGCGCCGAACCCGAGGAGGTAGGAGAGGCCCGCGAACACCATCAGCGCGCCGGCCACGACGCCGGCCATCGTCGCCAGCATCGCGGCGCGCAGCGCGTCGAGGCTGGGCGGGGTCGGGGTCAGGTACCTGCCGAAGAGGCCGGCCGCCGCGATCAGCGTGGTCATCGAGATCGCGTAGCCGACCAGGTCCACGAGCCACAGGCTCCCGTACGGCGTGTAGACCCCGCCCCAGGACAGGGCCAGCTGGAGGGCGAGGGCGACGACCATCGCCACCGCCACCAGGGAGAGCAGTAGCAGCAGCTTCTCCCTCATCCCCACCGGCCACGGCCCCCTGGGGGACCTCTAAAAACCTTCTGTACGCCGGGTCCGCGAGCCGGGGAAAGCTATTTTAGGGGAGTGCTCGCGGGATCCGCGGTCCGGCAGGGTCGCGCTCCGACCGCCCCGCGCGGGGCACGGGATGAAAGGGCGCCCAAACTGCGGGGTCGCACCTTCTCCCGGCAAGCGTTAAGGGGCCTCCGCCGCTGTAGCACTCGTGGCGCCGGCCGACCTGCTGATAACCTGCAGGCTCGGCATGGAGCGCGTGGTGGCCTCGTACGTGAGGGAGCTGGACCCCCAGGCCACCGTGGTGCCCGCGCCCGAGGGCTTCTCGGGCCTCGTCCTGGTCGAGGGGGCCAGCGACAGGGAGGGCCTCTACGCCAGGGTCAGGGGCGGGGTGCCCGAGGTGGAGAAGGTCTTCCTCGTCGAGGCCGAGTGCGAGGCCTCCCTGCCGGCGATCGTCGAGTGCGCGAGGAGGCTCGCCGCCCGGGTCGGCCCCGAGGAGAGCTTCGCCGTGAGGACGGAGAGGAGGGGCGAGCACCCCTTCACCTCTCTCGACGTGAACGTGGCGGTGGGCAGCGCCATCAGGGAGGCGGCTGGGGCGAGGGTCGACCTCGACAGCCCGGACAAGGTCGTGGTCGTCCAGATCGTGAGGGACCGCGCCTTCCTCTCCGTGGTTCCGGGGGGCGAGTTCCACCGCAAGATGGGGGCGGGCAAGTACCCCATGTACAAGGTGTTCAGGAGGCTCGCCGTCGCCCACGAGCCCTACCTGGGGCCCCCCGACGCGGCGTACGTGATGGGCACGAGGATCGGCAGGGAGGTGCAGGTCTTCGAGGTGGGGAAGCTGTACGTCACCCCGATCGGAGCCGCGGACGCGCACCAGCTCTACCACTTCCTCCGCGGCCTGTTCGAGGGGGTGAGGAGCCGCTACGAGCTGCAGAGGAGGAGCTACGGCAGGGAGGTCCACCGGACCCAGGTCTACGTGCAGGACATGTACCAGTTCGTGCGCTCCAGGATGGGCGGGCCCCTGGTGATCTTCGAGCCCGAGGGCGAGCCGGTTTCGAGGATCGCCGGCGAGCTCTCCGAGTACCTCCTGAGGAACCTGAGGGAGGGCAGGGAGGTCGCCATCATGGTCGGGGCCAGGGAGGGGGTCCCCACCGGCCTCTTCCGCTTCGCCGACTACGTGGTCGACCTGGCGCCCGGCATCGTCATCTCCACGGAGTTCGCCCTCTCGTCGGCCCTCATCGCGATGGCCACCATCCTCCACGAGAGGCTGGCCGCGTCGGGGGAGGGCCTCTAGCCCCTCCCCACGTCCACCAGCCGCAGCGTGAAGGAGTCGCGCACGCCGAGCAGCTCGGCGATCGGCAGCGCCGGTGTCTCCTCAAGCCGCTGCCCCTGCCACACGTACACGGTCGTGGGTAAGCTCCTCAGGGCGCCCCTCGCGTGCAGGAGCAGGGGGATCCCCCGGACGTAGTCCACGACCACCATGAACGGGAAGTCGTCCGAGGAGTACCTGGCTCCCCCCAGCAGGTCGCCGCACCCGAGCCTCCTCACGGCCTCCCTGGCGGCCACCTCCAGGGCGCGCCCCTCGAGGCGCACCACCTCCCTCAAGGTGCCGTTCGGGTGAAAGCTCACCCCCACGCCGCTCCTCACGTCGAGGACGCCGTAGCCCCTGAGGCTCGCCACAGCAGCCCGCATCCCGGCCAGCCTGTAGGGCTCGCCCAGCCTCGCCCACATCACGCGGAGCACCAGCCTTTCGGGGCGCGCGAAGAGGGGGAAGAACTGGCCGAGCTCAGTCCCGTTCGGGAGGCTGTAGCCGCGCTCGGGGTCGTAGAGCAGCTCCACCTCCCTGGCGAACGCTACGCGCACCCTGCTCCAGTTGCGGGGGATCAGCGCCTCGCCGTCCACCACCAGCCGGAACCGGACCACGTACCCGCCACCCACCCTAGTGACGTGGACTATCAGGGACGCGGAGCCGTTCATCACGAGCACGTCCATCGAGCCGTCGCTGTACTCGACCAGCGTGTCCCCCAGGACGCTGTAGACCAGGGTCAGGGCCTGCCCCTCCCCCAGCTCCACTGGCTTGCAGGCCCTCAAGCGGCGCAGGAGCTCCTCCACCTCGCTTCGGTTGGGGGCTCCCGCCTGCTCACCGCCCGCAGCGCCGGCTCCGATGGGTTCCCCGCAGGCGCCGCAGGAGTTCGAGGCGCGGGGTCCGGCGGGGGGCTGGCCCCTGCCGCCCGCGAGGAGGATCAGGGCTGAGAGGGCGAGCAGCAGGGCCAGGCTCGTGCATGCAAGCCTTTTCTTCATATCTGACCACCCGCCCCGATATACACGTCGGCCCTGCAGCTATCCGGAAGCCCGTATTCGATACCAGACCAGGTAGCGATAATGTAAGTTTGCGCAAGGTGTACGTATTTACTCTCTACGATAGAATCAGAGAACGATCCACTTGCGTGGCGCGGATAATCATACTCAGGGTAACAGTACTGGCCTGAGCAATAGTAACCCGTGAATGCGTAGCTGGCATCCACAGTCTTTTGGGCAGCGACCGCGTGGTACTCTTGGTACAAATACTCGCTACCGCTGTACCAGCAACCCTCGACATGAGCAGTAGCGCATATGGGGAAGCCCCATACCGGAGAGCAACAGGTGTGATCGTTGTGGCCGCAATCACCCTTCACCAGGCAAGATAGATAGGATGATTTTCGAGTGACTTTCCTCATTCTTAACCCCATTAGACGAGGGCCATACCCCTTTATATTTACCCCTCCTTTCTGATAGAACTGACGCATTAGCGGCTACGCCCCCGCTGCCGCGTCTACTCGAGCCCCCAGTTGAGCTTGCGCTTCATGAGGACCAGGGTCGCCACCAGCCACGCCGCCACGCTGGCGGCCGAGAGCCACTGGGGGTAGGTGTGGGGCAGGCCCGCCAGGGCCCTGCCCAGGTCGGTGAGGGCCACCGTCGGCACAGCGGCGCAGGCGCTGCGCAGGGGCTCCGGGAGCGCAGCGGGGCTGTAGAAGACCGGCGGCAGCATCGTCGTGAGCGTTTGGAGCGGGTTCGTGACCGCCGAGATGTTCACCGGGTTCCTTATGCGCAGGATGACCGCGAGCGCCAGGAAGAGGCCCAGGAGCACCCCGACGATCGAGAGGAGCAGGACCAGGGCGAGCCCGCCCAGGCTGACGCCGGCCAGGGCGGCTATCGCGAACGCCGTGGGGAGCTCGGTGAGGAAGGTCGGCACGAGCGCGCCAACGAGCGCGCCCAGCAGGTACTCGGCCGGCGTCAGGGGGGAGGCCACGCGCTTCTCGTAGGCGTACCAGATCCTGTCCCAGCCCACCCGCTGCGCCGCGACGTTCAGGCCGGTGCCCCAGCCCCCGGCCACCAGCAGCGCGACGGCCATGTGCCTCGCAGCCTCTGAGCCGCCCCACGCCGCGAGGATCGCCACGATGCCCACGGTGGACATCAGCCACTGCGCGATCCACATCCACTGCCTGCGGAAGACCACGAACTCCTCGTAGGCGACGCCCAGGACCCTCCAGACCCACCTCACCTGCCTCCCCCCACCGTGTGGAGGTAGACGTCCTCCAGGTCGACCTCCCTCACCCCGTGCGCGTCGGCCCCCAGCTCCTCGAGGAGCCCGTAGAGCTCGCCCCTCGACCTGGCGTAGACCACCAGCCTGTCGCCGAGCCGAACGTGGGGGAC
>JAGDWA010000034.1:4398-6895 GCA_023269735.1 Thermofilum sp.
CCGCCGTTGACCACTGCCTTGTACCTCCACGGGAGGGACTCGAGCAGCTGCTGGGGGCTGCCGGACCTCACCGTGACCCCCGAGCTGATGAACGTCACCACGTCGGCGGCCACCTGCGCCTCGGAGAGGTTGTGGGTGGTCACGAGCACCGTGGCGCCGCCGGACGCCGCCCTCCTGATCACCTTGAGGACCTCGTACCGCCCCTCCACGTCGACCCCCGTCGTGGGCTCGTCGAGGAGGTAGACCTCGGCGGGCTCCGCCAGCACGGAGGCCACCAGCACCCTCCTGCGCTCGCCCCCGCTGAGGAGCCACATCCTCCTCCCCCTGAGCTCCCACGCGCCCAGCTCCTCCAGCCACCTGCGCGCCTCCCTCCTCGCGTCGAAGAGGCTGAGGCCCCTCACCATCAGCGAGGAGACGATGAGCTCCTCGGGCGTCAGGTCGAGCGAGACGTTGTAGCCCTGGGGCAGGTAGGCGATGAGGCTGCGGACCCTCCTGTGCTCCCTCACCACGTCGTAGCCGCAGACCCTCGCCTCGCCCCTGTCTGGCCTGTAGTAGGTCGCCAGGATCCTGGTCGTGGTCGTCTTGCCGGCCCCGTTGGGCCCCGCGAGGACGCCGACGGTCCCCCTCCTCAGCTCCAGCGTGGCGTCCCTCACGCCCCAAACGTCGCCGAACCTCTTGCCCAGCTGGCGCGCCTCGACGGTCATCTCGACCACCCTGTCAGCTCGCCACTACATATAAACTTTTCTCTTCATATGTGAGTTAAGGTTGATGGTCCCCGAAACGTTGAAGCAGCCGCGGCGGGGAGGGGCGCGTGCCCCTGCCTCAGCCGCGAGACGTCGTGAGGCTCCTCGAGAGGAGGGGGCTGGAGCACCAGCTGGTGGAGCCCTCCCAGGCGCCGCCGCTGAGGGGCCTGGGCGACGTGGAGCCGCCGGACCTCGACGGCAGGGTCGCCGTGGCGGTCCCGGACCACACGCGCCCCGTGCCGCTGGTGGAGGTCCTCAGGGTGCTCGAGCCCCTCCTCCCCCGCGCGCTCCTGATCTTCGCCACCGGCACGCACCCCATGGGGAGGGGTGACGCGGAGCGGCTGCTCGGGCCTTACGGGGGCGCCGTCCGCTACAAGATCCACGACTGCCGGGGCAGCCACACCTACGTCGGGACCACGGGGCGCGGGCTGAGGGTCGAGGTGGACAGCGACTTCGCGGCGGCGGACCGCAGGGTCACGGTCGGCCTCGTGGCCCCCCACCCCTGGTCCGGCTTCTCCGGCGGCAGCAAGGTGGTCCTGCCCGGCGTCTCCAGCCTGAGGACCGTCGTGGAGCACCACCTCCGCTGGTACAGCGCGGGCAGGCCGGCCGTCCTGGAGGGCAACCCGTTCCGCGAGGAGATCGACGAGGCCGGGAGGCTGGCTAAGGTGGACTGGAGCCTCAATCTGGTCCTCGACGGCGGCGGCAAGCTGGTCTACGCGGCGGCCGGCGACCCCCAGAGGTCGTTCCGGGAGTGCGTGGAGGTGGCCGAGAGGCTGTACGTGAGGCGCGTGGAGGGCCGCTTCGACTCGGCCGTGGTGTTCGCCGACCCCCTCGACATCGACTTCTACCAGGCGACGAAGGCCCTCGAGCACGCCGCGCCGGCCGTGGAGGAGGGCGGCTCGATAGTCCTCGTCGCCAGCTGCAGCCGGGGCTTCGGCAGCGAGGAGTTCGAGAGGTACGTCCGCATGAGCGCCGAGGAGGTCAGGCGGCGCATCGAGGGGGGCGCCGTGGAGAACCTCGTGCCGGCGATCGTGGCCCTCAGGTTCAAGGAGATCGCGGAGACCCGCAGCCTCACCCTCCTCTGCGAGAGCGGCCTCGAGGTGCCGGGCGCTGCCCCGTCGAAGAGCGCCCACGAGGCCCTGGAGCGGCTCAGGGGGAGGGTGCTCGTGGTCGCGAGGGGCGGCTTCACGGTGCCCGTCGTGCGCTAACCTGTGGGGCCGGCCTCCGCGGGCGCGCGGGTTTTTACTCCCCGGGCCCCCCTAAGCTCGTGGTGCTCCGCCTGCTGCTCTCGGAGGCGAGGCGCATCAGACGCTGCGGGCGCCCGAGGGGGCGGCTACCCGACCGCTTCTTCTTCGTGGGCCTCGCCAGCCTGGTGTGGTTCCTGCTCAGGACGGGGGCCAAGCCGTCGAGGATCGCCTACCCGTGCCAGCGCGCTGCGCTGGCGAACGCGAGCCTCTGGCTGGCCCTCTACGTCCTGCCGCTGGCGGGGGTCCTGAGGCCCGGCAGGCGCACCCTGGCCCTGCTGCTGGCGGCCCTGGCGCTGGTAGCTGGCTTCACGCTGCCTATCGCTCTCTCGGGCCTGCTCGGGGCGCCGCTCCAGCCGCCCAGGGCGCCGGAGAGGGGTGCGCCTCCACGGGAGGCTGGCGCCCCAGCCTTGGTGCCGTCGACGGGGGGGCTGCCCAGGACGTTCTCCTCGCTCGAGGAGCTGAGAACCTACGTGGAGTCCTTAAGGGAGAGGCTGCGCGAGGGGGGTC
>JAGDWA010000023.1:0-1706 GCA_023269735.1 Thermofilum sp.
CAGTACTCCAGCCGAGATCGCGGGAGGTCCCGGGTTCAAGTCCCGGCCGGTCCACCACCTGGGCTCTCGCGGGAGGGGTGCGCCGAACTTGCTGCGCCCCCGCCCTGCGCTGCCTTCCCCGCCCTCCTGGCTCCCCCCTTCAGGCTGTAGGCTTTGTAGCCCAGCTTCCTGAGGACGTAAGCTGCCTCCAAGCTGAGGGCCCCCTCCTCGCACACCAGCACGTAGGTCTTCGAGGGGTCCAGCCCCGCGGCTCCCTCGATCAGCTGGTCGAAGCTTACCCTGAGGGCACCTGGTATCCTCCACGAGCCGGCCTTCTTTTCGCTCCTCAAGTCTATCACCACCGACCCTTCGGGGGGGCTGTCGACCTCCAGGTCGCTGTACAACCCCTCTTCAACGCGGACCGATTTCAGGTCGTACACCTTCAAGTTCGCCAGCGCGCGCTCCAGCACCTCGGGGCTCACCTTGCTCTCCTCCCTCTCCACTTCCTCCAAGCTGGCCCGCGTCCTTGGGCGCTCGGCGAAAGCTCCGCAGAACTCTTTCACCCTCTCCGACGCCTCGTAGGTGCCTATCTCCCTGGCGAGCGCCACTATGTCATCCTTATCCAGGCCCACCAGGGGCCGGAGGATCATCGCCCTTACGGCGGCCGACGTGACGGCAAGGTTCGTCAGAGTCTGCGAGGACGCCTGCCCCAGCGAATCCCCGGTGACCACGGCCTCGAACCCCTTCCGTCGGCTCAACGCTTCGGCAGCGCGCAACATGAAGCGCTTCAGGATCACCGTGAGGAGGGAGGGGTCGCACTTCCTCCTGATCTCCTTGAGCACCTCCCCGAAGTCCACAACGTAGAGCTTGGGCCTGTAGCCGTAGCTCCACCTCTCCGCGAGCACCTTCAGCACGTGGAGCACCCCCGCCTCCTGGATCGGCCCGCCGAGGTTGCAGAGCAGGTAGTGGACCTCAGCCCCCCTCCTGAGCATGAACCAGGCCGCGACTGCCGAGTCGAACCCGCCCGAGACGAGGGCGAGGACTCTGCCCTCGCTGCCCACAGGCAGGCCGCCGTACGCTTTCACGATGTCCGTGAAGAGGTAGGCCCTGCGCCCGCGAACTTCGACGTAGGCGGTGACCTCGGGGTTCTCCAAGTCGACGCCGGCCGCGTGCTTAAGCAGCGCAGCGCCCAGCTCCCTCTCGACGTCCTTCGAAGTGAAGCCGTGCGAGCCCACCCTCCTCGCCCTGACCGCGAACCTCCTCCCCCTAACCCGCTCGGCGAAGTAGCTCTCAGCTTTAGCGACGAGGTCCCCCAGGTCCTCGAACTCGACCTCCACCGCCCTGGAGAGGGACTTGACGCCGAAGACCCTCCTGAGGACCTCGAGGGCTCTCTCCTCATCGGGTGCGTAGACGAAGACCCGCCCCCCTTCGAGCCTGACCCTGGAGCCTCCGAGCCCCTCCGCCGCTAGCGCGTTCCTTAGGTTCCTGACCAGGAGGGATTCAAACCTCCTCCTGGTCCGATGGCTCTTGATCGTCAGCTCCCCCAGCCTCAGCAGCAGAACCACGCGCGAAGCATCGCCTATCAGCTTTTAAGGGGATCGCCGCCTCCCCGCGCGCTATGCGGAGCGCCGCGCTCGTCAGGGCCGTAGGGCTCGTTCAAGGGGTGGGCTTCAGACCCTTCGTGTTCAGGCTAGCGGCTAGGCTGGGCCTGGCGGGGTACGTCAGGA
>JAGDWA010000023.1:1716-14041 GCA_023269735.1 Thermofilum sp.
GAACATGGGCGGCTCGGAGGTCGAGATCTGGGTCGAGGGCGATGCGGCAGCCGTGGAGAAGTTCCTGACGACGCTCAGGGCGGAGAAGCCTCCCCCGCTCGAGCTGGAGATGCTGAGCGTCGCCTGGGCCCAGCCTAGGGGCTTCACGAGGTTCGAGATCAGGGACAGCGGGGAGCAGGTGGTCGAGAGGTCGCAGATCCCGCCCGACATCGGTGTGTGCGAGGACTGCCTGAGGGAGGTGCTGGACCCCGGATCGCGCTGGTACAGGTACCCCTTCAACTCCTGCGCCTGGTGCGGCCCCCGCTTCTCTATGATGCGCGGGGTGCCCTACGACAGGCAGAACACCGCGATGAACGAGTTTCCCCTCTGCGACGACTGCCTCCGCGAGTACAGGGACCCCGGTGACGCTAGGAGGTTCCACGCCCAGGGCATCAGCTGCCCCAGATGCGGGCCCCGCCTCTCGCTGCTGGACTCTGACGGCAGAGAAGTGCCGTGCGACGACCCGCTGCAGGAGGCCGCCAGGCTGATCGAGGGGGGCTCGATAGTCGCCGTCAAAGGGGTCGGCGGCTTCCACCTCGCGGCGCTGGCGAGCGACGACGAAGTCATCGCTGAGCTGAGGAGGAGGAAGCAGAGGCCCCAGAAGCCGCTCGCCGTGATGGCGCTGGACGCCGACGTTGTGGAGAAGATCGCCAGGCCCACCGAGGCGCACCTGCGCCTGCTGGCGTCGCCCGCGAGGCCCATAGTCCTGGTTCCGAAGAGGGAGGGATCCCCCCTCTCCGAGCTCGTGGCCCCCGGGCTCTCAGAGGTCGGAGTGATGCTGCCCTATACGCCGCTGCACTACTTGCTGCTGAGCGAGACCTCCGATAGGTTCCTAGTGATGACCAGCGGAAACCGCAAGGGGCTGCCCATCTGCAAGGGCCCCGAGGCGTTGATCCAGCTCAGGGGGATTGCGGACTACTACCTCGTCCACAACAGGGAGATCGTCAACAGGGTGGACGACAGCGTCGTCAGGCTCACGGACGGCGAGCCGCAGGTGATCAGGAGGTCGAGGGGCTACGCGCCCCGGTGGGTCAGGCTGCCGTTCAGGCTGGGCGCCGAGGCCGTGGCGCTGGGCGCGCACCTGGACAACGCGGGGGCGGTGGCCTTCGAGGACAAGGTCGTCCTGACCCAGTACGTTGGGGACGTGGACAACCTCGAGAACGCCGAGTTCCTGCTCTCGTCCATCGAGTTCCTCTCGAAGTGCTACCGGCTCAAGCCACAGCTCGTGGCCTCGGACAAGCACCCCGGCTACGTGACCACTCAACTCGCTAGGAGGCTGGCCGAGAGCGCCGGGATCCCGCACGTGCTCATCCAGCACCACCACGCCCACGTGGCTTCAGCGATGGCGACGCACGGCGTGCCGCACGACGGCGAGGTGGTTGGCGTGGCGATGGACGGCATCGGCTACGGCGACGACGGCAGGCTGTGGGGCGGCGAGGTGATGATCGCCACGTACACCGGCTACAGGAGGCTCGGCCACCTCGAGTACCTGCCGCTACCCGGGGGCGATAGGGCGACGCTGTACCCGGCCCGGATACTAGCTGGGGTCCTCTCCCGCGAGCTGGGGCCCGAGGGGGCCGTCAGGACCCTCGCGTCGCTGGGGCTCATCAACGCCTTCCCTGGGGGCCTCCAGGAGGCTGAGGCTGCGGCGCAGGGCGCCGCACGGGCCCCCCTGTCCTCGAGCGTCGGGAGGTTCCTGGACGCCGTGTCGGCCCTCCTCGGCGTGTGCTGGGCGCGAACCTACGAGGGTGAGCCGGCTCAGAAGCTCGAGGCCGCGGCGCGCGGCGGAGGGCTGGTCGACGGGCTGGCATTCGACGTGGAGGGGGGCGTCATCATCACGTCGGACTTCCTGCTCCGGCTGGCAGAGGCGCGCGGGCGACACAGCGTCAGGGACCTGGCATACACGACACTCTTCAGGCTCGGGGAGGCGCTGGGCGCCGTGGTCCTCGAGGCGGCCGGGGACCTCAAGCTCCCCGCGGTAGCGTCGGGTGGGGCCGCCGTGAACGACTACATCGTCAAGGGCCTCAAGAGGGCCCTGGGTGCCATCCTCCTGCCCAAGGGGGTCCCGGCCGGGGACGGGGGCATCGCGCTGGGACAGGCGGTGATCGCTTGTAACATTTATGAGGTTGGTCGCGCGGAGCCCCCGTGAGCGTGACAGTAGTTGCTACGAGCTCGTCCCTCGGCCTGGCGGCTAGGGTCGCCTCCATACTGGGCGGCGAGCTCGTGGTCGCCGAGGAGAAGGCGTTCCCCGACGGCGAGAAGTACGTCCGCGTGCCCATCAAGATCGCTGGCACTGCCGTGATTGTGCACTCCACGTACCCGCCCCAGGACGAGAGGATCGTCCAGCTGCTGCTCACGATCGACGCTGCCAAGGGGGCGGGCGCCGAGAGGGCCGTGGTGGTGATCCCGTATCTAGCCTACGCTAGGCAGGACAGGCGATTCCTGGAGGGCGAGCCGGTCAGCGTGGGGGCGATCCTCAGAGCCGTAGAGGCCGTGGGCGCGGACGCGGTGGTGACGGTGGACCTCCACAAGCCGTCGTCACTCGACGAGTGGCTCAGGGTGCCGCACACGAACGTGCTCCCAGCGGGACTCCTCGCCAGCTACTTCAAAGGGAGGCTGAAGGATCCCCTAGTGCTCGCGCCCGACAGGGGCGCCCTGCACAGGGCGGAGGCCGCAGCCAAGGCCCTCGGCGCCGACTACGACTACCTGGAGAAGAGCAGGGACAGGGTCACCGGGCAGGTGACGGTCGCGCCCAAGAGCCTGAGCGTGGAGGGTAGGGACGTCCTGCTCATCGACGACATAATCAGCACGGGGGGCACTCTCGCGCTCGCGGCTAAGTCCGCCAAGGCCGCGGGAGCGCGGAGCGTCTACGCAGCCTGCACGCACGCGCTCTTCGTGCTCGGCGCGCTGGACAGGCTGTACGCGGCCGGCATTGGCGAGGTTGTCGCCACGGACACCGTCCCTTCACCCGTCTCCAAGGTCAGCGTCGCCGAGCTAGTGGCGAGCGCCGTGCTGTCGCTCACGCGCGGGTAGAGCTTGCCTAGCTAGCTTGCTCGCCACCAAAGTGGTCAAGGCCGCCGTCGTAAACTCGGTGATCGGGCCCACTCCGAGAAGGTAGCCGCCGGCGACAGGCACGAAGAGGCCGAGCAGGGCGTAGAGCAGGGCAACCCGCGGGTCGCTGAAGAAGATCACGTAGAGGGCGAAGGAGGAGGCCACGTCGTAGGCGAAGGAGGTGAGGAAGGACAGCGCGAAGACCTCGGCGGCCGTGCTGCCGCGCAGATCAATGCGCCCCCAGGCCGAGCCTATGAGCAGAGCCAGCGCGGAGTTCACGAGCGTCCACGGCCCCAGGCCCAGGACCGCGTCGCTGACGAAGAAGGTGAGGAGGCCGGTCAGCCCGCCCACCACGCTGCCGCCCACGTAAGCAGCCACGAAGGTCGCGAAGAGGGGGGTGTTGACGAACTGGAGGGCGCCGGCGACCGCGTGCTTCAGCAGCCTCAGCGCGACACCCATCGCTGTGAAGGTTACCGTGAGCGCCGCTTTGCGTGCATCCACGGTCCGAAGGGTGCTGCCATCCTACGCTTCAAGCTTCCCAGCAAGCGGGCGAGGCCCTCGAGGGCCCCGTACCTCGCCGCGAGCGCACCGAGCGCGAACGCCGAGGCGGATGCAGCTGCAGTGACCGCTGGATGCCCGTAGCCGCCCGCTTGCCCCTCGCTCTCACGCCTGGGGGGCACTAGGATCGTGAGGCTGGCACCGCCGCGCAGCTCCAGTCTCGCGCTCAAGTTGGCGTATCCCGGCACCCTCACGCTCACGGTGTAGGCCCCTGGGGGTACGGAGGCTTTGAGCGAGCCCGAGCTGCGGGACACCGTCGCGTTCCTCGCGTCTAGAAGCTCGATAGTGGCCCCCTCTAGCACGCCGCTCCCGTTGCTCACGAGCACTGCTATGTGGGAGGCTTGAGGCAGGGCGAGCACCACTAGCGCATCGCCGTTAACGGCCGCCTGCTGCTCAACAGCCTGGCCCCCTAGGAGGGCGGCGACCGTGTAGGTGCCCCGGGGCACCTCAAAGGTGGCGTTGCACGCCGAGGCGCGCCCCACCTCGCCCCCTCCAGCGCTCCGCACTACCACTGCGCAGCCGTCCTCGAAGCGACCGACGACTACCACCCTCAGCGCGTAGTACCTCCTCAGGCTAACCAGCACCGTCGTGTCCCCCTGGATGGACAGGGGCTCGACATGCCCCTCCGTACCTGGTGCCGATACCTTGAGCACGTAGGAGCCCCTCGCGAGCGTTAAGCTGGCATCGCCGGTCGTAGAGGTCAGTGCGCAGCTGCTGTTGACGCAGACTAGCGCCCCGTAAACAGGGCGCCCGCCGTCGTCCAGCACCTTTACCGTGAGGCGCGCTAGGGGCGGCGCCTTCTCCTGCTCAGCTCTGGGGGACGTCGCAGTGGGCATCGCTAGGAGACCGCGCTCGAAGATGAAGAGGGCGCCATCCCTGCCCAGCTTCAAGCGGCGCGGGGGGCCGAGGGTCACGTCGGCGATGCGGAGCTCGCCCTGAAGCTTGCCGTAGAAGGCGCGCGCCACGCCCGAGTAGCTGTCATAGCAGACCAGCGCTACACTGCGATCGTCACCCACCGCTGAAATCACCCTCGAGCAGCCCGCTGCGCTTAGAACCCCGACAATGGGCTCCCCGCTCTCCACATCGATCAGGGTGACCCTGAGCAGCCCGCCCTCGGAGTAAACGTAGTGGAACACGCTGCCGCTCGGCGCGAAGCCGTAGCTGAGCCACTCCTTCGCCGGACGCTCGTAGCGGACCTCCCTAACGAGCTCGCCTAGGGCGCGGGCGGCGAGCTTGTACACCTTGAGCGAGTCCCAGTGGGCTAGGGCAAGCCAGTTGAGGCGCCACAGGACAGCCGCGTCGCGGAGCCGGCTGGCGATGAAGCCCAGGGTCTCTCCGGGCCCCACTAGGATGACCCTTTTCTCTTCACTCATGATACACGCGGGGCAGAACGTGTCGAACCCCACTAGCAGCAAGCCGCTGCCCCCCGGCCCCAGCCTACCCGAGAGGAAAGTGTTAAGGACGCTGAAGCTCTCCGCAGCCTCAAGCTCCGGTAACCTCACGAGCACCGCCATCCCCCCCGCGTACGCGAGAGTGCTCTCGCCGGCGCACGCGAGGCCGCTCTTCCCCCGCGCGACCGCGTTGGGGTCCAGGGGGAGCTTGATCCAGCGCGCGCTACCGTTCCCCATGATCAAGCCGAGCTGGGAGGAGTCGGTGAGCACGACAGCGCTGTCGTCGCCGGCGCTCTCAACGATCTTCGGCGTGCCGCGGGCGCGCAGGTCGATCCCCCAGACCCTCCGCGCACCGTCCAGCACCGCCAGGGTTCCGTTCCCAAAGCCTACGTACAGCAGCCCTCCGCTGTACGCCGCGTCTTCCACCGGCCCCTCGATTACGAGCGAGGATCCCGGCTGAGCCGCAGCGATCGCTGAGGCGACCACTAGCGCGAAGGTGACTGCTAGCGCGAGTTCGCCCAACCGCATCGAGGGTACCACAGGTACCCCTTAATTAGCTGAGCCCGGGGCTAGCCCTGCTCCATCAGCCCCCGGAGAGTCCTCCAGCTTCTGCGCACTATCGGGGGGATCTCGCCCCTCCTTAAGGCCTCGGCGAGGAACCTCCTGGTCTTCGGATCGGAGGGGTACCCCGACCCGAAGTCCCCGTAGACCCTTTTCAGCTCCTCCACTGCCCTGTCCCTCTCCACCTTGGCTACTACCGAAGCTGCAGCCACGTGGGGGAAAATGCTCTCGGCTCTGTTCGCGGCCACTACCTCGACGTCCCGCCTGGACGCAGGGAGGTGCCTACGCACAATCTCAGCGTACCTCCCCGGCCTAGGGTCGGGGGAGTCCACGTAGACCCTCGATACCGCCACCCGCAGGCCTCCCACGAGTTGGGCCGTAACCATCGCCTCGAGCTCGTTCAGCCCCCTTTCCAAATTGGCTACAGCCTCATCGACCTCCTCCGGGTCCACCCTCCTGATCCCGACCTCCACGGCGACGCGCTGGATCAGTGAGTAGAGCCGCAGCCTAGCGCCCGCGGTCAGGCTCTTCGAATCCCTCACCAACCCCCTTAGGGCGGCGAGGCCCTCCTCGTCCAGCACCACGCAGGCCACGACCAGGGGGCCTATCACCGGCCCCCTCCCAGCCTCGTCCACCCCCGCCTCCAACACAGGGGGTGGAGCTGCCGGCGCCTAATAGCGCTTCACGTGCAGGGCCGCAGGTGCGGGTTCAAGGATGGGTGGGGGCAGCGAGATCCCGTCGAAGCCCAGCCAGCTGGGCAGACCGGTGCGGCTCTCCCCCGGCGGGGTGGTGGACCGGCCGGGACTTGAACCCGGGACCTCCCGCGATCTCGGCTGCTAGCAGCAGCGTGCAAGGCGGGCGCTCTCCCAGTCTGAGCTACCGGCCCAGGGGGTGGCGCGGGGGAAGGGGTTTAAGGCTTGCGTGGTGCGATGGTGCAGGGGGCCAAGCATTTAAGCTGGGCATCGGGAGGAGCGTGCGTGAGGTTCGACCTGGTCGAGGAGCTGTGCAGGCTCGTCCGGGTTAGGTCGGAGGTCACAGTCGCTGAGGACGGCAGGATTCTGCGCAGCAATTACGATGAAGCCGTAAAGGCCGTCGTGCAGCTGGCGGAGAAGGGCGGGCTCGAGGCGGAGGTCGTAGAGCTCGAGGCGGTCGGAGGCAGGGTGCCGGCTGTGCTGGTTGAGGGGCCGGGTGCGGGGCCGAGCCTGGCCCTCGTAAGCCACTACGACGTCGTCCCCGCCAGGGGGCCTTGGAGGCTCGGGGGCGTGGAGTACGACCCCTACGACCCCCGCGTGGTGGACGGCAGGGTCTACGGCCGCGGCGCCGCCGACGACAAGTCCGCCATCGTGGCCAGCCTCGCCGCGCTGGCGGAGCTAGCAGAGGAGGGGGGACCACTGAGGTACAAGCCCAGTGTCGTCGTGACCGGCGACGAGGAGGTGGGCGGGCTCGGCGTGAGGGCGCTGCTCGACGCGGGGTACAGGTGGGACAGGGCGATCATACTGGACGCGGGGGCCGAGTACGTCTCGGTGGGCGCCAGCGGGGTGGTGTTCGGGTGGATTAGGGTCCGGGGGCGCTCGGGCCACGCTGGCTACCCCCACAGGGCGGTGAACCCGGTTGAGGGGGCCGTGAGGCTGGCTCACGAGCTCCTCAGCACCTACAAGCCGCACCGGGCCAGCAAGCTCTCGCGCTTCGGCGCCCCACCAGGGTCGCCCGTGCCCCGGGTGTGGGGGCGGTTCAGCCTCACGATATTCAAGCTGGCGCCGGGGGAGCCAGAGAAGCACAACCGCATACCCTCCGAGGCCCTGCTGGGCTTCGATGTGAGGCTGCTCCCCGAGGAGGGGCTGGAAGAGGCCCTCAGCGAGCTCTACTCCTTCGTGTCCTCGGCTTCGGCTAAGTTGGGCGTGGAAGCTGAGGTCACAGCGTGGGGGCAGCCCGGCTGGTACGCGAAGGACGAGGAGTTCGTCAGGGAGGTCGTCGGGGCGGCGAGGAGGGCCTACAGGGCAGTGGGGATCGAGGGGGAGGTGGGCGTAGCAGCCGAGCTGGGGGGCAACGACGGGACCTTCTTCGACGCCGTCGGGATCCCTGTCGTCGCCTTCGGCGCGATCAGGAGCGAGTCCAACGTCCACTCCGAAAACGAGTTCGTGCACGTGAGGGACCTCCTAATGCTGAAGGAGTTCGTGAAGAGCGTGCTTAAGCCGAGCGGTGCGTGAGCATGAACACGAGGTACGTCTTCGTCACGGGCGGCGTCCTGAGCGGCATCGGGAAGGGCGTCGTATCGGCCTCGATAGCGAAGCTGTTCCAGTTCAGGGGCTACAAGGTGGATATGATCAAGATCGACCCGTACCTGAACGTCGACCCGGGCACCCTGAACCCCGTGGAGCACGGGGAGGTCTTCGTCTGCGAGGAGGTCTGGCGGTTCGAGCCGGCGCGCGGCTACGAGTTCGCGATCGCCGAGATCGACCAGGACTTCGGGACCTACGAGAGGTTCCTCGACGCGAACATGCACCCCTCCCACAACATCACCTCGGGGCAGGTGTACCTCACCGTGATCCTCCGCGAGCGCACGGGTGAGTACCTCGGCAGGACGATACAAGTGATACCGCACGTGACGGACGAGATCAAGCGCAGGATCAGGATGATCGCCGAGAGTTGCAGGCCCGACGTCCTCGTGGTCGAGGTGGGAGGGACGGTTGGCGACATCGAGGCGATGCCCTTCCTCGAAGCGATAAGGCAGTTCAGGCTGGAGATGCCGCCAGGGTACACGGCGCTCGTCCACGTGACGCTGGTGCCCTACCTGAGGACCGTGGGGCAGCAGAAGACGAAGCCGACCCAGCACAGCGTGAGGGAGCTCCAGAGCATGGGGCTCCAGCCCGACGTAATAGTCGCCCGCTCCGACGACTACCTCACGGAGGACGTCAAGCGGAAGATCAGCCTCTTCTGCAACGTGCCCCCCGAGGCCGTCATCTCGGACCCCGACTTGGAGGTGGTCTACGAGCTGCCGCTGGTCTTCGAGAGGCAGGGGCTGGGCAGGTACTTAGCGAGGCTCCTCAGGCTGGAAAGGGTTGAGGGAGACGCTGAGCGCATCGCCGAGTGGGAGGGGGTGGTGGGGCTCTACAAGTCGCCGCGCGACTTCGTGACCATCGCGATGCCCGGGAAGTACACGATGATACACGACAGCTACATCAGCATCAACGAGGCACTCAAGCACGCAGCGGCCCATCAGGGTCTTGGGGTCAAGATCAAGCACGTGGATTCAGAGAGGTTCGAGGAGGACCCCGGCCTCGTGGAGGAGGAGCTGGCGAGGGCGGACGGGATCCTCCTGACGCCCGGCTTCGGCTCGAGGGGGGTTGAGGGCATGATAGAGGTGGCCCGGTACGCGATAGAGAGGGGGAAGACGTTCCTCGGCATCTGCTTCGGCGCCCAACTGCTCTTCGTCGCCTTCTGCAGGTACGTGATGGGCCTCAAGGGGGCCAACTCCACCGAGGTGGACCCCGGCACTCCGTACCCCGTGGTCGACCTGCTGCCGGAGCAGCGGGGCGTTGCGACCAAGGGGGGCACGATGAGGCTGGGCGCCCACGACGTCTACCTGGTCGAGGGGACCAGGGTTTACGAGGCGTACGGCGGTCAGAAGGTCATAAGGGAAAGGTTCAGGCACAGGTACCACATCGTGCTGGACTACGCGGTCAAAGCTAGGGATGCCGGCCTGGTGATCTCGGCAACGGATGCGGCGGGGAGGGTCGTGAATGCGATCGAGCTGGCTGGCGAGGCATGGGTGGTGGGCGTCCAGTTCCACCCCGAGTTCAAGAGCAGGGTCGTCAGGCCCTCGCCCATCTACGCCGCCTTCATCAGGGCAGCCTACGAAGCTAAGAAGGGGGGCAAATAGGATTAATAGCGGATCCCCCCAGGGTGTGCGGGGTCCCCACATTGTGTTGCGAGTGTTCAACACGCTGGGGAGGAGGCTGGAGGAGTTCAGGCCGGTGCGCCAAGGCCGCGTCCTGATGTACGTCTGTGGCCCCACCGTCTATGACTACACGCACGTGGGCCACGCCAGGACCTACGTCGCCTTCGATGTCATCAAACGCTACCTCAAGCTCTTAGGCCACGACGTCCTCCACGTCCAGAACATAACCGACATAGACGACAAGATAATCAGGCGGGCCCACGAGGAGGAGAGGGACTGGAGGGAGGTGGCCGACGCGTTCACGCGCGACTACCTGGAGGCCCTCTCTAGGCTGAACATAAAGGTCGACCTCCACCCCAGGGTGACCGAGCACATCGGCGACATAATCGAGTTCATTCAGCTGCTCATCGATAGGGGCAACGCCTACGTGGCCCCCAGCGGCAGCGTGTACTTCGACGTATCGACGTACGACGGCTACGGTGAGCTCAGCGGGAGGCTCAGCAGGGAGCTGTGGGGACAGGAGCAGGAGTTCGTGAAGGAGAAGAGGAACCCGTTCGACTTCGCGCTGTGGAAGGCGGCCAAGCCCGGCGAGCCGTGGTGGGAGAGCCCTTGGGGGCCCGGGCGGCCCGGGTGGCACATAGAGTGCAGCGTCATGTCCACACGCTACCTCGGGGAGCAGTTCGACATACACGGGGGTGGCAGCGACCTGATATTCCCGCACCACGAGAACGAGCGGGCCCAGAGCGAGGCCGCCCTCGGTAGGAGGCCGTGGGTGAAGTACTGGCTCCATACCGGGATGCTGACGGTAAAGGGAGAGAAGATGTCGAAGAGCCTGGGGAACATCGTCGCCCTGAGGGAGCTCTTCGCCAAGTGGAAGCCTGAGGTCGTCAGGCTGTGGCTGGCCTCGGCCCACTACAGGAGCGTCCTCGAGTTCTCCGAGGAGGCCCTGCAGCAGGCTCAGAGGAACTACGAGAGGCTGCTGGCGGTGGCTCACGAGCTGCGCAACATCTTGGAGAAGGGGGAGTGCAGCTTCCGCCTAAGCGACGAGGGGGTCAAGACCTTGCGGATGATGGAGGGGCTCAGGGACTCGTTCTACGAGGCCATGAACGACGACTTCAACGCGAGCAGGGCCTTCAGCTACGTGTACGAGCTCACCTCCCTCGCGTACTCGCGGGTGCTGCAGAGGCCGGAGGCAGCCGTCGTTCTGAGGGCCTACTCGCTCCTCGAGGAGTTCAACAGGGTCATCGGCGTCCTGGACCGCGTGTTCGCTAGGGCTCCCGAGCTGCCCTTCGAGCAGCTCGTCGAAGTGATCGTGGAGGTCCGCAGGCGGCTGAGGATGAGTAAGAACTACGAGCTCGCGGACTGGATCCGCGACCAGCTGGCGAAGCTGGGCGTAAGGCTCTACGATAGGGGCGAGGAGACGAAGTGGGTCATTGGGTGAAGCCCTTCGGGAGGGTCTCCAGGCCCAGCGCCAGCGCTAGGGCCCCGTAGATCCCGACGTCGTCGCCGAGGGGCGTGACTTTGATCTCGGGTGGTCTGTTTATTGCGTACTCGGGGACGAGCCCCTTGAGCGGCTCCACCACCAGCTCCACGTTGTTCAGCGCGACCGACCCACCCACCGTTATTAAGGAGGGGTCGTACACGTTGATGACGTTCGCTACCCCCATGGCGTTGTAGCGGCTGGCCTCCCGAACCACCTCCACTGCGAAGCGGTCGCCCCTTTTGGCTGCGTCGTACACGTCCCTTGCGGAGACCCTCTCGAGGCCGAGCGTCCTGAGCTCACTTTCGCCGGCCAGCTCGGGCCTCTCCCCCGCCAGCAGCCTGGCCAGCTTGGGTATGCCGCTGCCGGACGAGTACGCCTCCCAGTGCCCCCTCTTGCCGCAGCCGCAGACGAGCTTGCCCTGGGAGTCGATCACCATGTGGCCTATCTCGTGGGCGTTTCCGTCCTTCCCCAGGAGGAGGTGCCCGTTGACGTATACGCCCCCTCCTATCCCGGTGCTTATCGTTATGTAGACAAGATCGTCGTGACCCCTGCCGGCCCCAAAGAACCGCTCACCGATCACGGCGGCCACGCAGTCGTTAACGAGGTACACGGGGACGCCGAATTCCTCCCTCAGCGGCCTCACTATGGGGACGTTCTCCAGCGGGAGGTTGGCCGCTCTGACTATGATCCCCCTCCTCATGTCGAGCGGCCCTATCGAGCCTATGCCGATGCCCCTCAGCGCCCCCTCAGGAACCCTGTTCCTCCTGAGCAGCCTGCGCACGGACTCCGCTATCGCCGCGGTGGGCGCCAGGGGGTGCTCCCGTGGCGTCTCGAACTTATCGCGATCCACTATCCGTGCGTCTGAGTCGGCCAGGACCACGCGCGTGTAAGTGGCGCCTATGTCGACCCCCACCACGTAGCTCATAAGCGTCGCGAGGCCTGCGCGGGGAGGGTTTTAATCTGCTCACCTGCAGCGAAAGTCATTTCCTCCCCCCTGGGAGGGTCTCGCGTGGCCAGCCTCAGGGTTTACATCTGCAACGACCCCCAGCACGATGAGTTGGTCAGGATGATCAGGGATATAGTGAGCAACGTCAAGGGGGAGAGGCCCAGGGTTGAGGTCAAGAGGATCAAGAAGCTGAGCAGCGCCGAGGACTTCCCGTACTACGTTAGGCAGCTGGAGGAGTACTTCGGCAGGATCGCGACAGCGGAGTTCAGGAAGTACGGTATAGAGAGCCTGCCCGCCGTGGTCTTCAACGACCAACTGGTCCTGCAGGGGAAGGTGCCGACGCTTGAGGAGCTGGAGGAAGCGCTGGCCTACGCCGGCCTAAGAATCAGCAGAGTCAG